>JBIOYB010000300.1:0-22849 GCA_044869915.1 Allorhizocola sp.
CAGTTGCACCATGGCGAGCATCGGGTGGGCGCCCAGCGGCAGGATCACCGCCTCACCCGCGTCGGCCAGCTCTCGTGCCACGTCGCCGTTGCCCCGCAACGCCTCCGCCTGCCCGCGCGCGAGATCGGCGGTGAGCGCCCACCTCGGCTGCCCGGTCTCCAGCGCCAGCGCGCGGCACTCGGCCGCCGCGACGAGCCCCACCCGGGTGTCGCCGGTCTGCGCCGCGGACCAAGCGTGCGACATCAGCGCCTGGGCAAGCAACCCGAGATTTCCCGATTTTCTCAAACCTTCTATCGAGGGTACGAGGAAATCGCCGGCCAGATCGAACGCCCCGATGGCGGTGGCCGCGAGGCCCAGCAGGTATAGCCCGTAGGGCACGTGGCCGGTCTGGTCGCGGGCCGCGGTCAGCCGCTCGAGCACGGCCACACCCCGCTCCACGGGTGCGACGGAGGACAGCATGCTGATCAGGCGCGGGTCGTCCGGCGCGACGTCGAGCCGTTCCGCTGTGGCCAGGAATATCCCCCGGATCTCATCGTCGGGATTGGACCAATAGAAGCGGACGGTCAGCGCCTGCAACGTGTCGAAGGCCAGCTCGGTGTAGCCCTGCTCGCGCATGGCCTCGACGGCCGCGGCGAAGCCCTTCATCCGGGCCGGGCCCGACCAGCCGCCGCCCAGGTAGCCCTCGCGGAACCAGGCCAAGCGGGCCCGTTCCGGCCCGCGCAGGTGTTCCTCGTCGATTAGGCGCAGCAGCCGCATCGTCGTCTCGTGGTCGCCGCGGGCGGTCACCCGGTTGAGGGCCGTCATCAGGCGGCTGGCCCGTTCGGCCGGGTCCTCGCTGAGCTGTGCCGCCCGCTCGAGGGCGGCGACGGCGGTGTCCAGCGCGCCGCGCAGTGTGGCCCGATCGGCGGCGGCGGTCAGCTCGCGGGCCAGGTGTTCGTCGGTGCCGAGCGTGGCCGCGGCCTGGTGCCACACCCACCGGTCGGGTTCACCGGCGGTCACCCGCGCGAGGGCGGCGTGGACCTGGACCCGCTGCGCGGTGGTGGCCGCCTGGCGAAGCGCGGAGCGCAGCAGCGGATGGCGGAATCGCAGGCGGCCGTCCTGGGTCGTGACCAGCCCGGCCCGCGCGGCCGCGGCGACATCGGCGTCCGTCGACCCGTCCAGCACGAGCGATGTCGCGGCCAGGATCTCGGCGAGGTCGTCGCCGTCGTCGAGCGCCGCGACCTGCAACAGGGTCCGTGTCGCCGCGGGCAGCTCGGCGACCAGGGCGGTGAACGTGTGCTCGACCCGTGTCGTCAGCGGCAGCCACGACGGAGCCAGTGCCGCCGCGCCGAACCGCGCCGCGGCACCGCCAAACTCGATGAGCCCCAACGGGTTGCCGCCCGCGTCGCCGAGCACCTGATCCCGTAGCGCGGGTGCCAGGCCCGGGGCGATCCGGTCCAGCAATGCCCGCGCGGGCGCCTCCGCCAGCGGCTCGACGGCCAGCTCGGGGAGCGCGGCCACCGTGAGCCGCTGGTCTGTCTCGGGCCCGTCGCGCATCGCCATGAGCACCGCGACCGCGTCGGATCCGAGCCGGCGCCCGGCGAAGGTCAACGCGTCCCAGCTGGGCCGGTCGAGCCACTGCGCGTCCTCGACCACCACGAGCAGCGGGCTGTCGCCCGCGGTGAACAGGTCCAGCACGGCCCGCGCCACCCCGTGCGGCGCCTCACTGTCCACAACGGACGGTGAGCCGAGCAGGTCGTGCAGCCCCGCATACGGCACGTGGATCTCCGCCTGGAAGGCGGTCGTCGCCAGGACACGCAGCCCCCGCCGCGCCGCCTCGGCCACCGCCGCGCCCACCAAGGCGCTCTTGCCGACGCCGGCCGCTCCCCGCACCACGAGGGTCCCGCCCCGCTGGACGGCCGCACCGTCCAGCAGGCCGGCCAGCGCCGCGAGCTCGGTGTGCCTCCCCAACAGCATCACCAGAGAGTACGGTTCAAATGTTAACGAGCGTCGATTCGCCGATCGTCAGCCATTTCACGGTGGGGGCAAGGCCTTCGAGCGCGCGCTCGATCCGATCGCGTCCCTCGCGGAAGTGGCTCCAGCCCTCGTAGTGGACGGGGATCACGGTGTGCGGCCGGGTCAGGCGGATCAGCTCGGCTCCCCGGCGGGCGGTCATCGTGTAGCGCACCGGCCCGGTGACCGGGAACCGTACCCCGCCGAGGTGCAGCAGCACCGTCCCGATGTCCATCCGCTTGGCCACCTCCCGTAAACCTCCGTAGAGGACGGTGTCGCCGGTGATCCAAAGTGGGCCGTGCTGCTGGCCCGGCCAGCGCAGCGCGAACCCGACCACGTCCCCCACGATCGGACGGCTCAGCGGCGGCCCGTGCCGGCACGGCGTCGCCACCACCTCGATCGCGGGCCTGCCCTCGGCCTCGAGCCGCATGCTCTCCCACGGGCGTAGACCACGCCCACCGATGCGGGCAGCCCCGGCCACGGTGGTGACGACGACGCCGGCCGACGGGAGCACCGCCCGCCCGGCGTCGTCGAGGTTGTCCGCGTGATGGTCGTGCGTCAGCAGCACGGCGTCGATGGGCGGCAGACCGGCCGCGGCGAGCGCCGGGCCGGTCCGTTTGCGCGAGGCCGTCCCCCAGCCGAAGGCATACCTGCGGCCGGGGGCGTCGAACGTGGGGTCGGTCAGCAGCCGCCAGCCGGCGAACTCGATGAGCACGGTCGGCCCGCCGATGTGGGTGATGCTGACCATTGGTAACCCGGTCATGCCGTCTTGCCCGCGTGCTGGAGTGCCCAGTCGAGCGCGTCGTCGGCGACCTGTTCCCAGCCCCGCTGGCCGGGCAGCAGGTGCGAGAAGCCGGCGTACTCCTTGACCTCGGTGATGGTGTTGGACCGGTAGTGCTTGGCGTTGGACTTCTGCACGCTCGGCGGCATGATGTGGTCCTCGCTTGCCGACACGAACAGCAGCGGCGCCCGGCTGTCGTTTTTGTAGTCCACCCAAGCATCCTGGTGCCCCGGCTGGAAGTTGGCCAGCACACCGCTCCACACGATCCCACCCGGCGCGGGGATCGCGTAGCGCTCGTACGCCCTGCGTGCCTCGTCCTCGGGGAAGGTGTTGGTGAACGCGTAGTTCCACTGGTCGAAGTCGAAGCCGACCGCCCGGTGGCGGTTGGCCGGGTTCTTCAGGACCGGGAAGGTGGACTTGATCTGCGACAGCGGCGCGACTGTCACGCCCTCGGTCGGCGCCGAGCACAGCGCCACCCCGGCAGCGCCGAAGCCGTGGTCGAGCAGGATCTGGGTGAGCGCGCCACCGGCCGAGTGGCCCATGATGATCGGCGGTGTGGGCAGCTCGCGCACGATGGACTCGAGGTGCACGACGATCTGGTTGAGCGTGAGGTTGTCCATGATGGACGGATCGGCGTTGATCGCCTCGACCTCGATCTCGAAGCCGGGATAGGCGGGCGCGATCACCTTGAAGCCCTTGGCCTCATAGTGCGCGACCCAGTTTTCCCAGCTGCGCGGGGTGACCCACAGGCCGTGGATGAGCACGATGGTGTCGGGTGTGGTCGTCATAGCTCTTGCCTCACTGAGTTTGAAGGAATTCGAGGAGGTCGGCGTTGAGCCGGTCCTTGTGGTTCGGTTTGCTACCGCGCCGTGGCCGCGGCGATGAGGCTCGCCACCGCCTCGGGCCGCGACATTGCGACCGCGTGCGACGCGTCGGTTTCGAAGGTCGTGGCGCCGGCCCGGGCGGCCATCGCCCGCTGGTTCTCGGCGGGCAGGAGGCGGTCGGCGGTGGCCACGAGGTACCAGACAGGCAGCCCACGCCATCCCGCCACCGCGGCGGGCTCGTCGAGCGCGCCGGCCACGACGGGCCGCTGGCAGGCCGCCGCCGCTCGGGCGGCGCCGGGATCCACGTCCGCGGCGAAGATCTCCGGATAGCGAGCGCGGTCGATGGTGAGTTCGGTGACATCCCCGATGCGGCGCGGGCGCAGCGCCTCAAACAGGGCCGAGGGAGCGAGCAGGCCGACGCAGTTTTCGCCGGCGTCCGGAGCGAACCCGGCCACGCACGCCAGACCGGCGACGTTGGGCGAGGCCGCGGCGGCCACCGAGGCCACGGCGCCGCCGTAGCCGTGGCCCACGAGGACGACGGGGCCGTCGATGGACGCGGCTAGCGCGGCGACGTATCCGGCGTCGGCGGCCAGGCCGCGCAGTGGGTTGGCCACCGCCACGCAGTCGGTGCCGGACAGGCTGCACGCCGCGATGGTGGCGGCCCAGATCGAGGTGTCGGCGAACGCGTCGTGCACCAGCAACACGGACGGGATGCTGCCGTTGCGCACGTCATAAGCCATGCGACGAACCTATGAGCGGCGCCCCGCTTTTCGCGTACGTAAGGCTACGTATTTTGCGCGGGTGGATCTATTTCTTGCACCAATGACAACTCGCGCCGGGAGGAAATGCCCAATTTCGGGAAGATGCGCGAGAGATGTGTCGTGACCGTGCGCGGCGACAGGGACAGCCGCTCGGCGATCTCGCGGTTGCTCAGCCCCTTGGCCGCCAGCCGCGCGACCTGAAGCTCCTGCGGGGTGAGCCCTTCGCGGGCGTCGCCGGGCGTGAGCTGCGGGCCACCGGCGAGACGCCGGGCGCGGTCACCCCACGCGCGGGCGCCGAGCGCGTCGAACACGGCCGCGGCCGAGCGCAGCTGACGGCGCGCCTCGGCCTGCTTGCGCCGGCCGCGCAGCCAGCTCCCGTAGGCCAGCTGCAGCCGCGCCCGCTCGAACGGCCAGTCGGCGAGGTCGGCGGACAGCGCGGCCGCGAAGCCGTCGTCGGTCTGGACCGCGCGGGCGTAGGCGAGCGTCACGCCCAGGATCGGCGATTGGCCGGCCTCGGCGAGTGGCCCCAACCGGTCCACGACCGGGCGCAGCCCGGCGAGTTGTCCACATTGGACCGCAGCCTCCGCGAGATGGCCCAGCGCCACGGATTGGAGGTGCACCGGTGTGGGCAGCTCGAAGAGGCGTGACAGGTGTCTGTATGCCTCGGCCGGGCGCCCCGACCCGAGCGCCGCGCAGCCGCGCACCAGGGCCACCATGCCGAGCATGGCGTCGGCTCCGGCCGCCAGCAGCGCCCGCTCGCCCTGCCCGGCCAGCTCGAGCGCGGCGGATTCGTTGCCGCGCAACGCTTCCACCTGTCCGAGCGCGAGCCCCGCCGTCGCCGACTGAAGCGGCTGGCCGCTCTCGGAGGCCATATCGCGGGCCTCGGTCGCGACCGCGAGGCCCAGGCGGACGTCGCCGACCTGCGCCGCGGTCCAGGCCTGGCCCATCAGCGCCCAGCTCAGTGTGCCCATGCGCTCCTGCGCGCGCAGCCCGACGGTCGCCGCCGCGAAGAACTTCGCCGCCAGGTGCAGCGCGCCCGTGCCCGTGGCGGCCGAACCGAGCAGCGAAAGGTCCCTCGGCGCGACGTCCACCCGGCCCATCAGTTCGTGCAACGCACGGAGGATCTCGGCGCCGCGCTCGATCGGCTGTGCCGCCGCGAGCACGCACAGCATGCGCGGGTCCGATGTGGATCCTTCGAGGCCGTCGGCGCTCGCCGCGAGCAGCTGCCTGGTCCGGCTGTCCGGATTGGACCAGTAGAGCCGGACGGCCAGGGACAGCAGCGACTCCTTCGCCCGCTCCACGTCGCCCTC
The DNA here is from genome assembly GCA_044869915.1 of Allorhizocola sp. Taxonomy (GTDB): domain Bacteria; phylum Actinomycetota; class Actinomycetes; order Mycobacteriales; family Micromonosporaceae; genus Allorhizocola. The sequence continues at coordinate 5,669 of JBIOYB010000300.1, forward strand.
GTGCGCCGTGCGGTCGACGATGGTCGTCCCGCCCGCCCCGGTCCACGGCCGGCCCAGCGCGGTCTGGCCGATCCACGACAGGCGGGCCTGCTCGGACGGCCCGAGCTGGGTCGCGTCGAGGCCGTCGATGAGGCGCGTGACGCCATCGCGGTGGCCCTGCTGTTCGGCGATTTCGAGGGCGCGCAGTAGCCGGCTTGAGCGCAGGCGCGGGTCGGGGCTCAGCTCGGCGGCCCGCTCCATGGCCACGCGTGCCGCGTCCGCATCGCGCGCCTGCGTCCGCGCGGCGACGCCGGCCAGCTCGCCCGCCAACGCCTCGTCGGGCCCGGTTGCCATCGCCGCCCGGTGCCACACCTGGCGATCGGGGTCGGCCGCGAGCACGCCCGCCAGCGCGCCGTGGACGCGGCCGCGCTCGGACGGGCTCGCGCCCTGCCGCAGCGCCGGGCGCAGCAGCGGATGCCGCAGCCGCAGGCGGAAGCCGTCGTCCACCGAGACCAGCCCGGCGGCGACGGCAGGCTCGACGTCGGCCAGACTGACACCAGCGTCGAGGCTTGCGGCCGCGGCAAGGATCTCGTCCAGGCCGTCGCCGTCGTCCAGCGAGGCGACCAGCAGGACGGTCCGGGTCCGTGCCGGCAGCTCGGCGATCAGCGCACCCAACGTCCGCTCGACCCGGGCGCTCAGCGGCGCACCACGGTCGTGGCGCGCCGCCGCGACCCCAAACTCCAGCAGCGCCAGCGGGTTGCCCATGGCCTCGGCGAGCACCCGCTGCCGCGCGGCCGGGCCGAGCCCGGGCGCGGTGTGGTCGAGCAGCGCCGCCGCGCCGGGATCGGCCAGCGGACCGATCGGCAGCTCGGGCAGGCCGGCCGTGGCCAGGCGACGCTCGGTCTGCGCGCCGTCGCGCACGGCGATCAGCAGCAGCACCGGTTCGGCCGGGAGCCGGCGGCCCAGGAACGTCAGCGCGGCCCACGACGGCTCGTCCATCCGTTGAGCATCGTCGGCGATGAGGAGCACCGGACGATCGGGACCGTCCAATGTGGATCCGCGTGACACGTGCACGCCACGGGAAACCGCGATCGTGGCAGCCTCCGCCAGCAGCGCCGACTTGCCGACGCCGACCTCGCCGCGCAGCACGAGCGTGCCACCCCGGCCGGCGCGTGCGCGCTCGAGCAACGCCGACAGATCCGCCAGCTCCCGATCGCGTCCGTAGAGCACATGATGAGCGTATGCGGGCTACCCTGTCCACGTGAACGCCGTTGTCTACACGCGATACGGTCCGCCGGAAGTGCTTGCGCTGACCGAGGTCCCGACGCCCACGCCCAAGGACGACGAGGTGTTGGTCAAGGTGCACGCGGTCTCGCTCAACGCGTCCGACTGGGAAGTGTTGCGCGGCAAGCCCTTGTATTCGCGCATCGGCGGCCTGTGGCGGCCGGCGCGCCGGATCCTCGGGTCGGACATCGCGGGTCAGGTGGTGGCGACGGGCGGCAGTTCACCGGGCTCGGCGACGCTGTTCCAGCCGGGCGACGATGTGTTCGCCGACATCCTCGCGCACAAGGGCGGGTTCGCCGAATATGTGTGCGTGCCGCAGAAGGTGCTGGCGCGCATGCCCGAGGGCATGACCTATGAGCAGGCCGCCGCGCTGCCCCAGGCGGGGGCCATCGCCCTGCAGGGGATCGTGGAGCGGGGCGGGGTCCGGCCGGGCGAAAGGGTGCTGATCAATGGCGCCGGCGGCGGCTCGGGCATGTTTGCCATCCAGCTGGCCAAGCTGCACGGAGCCGAGGTCACCGGCGTGGACAATGCCGAGAAGCTGGAGTTCATGCGGTCTCTGGGCGCCGACCACGTCATCGACTACGCGCGGGAAGACTTCACCCGCAACGGCCGCCTCTATGATCTGATCCTTGACCTGGCGGCGTTCCGGACGGTGTCCGCCTACCGCCGGGCCCTGGCCCCCGGCGGGCGTTATATGTACGTCGGTGGATCGGTGCGCACGCTGCTCCAGATCCTGCTGACGGGGCGCCGCGGGGGCAGGGACATCCGTGTGTTCGCGGTCCGGATGGGCGCGCAGCACCTGGGGCCGCTGGTGGAGCTGTGCCGGGCGGGGGAGGTCACGATCGTGATCGATCGCCGATACCGGCTGAGCGAGGTGCCGGAAGCCCTGCGCTATCTGGGCGAGGGGCATGCCAAGGGCAAGGTCGTCATCCTCAACGACTAGGCGCCAGCAGGGCGTTGACTACGTCGCCCAGCGGTCCGGCCAGCTCGGCGGATGTCGCGTCGCGCAAGGGTTGCAGGCCGACCGCGGATCGGATGACGGCGACGCCGACCCCGAGCGCGACCACAAGCTGCGCGCGCAGCAGGCGTTCGTCGCCGTCCGGGATCGCTCCTGCGTCCGCTGCTTCGAGCACCCGCCGGCTGAAGTCCTGCAGGGCCTGCCGGCGCAGGCTGTCGACCTTTTCGTCGCCGGAGACCCGCAGCAGCATCAGCACGGGATGCTCGCCGAACTCGGGCCAGGCGCCCGCCGACAGCTGGTGGCCGAGGGCCTCGGCGAGCGCCGCACGGTCCCGCGGGAACCGGTGCTCGTCGCCCGGGAAGCTGGGCGCGGTCGCCAGCGCCGCCTTGAACAGGCCCTCCTTGGAGTCGAAGTAGCGCTTGATGAGCGCGATGTTGACGCCGACGTCGGCGGCGACGTCGCGCAGCGTCGTGCGGTCGTAGCCGAGGCGCATGAACCGGTCGCGCGCGGCCTCCAGGAGCGCTTGACGGGTCGCGGCAGCATCGCGCCGCCTGGGGGCGGCCTTTTCCGAAGGCATCCCGCACGGTACCAAGTAATCAGATGATGACTTATGATTTTGCGGTACCGAAAGGAGGCCCACCCGTGGCCAAAAACGCACTTCTTGTCATGGATGTCCAACTCGCCGTCGTCCACCGCTATCCCGATCCGAGCTATCTGCCCCGCCTGAGCGGCGCGATCGGCGCGGCGCGCGCGGCCGGCATTCCCGTGATCTACCCGGTTGTCGGGTTCCGCCCCGGCGCTCCGGAGGTCAGCGCGCGCAACCGGATGTTCGGCGGGCTCGCGGGCCGTGCGGCCGCGCCCGGCAGCGAGCAGGCCATGCAGATCCATCCGGAGGTGGCCCCCGAGCCGAGCGACATCGTCGTCACCAAGCGGCGCGTGAGCGCCTTCGCCGGCAGCGACCTCGACATGGTGCTGCGGGCGGGCGAAATCGACCACCTCGTCCTGACCGGCATCGCCACCAGCGGTGTCGTGCTGTCCACCCTGCGCCAGGCGGCCGATCTGGACTTCGGCCTCACCGTCCTGGCCGACGGTTGCCTCGACGCGGATCCGCAGGTGCATCAGGTCCTGATGGAAAAGGTGTTCCCGCAGCAGGCCGACGTGACCACCGTGGCCGACTGGGTCGCCAAACTTTAGGGGCGCGCGGTCACGTTCAGCAGGATGCCGTCCTCGTGCGCGACCGTTGTGCGCCACTCGCTCGGCTCCAGCGCGGCGACCAGCTTGCCGGCCAGCTCCTGGGCGCGCGGCGCGGGCGACTCGAAGAACAGGTGCAGGACTCCCTTGGGGCGCAACAGCTTCTTGATGAGCGCCAGCTCGCGCGGCACGGGCCGGCGCCAGAAGGTGTTCACGTTGACCGCGAACACCTTGTCGAACCGGTCGCTCACGCTGAGCGCGATCAGGTCGATGGCCCGGAAGCTGGCCTTGCCCGAGGCGATGTGGGCGGCGTTGCGCTGCTTCGCGAGGGTGATCATCGGCACGGACCGGTCGATGGCCAGGATCTTGCCGCCGTCGAGCCGTTCGCACACCAGCGAAACCGCGCCACCGTTGCCGCAGCCGATCTCCAGCACCCTGTCTCCCGGGCGGACGGCCAGCGCCGCCACCGCCCGGGTTAATCGATTCTGCACGGGGCCTAATTTATAAGATCGCCGAGCCGGCCGTATGCGACGAACAGCCTGATTACGAGGAGCAACGCATTGATCGCGATAATGCGCGGCTCGCGAAGCGCGGACCTGTGGGCGATGCCGTGGCTGATTGTGGGCGCGTTAGTGGTGGTCATCGCGCTGATCGCGACCGTCGTCCTGTGCCGCCGCGTTTCGCGCATATAAGCGCGGGAAACAGCTATCGGTGCTGTTCACCCTCGCCCTCGCATCGACCACGATCCTCGTTCTGTCCACTTTGCTGCTTCTGCTGGTGGGCAGGCATGTCAAGATCGCCTCACGGATCCTGGGCGTCGTGCTGGCGGCGGCGGTCTGCTCCGGCGGGGCGTGGGCGGCGGCCCGGTTGTGGGCGCTGCCCATGGATCTCGCGTGGATCGCGGCGGCGGTGGTCGGCCTGGCGTGTCTCGTGGTCATCCTGCTGCTGCCCTACTGGAACCCGGTCGGGCAGGTGTTCTTCGGCACGGGCCTGGTGTGGTTCAACGACGTGCTGTATCTGGGGTTCACAGTTGTCCTGCTGGTGACCGCGTACCAGATGTTCACCGGGCAGGGCGCGTTCTTCCGCCCGCTGCTGGGCGGGCTCGTGCTGCTGCCCGCCGCGCTGCTGCTGTCGGGGCTGCTGCGTGCGCTGTGGTCGCTGCGCAGCCTGACCGGCATCGGGCCGCGCCGCTCGCTGTTCGCCCTGGTCAACTGGTTGTCGATGTCGTGGACCGTGGCGATGGCGACGCTGCGTGGGCTGGTGCGCAAGCGGGCGGTGTTCATGCGTACGCCCAAGGAAAACGACGAGCACCAGAACGCGTGGACCGCGATCCGGGCGGCGAAGGCGGAAACCGTTCTGGCCGTTGTGCTTTGGGGCTGTGCGATCGGCGCGCTGGCGCAGAAGGTGTTCTTCGTCGCGGCGCTGTTCGCCTGGCAGGGCGTGGTTTACGGGTCGGCGCCGCTGATGTCGTGGCTGTCGACGCGCACCGTGCTCACGCCGGAGCTGGAGCGCCGCCGCCGCACCGAGCTTTCGCGCGAACGCATGGCCGCGCTCGCGGGCTACTACGCTAGCGGTGCGGTGGCTTTGGCCGCCGTCGCGCTCGTCGCGGCCATCCTGATCATCGGCGGCCAGAAGCCCGGCCAGATCCCGGCGCTGCCGCAGGCACCGACGGTCGCGCCCAGCGCGCCCTCTCCCACGGTGTCGCCGACTCGGCCGGCCACGGTGTCGCCCACGGTGTCGCCCACGCCTTCGCCGAGTCGCACGATCTCGCCCACCCCTAGTCCCACAAGGAGCCCCGATGCTTCGCCAACGGTTCAACCGACTTCTTCCGGATGAGGCATATGCCGAGTTTGACGCCGCCATGCTGCGTGCCGCCGAGGCGCTGGAGGGCCGCACGCTCTGGCACGTCAACGCGACCCTGAGCGGCGGTGGGGTCGCCGAGCTGCTGGCGGCGCTGCTGCCCTACGTGCACGAGGCGGGCATCGACTGCCGGTGGATCGCCATCGAGGGCACGCCCGAATTCCTCGACGTGACCAAGCGCCTGCACAACTGGCTGCACGGGTTTGAGGGCGACGGCGGCCCGCTCGGGCAGGCGCAACGGGAGCTCTATGACCAGGTGATCGCCGACAATGCGGCCCGGCTGCTGCGCGAGATCCGGCCCGGCGACGCCGTGTTTGTGCACGACCCGCAGCCGGCCGGGCTGGTCCCGATCCTGAAAGACCATGGGGCGCAAGTCATCTGGCACTGCCACATCGGGACCGACGTGCCAAACCCTTTTGCCCGGCAAGCGTGGCGGTTTCTCTTCGACGTCGTCTCACCCGCCGACGCCTACATCTTTTCTCGCTCGCGGTACCTGTGGGAAGGCCTCGACAGCGAGAAACTCCACGTCATCCGGCCCGCGATCGACCCGTTCACGCCGAAGAACCGGGACCTTCCGCCGGAGGAGGTGGGGCGGACCCTGGGCGCGCACTGGTCCCTTCCCGACAATGTGCCGCTCATCCTCCAAACGGGACGGTGGGACCGGCTCAAGGGCCACACGTCGGTGATGCGGCTGTTCGCGAAGTACCTCGTCGACGAGCATCCGAGCGTGCACCTGGCGGTCGCGGGCCCGTCGGCCGACGGCGTCACCGACGACCCGGAGGGCGCCGAGGTCTACGCCGAATGCGTTGCCGTGCACGATGATTTGGCACCAGCGGTGCGCGATCGGGTCCACCTGTTGCGCACGCCGATGGACGACCCCGAGGAGACCGACCTGATCGTCAACGCGCTGCAGCGGCGCGCGGACGTCGTACTGCAGATGAGTCAGGCGGAAGGATTCGGCCTCGTCGTCGCGGAGGCGATGTGGAAGCGGCGGCCGGTGGTGGCCAGCCGGGTCGGCGGGATACAGGACCAGATCGAGCACGGGCGCAGCGGCATCCTCATCCCGGATCCGTCGGACGGCAAGGCCTTCGCCCGTGCGGCCGCGGACCTGCTGCGTGACCCGGATCGCGCGCGCAGGCTGGGCGAGCACGCGCACGAGCGGGTGCGGGAACACTTCCTCACGAGCAGGCTGCTGACCCAGACCATGGGTTTGTTAACCTCCCGTTCGGAATAGGGCCATAGCATCGCGCGGTGAACCTGCCCAAGTCAGATCATTTTGTCATCAACGGCGCCGACGCCCTCAGCTATCGCCTGGCCGAGCACCTGTCGCAGCGTTACGGCGCGCGCGTGGTCGTCCTCATGACGGCGCAGCAACGCTTGGACGCCAAGGATTTCGCGGAGCTTGAAGGCGTCCGGGTGGTGGTGCAGGACCGCATCGACGAGCGTGTCCTGCGAGATGTCGGCCTCGCGACCGCGGCCGGGCTGGCCCTCACCGCGCAGGACGACGTCGGCAACATCGGGGTGGCGCTGCTGGCGCGGGAGCTGGCGCCCGCGCTGCGGGTGGTCGTGCGGATGTACAACACCGACCTGGGGCACAGCATCGAGGCGCTGCTGGGCAACTGCAAGGTCCTGTCCGACTCGGAGATCGCCGCGCCGGTGCTGGTGGCCACGGCTTTGGGTGAGATCGCGGCCACACCGGTCGAGGTGGGCCGGCGCACGCTGGTCGTGGCGCGGCGCGATGCCGTGTCGCCGCACGAGATCGTGTGCGGGCTGGGCCGGCCGGGCACCATCGGCGGCGAGCCGCTCCTGCTGCCGGCCGAAGACGACCCGGCCGACCTGGTGCTGGCGGAGGCGCGCCGGTCCACTTTGGAGTCGACGCACCGGGTCGGTCCGGCGCGGGTGGAGCGGGCGTCGCGGGTCGGGCTCGTGTGGACGTTCCTGCGCACGCTGGTCACGCGCAAGTCGCGGATCGCGGTGTCGGTGGTGCTCGGGATCATCGTCGTGGCCGGGGCCATCCTGGGCTTCAGCCGGGGACTGTCCACATGGGAGAGCTTCTACCTCGCGGCGGTCACGGCGTTGGGTGGGCTGCAACCGGATTCGGCCTTCACGTCCGGGCAGCAGGCGTGGCAGCTGGTGCTGGGCGTGGCCGGGCTGGCGTTCATCCCGCTGGTCACCGCGCTCGTGGTCGAGGGCATGGTGCGGGCGCGGCTGGCAGTGGCCGAGGTGCGGCTGCGCATCCCGCAGTCCGACCATGTGGTCGTGGTCGGGCTGGGCGGTGTCGGCACGCGTGTGCTGCGCATGCTCTATGACCGGGGGGTCAACGTCGTCGCGGTGTCGCCCGTCGAGCAGGCCCGGGGCGTGCCGCTGGCGCGGGAGCTGCAGATCCCGCTCATCATCGGCGACCCGAGCCGCGTCACCACGCTGCGCACGGCCGGCGTCGAGCGGTGCCGGGCGCTGATGGCCGTGTCCAACAACGACGTGTCCAATCTGGAGGCCGCACTGCACGGGCGCAACCTGCAGGAGCACCTGCACGTCGTGCTGCGCGTGTTTGACGGCGACCTGGCGGCGCGGGCCCGGCGCATCCTCAACCTGCCCCTGTCGCGCAGCGTGTCATATCTGGCCGCGCCCGCCTTCGCCGAGGCCCTCCTGCACCGCGAGGTCATCGGGACCATCGCGGTCGAGCGGCGGGTGCTGCTGCTCGCCGAGGTCTTCGTGCCGCCTGGATCACCGCTGGAGGGCACCACCGTCGCGGCCGTCGACGAGCCGGGCAGCGTGCGCGTCATCGCCGTCACCGAGTTTGGCGAGCCGCGTCCGCTCTGGAAGCCGCCGATGCCCCGCCGCGTGCGCGCCCGCGACAAACTCACCGTCGTCGCGACCCGAGACGGCCTGTCCCGCCTCATGGCTCAGCAGTCGACCGAGGTCGAGGAGTGATATCGCGGAATACAAGCTCTGCGCGGCCTGATGGGCGGGATGATCCTGCTCAACTCGGATGACGCCATCGAGCAGGCCGCATGGGACGCACAGGAAGGCCTCGCCGGCGCGGGCCGCCACCGGACGTCCATTGTGGACCTCTTCGCTGCGGCCACCGCGGCGGCACATGGTGCGGTGCTCCTGCGCTACGACAGCGACTATGACCGGATCGGCGCTGCCCTGGGAGCCGCAACGCGATGGGTGGTCCCTCAGGGCAGCATGTGATCGTCAGGGATGGCCGCGAGCGCCGGTGGTCCGGCTTCACCCGCCGGCCGGCGACGAGGAGCGGGCCAGCCTGGCCGCGGCCCGGCCCAGCATCCTGGCATTGACGCGGATGGATTGGCGGCGTGGCACGATCCGGGTGATGACCCGCATGGCCAGGCCCGGCACGTGCACGGGCCGGCGCTTGAGGAACGCGGCCAAGGTCTCACGCACGGCGGCTGCGGGCGGCTGCAGTCGCATGGGCAACGATGCGCGGTCAAGGCCGAGGGCGTCAACGGCCGGTGTGTCCACATTGCCCGGAAGCATGACCGTGACGTCCACTCCCTGGGCGGCTAGCTCGTAGTGCAGCGCCTCGCCGAGGTTGAGCAGATAGCCCTTTGACGCTCCCTCGTGTGCCATGTTGGGTAGGCCGTGCAGGGCCCCCAGGGCCGACACGAAGATCATGCCGCCGCGGCCGCGGGCGACGAAGCGCCTGCCAAAGGCGTGGGCGAGATCCAGGTGGCTGCTCGCGTTGAGGACGAGCCGGCGGTGCATGTCGTCTGGCTCCTGCTCGAGGAACGTGCCCGGGCGGCCGGCACCGGCATTGGAGACCAGCAGCCCGACGTCGAGATCGCTGGTGCCGTCGACGATCACGGATGCCGCCCCGGGCACGCTGAGATCGACCGGGATCACGCGATGGTGGATGCCGTGCGCGCGAGACAGCTTGGAGCCCAACGACTCGAGCCGCTCGGCCGAACGGGAGGCCAGCACGACATGGATGCCGTGCGCCGCGAGCTGCTCAGCGAATGCCCTGCCGATCCCCGATGACGCGCCGGTGACGACCGCCCAGGGACCATAGGATGCGATTTGAACCATGGTTTGGACTCTAGTCTAAACATTGATTCAGATCCAGATGCTAGCCTGTGCCACGTGAAGTCGCCGCCACCCGACCTGGTGACCCGGCTGCTCGACAGCAGCGAGTTCGTGCTCGGCACTGACCCGCCGCCCCGGCTGGAGGATGTGGCGCGCGAGGTCGGCACGTCACGTGCGGCGCTCTACTACTACTTTTCGGGCCGCGACGACCTGCTCGTGTTCCTGTTGACGGCGCACGCCAAGCGGGGTGCCGAGACCGTGCGCGACGCCGTGCGGGCGACGGACCCGCCGCGCGAGCGGCTGGAGGCGATGGTGTCGGCGCTCTCGCGCTATCTTGGCGAGCATCGCGGCACGTGCGCCGGATTCCTTGCCGCGCTAGGGGCGGCCGGCCGCATGGGCGAGGTCCTCGCCGCCAACGACACCTGGATCGCCGCGCCGCTACGCGAGGTGCTGAGCGACGGCAAGCGCGACGGCGCCTTCGCCATCGCCGATGTCGCCGACGCCGCCAACACGGCGCTCGGTGGCATCCTGCTCGGCGTGCTCGGCCGGACCATGGCCGGCGACGACCCGCTCGACGCCCGCTTCCGCCAGCGCCTGACCGATCAGATCGTCGCCGGCGTCCTCAAGCACTGACGCCGCACTGACGCCGCACTGAGTGCCGCACTGAGTATGGTTCGAGCATGACGAATCTAGTGACGGTGGACCTCCCCGACGACGTCGCGGCATATCTGGCCCTGACAGACAACGCCTCGGCTGTTGTCGCCGAGGCGTTGCGGGCCCAAATGCGGCGCGGCGCCGCTGTTGAGGCCATGCGTCGCGTGGCCGGTTCCCATATCACCGAAGAGGACAAGGCCCGCTGACGAGGAGTAATCCGAGACCTTCACTGTGACCATTAGGCTTTACGGACTTCACCGAATGGGTGATTCAGGTGCTGCCCGGGACGGATCCTGGGCAGCACCTGAGTTGTTCAGAGGTAGCCGTGCTGTTTGAGGTATGGCGTGATGCCGCCCAGGTGGAAGGGCCAGCCGCCGCCCACGATCATGCAGAGGTCGATGTCGGCGGCCTCGGCCACGACGCCGTCCCGCAGCATGATGGTGATCTCCTCGGCGAGGGCCTTGAGCGCGCGGTCGCGCACCTGCTCCTCGGTCAGCGGGCGGTCGCCGTGCTGCAGTTGCTCGATGAGCGCCGGGTTGGGCTCGTCGTCGACCAGGATCGGCAGGCCCGACTTGGCGATGATGGACATGTTGGGGCTCAACGGGAACCGGTCGGGGTAGGCGTCGTGCATGACGGCGCCGACGTGGGCCGCGACGCCCGCGCCCACGAGCGACAGGAAGGCCGCCGGGCGCATGGGCAGGCCGAGCGGGTCGAGCGCGCGGTCGGCCACGTCAAACGGCGTGCCCTCGTCGACGGCCGACCAGATCGAGCCCAGGAAGCGCGCGAAGATGCGGTTGGCGACAAACGCGGGCGCGTCCTTGACCAGCACACAGCTCTTGCCGAGCTTCTTACCGACCGCGAAGGCCGTGGCGAGCGCAACGTCGTCGGTGCGTTCGCCACGGACGATCTCCAGCAGTGGCATGACCGCCACGGGGTTGAAGAAGTGCAGGCCCACCACGCGGTTGGGGTGCTTGAGGTCGGCGGCCATCTCGGTGATCGACAGCGAGGACGTGTTGGTGGCCAGGATGCACTCGGGGGTCACGATCTCCTCGACCTCGGCCCACACCCGCTTCTTGACCGACATGTCCTCGAATACGGCCTCGATCACGAGCTCGGCGTCGGCGAAGGCGTCCTTGGACACCGAGCCGGACACGAGCCCGCGCATCTTCGCGGCCTTGCTCGCGGTGAGCCGCTTCTTGGCCACCTGCTTGTCGATCTCACCGTGCACATAGGACAGTCCCTTGTCCACGCGCTCCTGGTCGAGGTCGGTGAGCACCACCGGCACCTCGAGCCGGCGCAGGAACAGCAGGCCGATCTGCGCGGCCATCAGACCCGCGCCGACGATGCCCACCTTGGTGACGTCGGCGGCCAGGGATGGTGAAGGGGCTCCGACGGGCTTTTTGGCTCTACGCTGTACCAAATCAAACGCATAAAGCCCATTGCGAGTCTCCTGAGAGACGGCCAGGTCGGCGAGGCCCTCGATCTCAGCCTCGAAGTTGGGGCCGTCCTTGGCGAACGCGAGCAGCTCGAGAGCCTTGTTGGCCGACGGGATCGCCCCGTGCACCCGCTTGTCGAGCTCGGCCCGGGCGAAGCCCAGGATCGCGTCCCACATCTCCGAGCGGTCGACTTCCTGACGCGAGACCGTGGTCTGCCCACTCACCACGGATGCCGCCCACGCCAGCGACGACTCGAGGAAGTCGGCCGGCTCGAACAGCTTGTCGAACATGCCCATCTCGAAGGCCTGCTTGGGCTTGAGCATCTTGTTTTGCGTCAACGGGTTCTGCACGATCACCTGGATCGCGGGGAGGATGCCCACCAGGTTGGGCAGCAGCTGCGACCCGCCCCAGCCCGGGATCAGGCCCAGCAGCACCTCGGGCAGCGCGAGCGCGGCGGCGCCCGACGACACCGTGCGGTAGTGGCAGTGCAGCGCGATCTCGAGCCCGCCGCCCATGGCCGCCCCGTTGACGAACGCGAAGGTCGGGACCTGCGACGAACGGAGCTTGGCGAATGCCCGGTGGCCCATGCGCCCGATCTCCAGCGCCTGCTCCTTCGTGGGCGTCTCGCTGAAGGTGGTCAGGTCGAAGCCGACGCAGAAGATGTATGGCTTGCCGGTGACCGCGATGAACGCCGGCGACGCGGCGAGGGCCTCGTCGACGGCCTGCTCCAGCGACGCCAGCCCACCGGGCCCGAACGTGTTGGGCTTGGTGTGGTCGAACCCATTGTCCAAAGTGATCAGTGCGGCCGGCCGGTCCAGGCCGACGTTGACGAAGCGCAGCTTCGAGGCGGTCACGAGCTCAGACATCGAAGCCCTCCCAGTTTGGGTTCTCCCAGATCACAGAGCCACCCATGCCTATCCCCACACACATCGCGGTCAAGCCGTAGCGCACGTCCCGGTTGACCGCGAATTGCCGCGCCAGCTGGGTCATCAGCCGCACGCCGGACGAGGCGAGCGGGTGGCCGACCGCGATCGCGCCGCCCCACGGGTTGACGCGCGGGTCGTCGTCGGCGATGCCGAAGTGGTCGAGGAACGCCAGCACCTGCACGGCGAACGCCTCGTTGAGCTCGAACAGCCCGATGTCCTCAATGGACAGTCCGGCCAGGCGCAGCGCCTTCTCGGTCGACGGGATCGGGCCGACGCCCATCACCTCGGGCTCGACGCCCGCGAAACCGTATGACACCAGGCGCATGGCGACCGGCAGGCCGAGCTCCTGCGCGACATCCTCGGCGGCGAGCAGCGAGGCGGTCGCGCCGTCGTTGAGGCCCGCGGCGTTGCCCGCGGTCACCTTGCCGTGCGGGCGGAACGGGGTCTTGAGCGTGGCAAGCCTTGCCATGCTGGTCTCGCGTGGCGCCTCGTCGGCCGTCGCGAGGCCCCAGCCGTCAGAGGAAAAGGTGGCCACGGGCACGAGGTCGGCCTGCAGCTGGGTGGTTGCCTTCGCGTATTTTTCCTGCGACGCGAGGGCGAACGCGTCGGCCCGCTCCTTGGTGATGTGCGGCAGCCGGTCGTGCAGGTTTTCGGCTGTCCCGCCCATGACCAGAGCCGACTGGTCGACCAGCCGCTCGGCGAGGAACCGCGGGTTGGGGTCGATGCCCTCGCCCATCGGGTGCCGGCCCATGTGCTCGACGCCGCCCGCGATGGCCACGTCATAGGCGCCGATCGCGATGCTGGCGGAGACGGTCGTGACGGCGGTCATCGCGCCGGCGCACATGCGGTCGATCGCGTAACCCGGGACGGTGTTGGGCAGGCCCGCCAGCAGAGCCGCCGTCCGGCCGATGGTCAGACCCTGATCGCCGATCTGTGTGGTGGCGGCGATGGCCACCTCATCTATGCGCGAAGGTGGCAGCTGAGGATTACGGCGCAGCAGCTCGCGGATGCAACGCACGACCATGTCGTCGGCGCGCGTGTCCTTGTAAAGGCCGCCGTTGGCCTTGCCGAACGGCGTGCGCACACCGTCGACAAAGGCAACGTTGCGGATTTGGCGGGTAGACATACCCGCGATATTACTCGTGAGTAAGTAACGGGCTGAGTATGAGGTACACCACAATCTGAGTACGAGGGCGGATGAGCCTTTATCGAAAACAGCGGTCAATAGACGGCATGAACGATGTCTACCTCACGGCCACCGGAACCTACCTGCCCGGCGAGCCGCAGACCGTGGAGCCCGACGGACCGCTGGCCCGCCGCGTCCTGGCGGCCAACGGCATCCGCACCCGTCACTACGCCGCGCCCGGCGAGCTCAACGAGCAGCTCGCGGCCGAGGCGGTCGAGCGGGCGCTCAAGCACCGGGGCATCGGCCTGCACGAGGTGGGCATGCTCGCGACCGGCACGACGCTGCCAGACCTGCGCGTGCCCGGGTTTGCGTCGATGGTCCACGGCCGCCTCGGCGGTCCGTCGATGGAAATCCTTTCGGCGGGCGGGGTGTGCGCGTCGAGCATGACCGCGCTCGCCGCCGCCGAACGGGCGTTGCGGACGGGGGCGCACGAACGCGCCGTCGTGGTCGGCTCCGAACTCGCCGGCAGGCACCTGCCGGGCGGGAGACGGCTCGACGAAGAGTTCCTGCGCTGGACGCTGTCGGACGGGGCGGGCGCGGTGGTCCTGGAGAACCGCCCCCGCCCCGACGGGATCAGCCTCCGTCTGGATTGGACACACGTGGTGTCGTACGCCAACGAGTTCCCGGCGTGCATGTACGAGAGCGAGGGCCGGCTGCGCCAGGACGTGTCCTTGCTGCCCAAGGTGTTCGAGCGCGGCATCGAGACCTTCGAACGGCTCGTGCGGCCGGACCGGATCGACCACCTGCTGTGCCACTACAGCTCCGCGCACTTCCGCGATGGGCTGGTGACGGCGCTGGGCATCGATGACGCGAAGATGTTCAGCAACCTGGAAACGCGCGGCAACACCGGCGCGGCGAGCATCTTCGTGATGCTGGACGACGCTTGGCGCCTGTTCGAGCCCGGGCAGCGGATCGTGCTGGCCGTGCCGGAGTCGGGGCGGTTCATGTTCGGCCTCGCGCACCTGACCGTGGTCGAGCCGGCCTCGCCGTTCACGGAGCTCGCCAAGGTGCGGACCGATTTCGAGGAGCGCCTGCAACAGGTCCCGATCGTGCGGCGGATCGAGGCCGGCGAGGCCACGCTCGACGACTACCGGCAGCTGCTCGTGCACCTGCGCCAGCAGGTCATCGAGGGCGGGCGGTGGATCGCCCGCGCCGCGTCGAACCTGTCCGACTTCACGCTGCGCAGCGCGGCCATCATGCACGCGGCCGAGGAGCATCGCGACTTCCAGCTGCTGGAGCGCGACTACGTGGCCGTGGGCGGCGCGCTGAGCGAGATCCAGAGCGCGCCCAAGAACCTCGGCTCGGAGGCGTTGTCCGCGTTCATGTTCGAGCGTGCCAGCCGGCCCGATCCGATCGATCTGCTGGGAGCGATGTTCATCATCGAGGGCCTGGGCACGCGCAAGGCGCTGCACTGGGCCGGCCTGATCCAGCGGCAGCTCGGGCTGGGCGACGACCAGGTGAGCTTCCTGCGCTATCACGGCGTGGCCGACGACGGGCACTTCGCCAAGCTGGCCGGCCTGCTGGACACGTTGACGCCCGCGCAACTGCGGGATGTTGTCCGCACGGCGCGGGTGGTGGCGCGGCTCTACGCCATGCAGTTAAGCGACGTCAGCGACCCAAGGTGAACGCTTCGCGATCACCTTGGGTCCCGCCAGAGCCGGGTCACGTGAGTCGAAGTCATGGACGCGACCGCAAAGCGGTCGGAGGGGATGTGGACGCATGAACGTGTGGACCGCGATCATGTTTGATCCGACCGTGCCCATGGACCGGGAGACGCTGCGGCTCGTGGTGCGCGATCAGCAGAACTGGACACGGCGCTGGCTCTACCCGGGCGCGCGGATCCTGTCACGTGTCGCGGTGCGGCTGATCCGCCTGCTGCCCGGGAGGTTCTCCGCACACTCCACAATGGACAGCCTGTGCGTCTGGTTTCTGCGCAGATTTGTGTCGGCTGACGCCGGTACCCTCCTGATAAAGCACTTTTTGGTCGAGACCAACCTGCTCAACTTCATCCTCGCCAACACCGGGGGCACGGCCGAGGTCACCCTGCGGCCGACGACGCTGCGGGAGCTCGGCGACCGGGCCGTGATCAAGCACGACCTCAACGTCTACGAAACCCTTGTCGGGTTGGGCAAGCCCACGCGACAGCGGCTCGACTTCTCGATGCTGCGGGTGGAGCGGATCGACGCGGGCGGCAAGCGCTGGCTCAACCTCGACATCCAGACCGCGCTGTGCCTGATGAACATCCCGTTCGCGCTGTGCCTGACCCGCGCCGAATACGACCGCGCCGTCCACTCGCTGCGCCTCGACGAGTCGCTGCTCGCGATCCTGGCCGACCTCACGGGCGACGAGACCTTCATGCGCTGGCGCCCTGGCACCAACGTCGTCCGCGTCGACAGCGGTACCGACGTGCCACGCGCCGTCTACGAACACGCCGTGATCTGCGAGTATGCGCACGCCCACCTATTGCGGCTGGGGGCCGCGCAGCGCCTCGGCGAGCTCGACGGCCAGCAGCTCACACTGCCAGGCCCGGGCGCCGAAGCGGGTGAGCACGCCCGTCACTGACTCGGCGGTCAGCTCGGCCGGCGGCTCCCACGCCAACCGGCGGATGAAGTCGGGCGTGATCAGGTTTTCCGGGGGGAGGGTGTGATGCTCGGCGGACTTGGTCACGACCTCCCGGCAACGGGCCAGGCGCTCAGCGGCGACCGGGTCCTTGTCGGCCCAGCGGTGCGGGGGAGGGGGTCCCTCGTACTGCTGGGGAACGGGCAGCTCGTCATCTGCCAGGCCGCGCGCCTCGTTGAGCGCGTCGAGCCACACCTTGGCCAGCCGGCGCACCGAACGCCCGCCAAAACCCGGCAGCAGCAACAACTCCCGCTCGGTCTTCGGGTCGAGCTCGGCCGCCGCGACGATGGCCGCGTCGGCGAGCACCCGGCCGGGGGCGGTGTCACGCCGGATCGCGATCGCGTCCCGCGCGTACCACATCGCACGCACCCGGGCCTGCGCCCGCGGCCCCCGCACACGGTGCATGCCCGACGTCCGGCGCCACGGATCAGGCCGCGGCTTGCTGGCACGCGACCCGCTCGCCGCGAGCGCCGCGAACTCCTCGCCCGCCCACTCCCGCTTGCCCTGCCGGATCAGCTCGGCGTCGAGCTTTTCGCGCAGCGCGACCAGCAGCTCCACGTCGAGCGCCGCATAGTTGAGCCACTCCTTGGGCAGCGGTCGCGTGGACCAATCCGCCGCCGAATGATGCTTTTCCAGCGAGTAGCCGAGGAGCTGCTCGGTCAGCGAGGCCAGCCCCACCCGCTCCATGCCGGCCAAGCGCGCCGCGAGCTCGGTGTCGAACAGGTGCCGCGGCCGCATCCCGAGCTCGGCGAGGCACGGCAGATCTTGGCTGGCCGCGTGCAGCACCCACTCGGCGTCCTGCAGCGCCTCGCCCAGCACCGTGAGATCGCCCAGCGGCACGGGATCGATCAGCGCGATCCCGCTGCCCTCACGCCGCAGTTGTACCAGGTAGGCGCGCTGGCTGTAGCGGAATCCGGAGGCACGCTCGGCGTCGACCGCGACGGGGCCCGTCCCGGAGGAGAATCTCGCGATAACCTCGGCAAGACCGGCCTGAGTCTCGATGGGCGCGGGAGTCCCCCCGGTGGGGGAGGTAAGCATGGTTGG
>JBIOYB010000301.1:0-6409 GCA_044869915.1 Allorhizocola sp.
CGGGTGCCGCCGGTAGGCAGCACCCGCGGCATCACGCGCCCGCGGGGGGCGCCGCGTCGAGCAGGGCCTTGAGCTGGCGCATCCGCTCCGGTGTCCCGGGCATCTGGGTGATGTCGGTGAACGGGGAGGTGTCCAGCGGGGCGAAGTATTGCATGCCCGCGTCCTCGTAGGCCTTCAGCTGCGCGGCCACCTCCTGCGGTGTGCCGTGGATGAGAAAGTCGTGTGCCAGCATGGGATCGGGTGCGGCGGCGAACGCGTCGCGCAGCTGCCGCTCGGTGAGCCACTCCGGCACGAAGCCGGTCGCTTCGCGATCGATCCCGAGCGGATGCGGCAGGCCGATGTCCTCGTAGAACGCATCGTCCATGGCCAGCATCATCTGCCTGACGGCGGCCGAGGCGATCATCGCGTGCGCCCGGTCGTGGTCGTCGGCCATGAAGACCGGCGTGTTGAAGCCGGCCACGATCGCGTCCGGGTCCCGGCCGGCACGCTGCGCGGCGGCACGCACCGTCGCGAGCCGGCGCGCGTAACGCTCCGCGGGCATGGGCAGGAAGGGCAGCCAGCCGTCGGCGTGCCGCCCGGTCAGCGACAGCATCCTCGGGCCGTGCGCGCCCACCCAGATCTGCGGGTATTGCCCGTCATATGGACCCAGGTCGCAAATGGCGCCGCGCAGTTGCCAGAACCGCCCGTCGAAGTCCACCCGCTCCTGTGTCCAGATGAGACGGATGATTTGCAGGGCCTCCTCCAGCCGTGACACGGGCGTGTCGAAGGGCAGGCCGTAGGGCACGCAGTTCTCCGCCTCTCCACAGCTGATCCCCAGGATGAATCGGCCGCCGGTGAGGTGAAACAGCGACAGCGCCGAGACCGCCAGCTGCCCAGGCGGCCGCCGTATGGGATCGGTGACCGCCGTGGCGAACCGCACCGAATCCGTTGCCGCGGCCCAGGAGGCGATCGCCACCATCGGGTCCATGAAGACATGCGGGCTGGGCAGCGTTTCGGCGATGTTGCCGATATCCGGCCATGTCGCGCGGGGGAACCAGGCCATGAGATGGTCCGGCACCATGATTGAGTCCAGGCCGGCCGCATCTGCCGCTTCGACCAGGCTCTGCGCGTACACGATGGGTGAGGTGGGCAGGACTCCCATTCCCAGCCGCAAAGTCATGTTTCGTCCCCTTTCTCATAGCTGCGCGCGTGGCGACGTCGTGATCTGGGTCGTACGGCAACTCAGACGCCGCCACGTCCGGCCTGACGATAGGCACCTACCACGGACCGAGCTGCCCGGCACCGCCGCCGTGCGTAGGCGAGCCGCTGCGCTACCTCGCCCGCGCCGGGCTCGGCAGCGAGCCGTCCGCCGGCTGTCCCGAGCCGTGGGCCGCGGGCCTGCGGGGCGCTTGGCGCGCCGCGGCCGAGGCGTGGGAGCAGGCCGGGGATCAGGCCTCGTTGTTGAGGGCATTGGTGTGATCGCGGTTTGCCGCCCACTTGACCATCACCGTCCGATCCGGACGATGCGACCCTCGATCGCGGCGTCGAACGGCGACGGCAGCGTGCAGATGTGGTCGGCGACGGCGTCGATCTCGTTGATGCACGAGGAAAGCGAGCGGGCCTGTGTGAAGACGTCGTAGCCGTCGCCGCCCGAGGCGAGGAAGCGCGTGGCGGCGACCCGGTATGTGCGGGGGCCGGCCTCGATCGGGGCACCCGCCGCGTCGTGCAGGAAGCGGACCTCGCCCCGGCCGTCGGCGCGGATGCCGAAGCCGTAGCGCAGGCCGGAAACCTCGAGATTGCGCTTGAAGGAGAAGCGGTTCTGCTGGTCGAGCAGGCTCCACAGTTGACGACCGGTCATGCTGCAGCGCAACAGGTCGTTACGGGCGGGCAACATCGCCAGCAGATCGCCCCACGTGACCGCACCGGCCGGGAGCATCGCGCGGATCGCGCCCGGGTTGACGAACGCCAGATCCGCTCCCGCGGCCGCGCGGAAGGCGTCGGCGATCAGGTTCCCGAGCGGGGACTCGCCCGCATCGGTGGCGCCGTCATGACGCCCGGCGCGCAGGGCCCGGGCGGCCACGCCGACCATGCGCCCGGTCAGCCCGCTCACCTCGGCCCGAGCCCGCGCGACGATCTCCGACACGTCCGGCGCTTCCGGTTCACCTTCCCAGACGGGTACCAGTTCCCCGTGCGCCCGGACCAGAAGCCCCTTCTCGTCGTCGAGACTCAGCCGCACGGCGCTGAACGCGGTGCCGAACGGCGCCGCTTGCACCACGAGGGTTTCGCCGACATGGGTGTTGATGCTGAAGTGCGTGTGGCCCGCCATCACCACCCCGACCTCGGGCAGGCCCGCGGCGATCTCGCAGACGCGAGGTGAGACCGGCCCGTCGGGAAACGCCTGCTGCCTCCCGCCCTCGTGAAGCAGCAGCACCACGGCCCGTATCCCGCGCGCAGCGAGCTCCGGCAGGTGGGATCGAACGGCCTCGACCTCGTCGAGGAAGACCAGCTCGTCGGTGGCACCCGGCGCGGTCAGCAGGGGCGCGAACCGGACCGTGGCACCGATGAAGGCGACCGGCACCCCCGCGATCCGGCGGATCAGGTACGGTCGGAAGACCGTCGCGCCGGTCTTGCGCCAGCGGATATTGCTTGATACCAAGGGAAAGTTTTGCCGGCCCGCCAGCCGGAGCAGCTCGCCAAGCCCGTCGTCAAACTCGTGGTTGCCGGGCGTCCCGGCCGCGAGTCCGATCGCGTTGAGCACGTCGATGACCGGGTCGTTGTGCAGCAACGTGGCCTCGGGTGGACCGGCTCCCACCATGTCTCCGGAGTGGACGATCGAGACGTTGGCCATCCCCGCCGCCCTCGCCCGCACCGCGCCCACGAGCCGTGCCACCCCGCCCGCCGCACCGGTCTGCCCCGTCCACGGATCGGTGTAGGTCAGGCCGCGACCGGAGAGGTTGCCGTGAAGGTCGTTCAACCCGATCAGCGCCGCCTCGACGATCGTCACGGCCGCCTGCGCCGTGAAGCCGTCTGTGGGCGGACGCCGGTCACGGCTGCCTGCGCCGCAATGCGGTCAGCGAGGTCGCCATCGCCGCGACCCCATCGGCCGCGGGCATGTTCACCTCGCCGCTCCACGGCAATTGCGCCAGCACCTCAGCCGCGGTGTGGTGCGCGCCCAGGATCCCGCCCACCATCGCCGCGATCGTGTCGGTGTCGCCGCCCAGTTTGACCGCCCGCAACAGCCCATCCCGCAACGACGTCGCCGTGGTCACGCAGTGCAGCACCCCGGCCGTGGTCTCTGCCGGATCCATGCTGACGCCGTGATCCGGAACCCGCCAAATCCCCGAGACGACCTCCTGAACCGCTTGTGCCACAAGGCCTCCGGCACCGGTCGATCCGGCTGCGCGCTGCGCGGTCTCAGCGGCGATCTCGCCAAGCAGCGCCGCCTCCGCGCCCTCCACCGCCCACGACGCGCACGCCGCCACGACGCAAGCGGACACGAGCGCCTCGGGATCACGGTGGGTGACGCGGCTCAGCTCGATGGTGCGCTCGATGAGCCGGTCCGGTGCGCTGATCGGGGTGACCCAGCCGACGGGCAGGGCGCGCATCGCGGCCCCGTTGGTGGAGCCGCGGTGGTCCGCCGGAACCTCGCCGGTGCGGCGGAAGTGCTCCACCGCGGCGGTCGTCGACGGGCCGAGGCCACGGATGCCGTCCGCCCGCTCGGCGAACTCGGCGAGGAAGCCGCGACCGTCGCCCTCGCCGCCGGTGCGGATCAAATAATCGATGATGAGCAGGGTCAGCGCGGTATCGTCCGATGTGGATCCGCGCTCCCAGCCGTCGCGGGCGTCGAGGCGCTCGATCAGCTCGTCGGTCAGTCCCGGCGGTGCCGGCTCCGGCGGGTTCGTCTCGAACGGCAGCCCGACGGCGTCGCCACACATGTAGGCGGTCAGCGCGCCCGCGATCCGCTCCGGGACTGGGTACACCGTCTCCGGGTACCAGATCCTCAACAGCCCATAGCCCCTCTGGTCGATGACTTCCCGGGCGGATGCGGCCAGCTCGATTGCCTCGCGGGCCTTGCCACAGGCGGCCGCCGCCATGCTGAGCGCCACGGTGGCGTGGCTGACGTCGTAGCGGCCGAGGTTGGCACCGAACTGCAAGCGCGCCTTGGCTATCAGGTCGTAGGCGGTGGCGGCGTCGCCGTGGCGGAGCGCGAGCATGCCGCGCGACTGCATCACCTTGGTGCGCTCGCCCTTCTCCCCGAGGCTGTCGGCGAGCTGCTCGGCCTGGTCCAGCAGCTCCACCGCGCCCGCCTCGTCGCCGGAGCGCATGAGGCATTGAGCCACGCCGTGCAGGCTGTGCAGGGCGCCACGGGCATCGGCGACCTCGCGCCGCTTCTTCAGCGCGGCGCTGTGAATCTCGGTCGCCTTCTCCAGGTCGCCGCGCGTCAACGCGACGGCGGCCACGTTGCCGCGCAACATCTGGATCGCCAGCACGTCACGCTGCGGCTCGGGCTGGGCGTCAAGGATCGCCAGGCCACGGGCATAGTGCTCGTCGGCCTTGTCGAGGTCGCCGCAGTGGTAGGCGACCGCGCCGAGCAGCGCGGCGTTGAGCGCGAGCGTGTGCGGCGTGACGCCGTCGGCCGTCTCGACCTGGTCCGCCCAGCGCAGCGCCTCCGGAAAGTCGCCCGCATAAAGGGCGACGTCGGCGATCCGGTTGAGGACGAAAGCCTTGGTGGCGCCGGTGGATCGGGCCAGCGCGGCATGCGCCGACTCCAGCGCGCCGGACAGGTCGTTGCGCACGAACCGGAGCTGGAGCCGCAGCAGGTGCGTGCCGACCTCGCTGTCTGGCAGGAGCGCCAGGATCTCGTCGGCGCCGGTCCAGTCGCCGAGCACGATCAGCACCCGGCCGAGCAACGGCCCGATCTCCTCGACGCTCATGTGCGGCCGGGCCTTCTGGTAGAAGAACAGCGCCGAGTGATACAGCCCCTCCTGCTCGGCGTCGGCCGCGGCGCGCAGTGACGTGCGCACCATGTCGGGGATCCGCCCGGCCTCGCCGTAGTGCCCGGCGGACGAGGCGGCGAAGCCGCGCTCGTCGAACCACTCGGCGGCCCGTCCGTGCAGATAACGGCGCGAGGTCGGGCCGAGCTTGGCGTAGACGGCGGTGCGGATGATGTCGTGCACGAACGAGATCTCGCCGTTGTCGCCCTCACGCAGGATGCCCAGGGTGCACGCGGTCTCCAGGGCACGGATCGCCTTGCCGACCGGGATGTCCATGACGTATGCGATCGGGCCGATGTCCTGCGTCGGGTCAGCGATCACCGCCGCAGCGCTGAGGAATTCCTTGACCTGGGCGTCGGCCCGATCCAGCCGCCGTTCGATCAGCCGCTCCAGGTTGGGCGGCAGCTGGAGCAGGGCCTGCTCGCCCCGGGCCGGGATCGCGCCCGGCTCGGCCAGGATGCGCACAGTCTCCCGGAGATAAAAGGGGTTGCCGCCGGTCAGGCTGAAGACCCGGTCGACCAGCTCCTCGTCCGGCTCGATGCCGAGGGCGATCGTGGAGCGGACATACTCCCCGACGTGCGCGCGCTCCAGCGGCACCACGGTCAGCGTGGCATACCCCTGGGAGGTCCACTTGGTGACCAACCCCGGCAGGTTAGGCGCGGCGGTCAGCTGCTCGGCCTGGACCGTCATCGCGACCAGGATCCGCTTGCCGTGCGTCTTGCGCAGAAAGTAATTCAGGAAGTACAGGGTATCCTGGTCGGCCTCGTGCAGGTCCTCGATGACGAGCACGAGCCCCCGCTTTTCCGAGATGCCGAGCAGCACGCGCGAAAGCTCCTCATAGACGCCATCGAGGCCACCTTGGAGCTTGTGCTCACCGACGACCACGTCCCCGATTCGGCCCAGGAAGGCGCCGATGAAGGGGATCGCGTCGAGCAGGCGTGGGGCAGCGCCGATCAGCGTCTTGCGGATGCGCGCCGGCGTGTGGCCAAGATAGGCACGTAGCGCATCCTTGATCGGCAGCAGTGGCTCGGCGCCCCGGCCCAGCCCGTGCGCGGTGATGAGCGCGCACCCGTGCTGGCGCACATCCTTGGCGAGCTCGGCGATGAGGCGGGACTTGCCCACGCCCGACTCCCCGATCAGCAGCACGGCATGCCCGTGCCGTTCGAGGTCTGCCTCGTCGAGATGCCTGCGCAGCAACGTGAGCTCAAGGTTACGATTCACCATCGGCTCGTCCGGCAGGACCGGCTCCGGATCTCCCTTGCGTGCCACCATTTACCTCACTGTTGCATCGGCACCGGCGAACGGTGACCCTCGGCGACCGGGGGCGCGAATACAGCCTGACCGATCGGCGAGGGCGGGACAACGCCCTTGACCACGATGGTCGAAATTGGACCCGTCCGGGTAGCTTGCCCGCGCAGGCGCGACACCTCATCGAT
>JBIOYB010000302.1:0-4346 GCA_044869915.1 Allorhizocola sp.
CCGACCTCACTCATCCTGCCGACCCGCCTGGTGCTACGCGACTCCGCATGACTCGGCATAGGGATTCAGCGTGAGATGAGCCCGACGATCGGGAAGTGGTCGGAGGCCGTGACGAAGTCGCGCACCCCAAAACCGAGGAATTTGATTTGGGGGGTACCAAAAAGCCAGTCCACCCGGTTGGTCGGCTCGGCGGCCGGGGACGTGAAGGTCGCCCCCTGCCCCAGGATGTCTTGCGCCGAAACGTATCCGGCCTCCGCGAAGGCGCGCCGCTCGTCCCACGTGGGCCAGAAGTTGAGGTCTCCCACCACGATGTCGGGCTTCTCCCGCAGGATGGTGTCGATCTGGGCCAGCCGGGTGGGCGTGTTCTGCTTCTTGTGCGTCAGGTGCGTGGCCACGATGTCGAAGCCGCCGATCCGCGCCCGCAGATACGACCGCGCCATCGGACCCTGCCCGAACGGCAAAGCCGCGTAAGAGAATTCGACGCTCGTCCCGCGCGGGACGAGCAGCAGGTTGCCAAACTGACGGTCCGCCGCGGGCGCCCAGTGATAGTCCATGTCGAGTTCTCTGGCCAGATAGGACGCCAGATCGGTGCCGCCGCCGATCGCCCAGCCCCGGCTGACCTCCTGCAGCACGACCACATCCGGCTCGGCGTGGCGGATGGCGGCGGCGATCTGCCGCGGGTTGACCGCGCCCGAGGCGTCATCGCGACCGTACTTGACGTTCCAGTTCAGCAGGCGCAGCGTGGCCGGGAGCGGCGCGGCCGCGTCGGACGAAGGCTTGACCATGAAAAGTCCCAGCGGCACAAGCAAAAGTAGCGCCAGCCCGGCGGTCAGCGGCTGCACCAGCTCGACGAGCCGCGGCCGTTGCACCTCGATGATGCCTGGTGGCCGATGTCGAGCATCCCCTTGGGCGGATCCGCTGTGTTGGTGGGCCGCCCGGGGATGGCTCGATTTCGGGGTTTGCGCGGCCCTGTCCACAACGGGTGCCGCACGCCGGTCGGCACCCGCGAGCCCCAGCGCGACCGCGACAGCCACCGGCAACATGCGATTGTCAAACGGCAGCGGCATGTCGTAGT
The DNA here is from genome assembly GCA_044869915.1 of Allorhizocola sp. Taxonomy (GTDB): domain Bacteria; phylum Actinomycetota; class Actinomycetes; order Mycobacteriales; family Micromonosporaceae; genus Allorhizocola. The sequence continues at coordinate 1,076 of JBIOYB010000302.1, forward strand.
GCAGCTGGTACAGCAGCACGGGCAGCACCCACACCAGCCCGATCAGCGCCGAACCGCGCCGCCCGGGCGCGGCCACCGCCCGGGTCACCGCGACCCCGGCGGAGACGAGCGCCAGCACCACGCCCGCAAGGCTCGACCAGCCGGTCTCCCACCAGGCCGCCCAGACCCCGATCGGCAGCATCACGAGCGCGATCAGCCCGGCGAACGGCCGCAACGCCACCGTGCGGACCGTCTCGAACGCGAACACCATCCCGCCCATCATGACCACTATGGACAGTTGCAGGGCCAGCCCCGACTGCGACGCCGCGAACGCGGGATTGCCGATCGTCGTGGTCCACAGCGCCAGATAGGCGCCCACCGCCCACGTGCGCCCCAGCGCCTCCTGCGCGGGCGCCCGCACCGCGAGCGCCATCCACAGCGCGCCGGCGACCAGCGCCACCATGGGCAGCCCCCACAGCCCGATCCAGATCGGATCCCACGTCCAGGTCACCGACCGGAGCACGAGATCCAGCATGCCGCCGGCGAGCAGGCCCATCCCCGCCGTGCGTGCGTCGACGGTGCGCTGCACGGCCAGGGCCAGCGCGACCAGGCCGAGCACCGCACCCGCCCCGACGATGGCCACATTGGGGGCAAACTGGGCTGTCACCCGTACCAGAAAAAGAAAGATGATGATCCCGGGCAGCGACGCGCGGCGCAGGGTGACCAGCAACGCACCCGGCAGGGCAAAAAGTCCAATCGCGACGGCCGCGGCAGGCAGGACGCCGACCACCCCGGCCACGCCGTCCAGCAGCGGACCGCTGGCCCGCAGCAGCTCCGCCGTCACCACAAACAGCAGCGCGACGAGCGCGATGGCCGCTAGACCTGCCTTGGTCCTCATGAGTTCAAAAAGGTACTCACCCGCTCGCGAAGGTCAAGCCGTTCGTGCCACAGGACCGATGGCCGGCTGTAGATGTGCAGGGTGGCGTCGGGGAGCACACCGGCGAGCTCCGTGGCGACCGAACTCGGATGCAGGTCGTCGCCCAGGCAGCCGATGACCAGCGCCTCGGCCGTGACCGCCTTCAACAATTCCTTATTTGGTACTGGGATCTGGTCCGGCAGCGTCAAAAGCCCCGTGCTCAAACCGGTGTTCATCAGATTGTTGATGCGCTGCCGCACATAGGCCCAACCCGACGACCCGTTGCGCAGCGTCGGCGGGATCTCGTCGACGATCGCGTTGGCCACGGCCGTGACGTCACCACTGTTGATCGCGTCGAGCAGGGCGGCAAGCTTGGCCCGCGCGGCGTCGGGCCGCGGCCGGTCGAGCACTGCCGGCAGGAAGAAGACCACCTTGACGAACCGGTCGGGCGTCTCGGCCAGCAGCCGGCACAGCGCTCCCGCGCCCAGGCTCACCCCGACCGCGTGCGACGCGCCCGTCATGTCGGCCATGGCCCGCAGGTCATGCGCCAGATCGCCGTAGTCCCACTCCCCGGGCGGCGAACCGGACTCGCCGTGCCCGCGGAACTGGAAGAACACCCGCTTGCCGCGCACCCCGCTGCCCAGCGGCCGGGTCTCGGCGATGCCGTGGCCCAGGCCGTGCGCGAACACCGTCACCGGCTCGCCGACACCCGTGGTCAGACGCTCGAGCTTGACCCCGTGCGGCGCGGCGACGACCTCGGTCGGCAGCGTCGGCGGGCTCGGTTTGCCGGTGCTCGGCGCGGAGTTGCGGGGCTTGCCGAAGCGGCGGGGGAAACCGTCGGGCGGGGGTGGCCACCTCAGGTCGTGCCCGCCGTTCACCACGAGCCCTCGGACACATCCTTTATCCCGCGTCTGACTTCGAGCAGGTAGTAGGTGGCGGCGGCGATGCCGATATACATGACGATCAGCAGCGCGTTGAGCATCCGGAACAGGACCGTCGCCGCGAGCAGCCCGCCGAGGATGCCGAGCCAGGCGTTTTTGCGCAGCGAACTGACCGCCGAGAACGCGTCCGCCCGCTGGATCGCCGCGTGGATGAACGCCCACGCCAGGATGACGATGGCGAACAGGAACACGGCGTCGTTGAGATAGTCCTCGACGGCCGTGTAGAAGATCGGAGCTGCAGCCTGGGCCATGCCTCAACGCTTAGAGCGCACCCGCCTCGACATATCGACGGGTGCGCTCTTCGTGTCCGTTTGTCGTGTCCGTTTGTCGTGTCCGTTTGTCAGGCGGCGGGGCGCTTGCGGGGCGCGGCCTTCTTCGCGACCGGCGCGGTGGGCGCCGTGGGCGCGACCGGCGCGGTGGGCGTGGTGGGCGTCTCGGCCTTCGGAGCCGCGGCGGCGGTCTCGTCGGCGAACGCCTTCTCCCCGCGCGCGACCAGCGTGTCGTAGACCTCGGTCGCCTTCTGCGCGGCGAACTGAGTGCCGGTCACGACCGACTCGCGCACCCGGTTGGCGTCGACCTTTGTGGACAGGTCGGCCACCTTGCGCTTCCACTGCGGCGCCTGCTCGTTGCCGAACGCCACCGCCTTGCCCTGCAACCTGCGCAGCTGCTCGTAAACGAGGTCGCCCACGCCCGCGGCGGCGTAGAAGGCGCTCGGGTATTTAGTCTTCGTCTCGGCCATTTTTTGTCTCCCTGGTGTTCTCACGAACGAACGTCTGGTAGATCTGCGTCAAAGATTGCTTCTGCGCGACGGTCAGGATCGGATCGCCCGCGATCGCCGCGAGCACGCCCTGGTCGTCGTCGGTGCCCAGCAGCCCGGCCTTGAGATACATCACCGGGGTCGACACCCGCAGGGCCGCCGCGATCTGGGCCAGCACCTCGGCGGACGGCTTGCGCAGGCCGCGCTCGATCTGGCTCAGATAGGGATTGCTGATGTTTGCCTGCTCAGCGAGCTGGCGAAGGGAGATGCGGGCGTTTTCCCGCAGGCCCTTGATGAATTCACCAACGTCGCTCACAACACCCAGGTTAGCCAGCCGCGAGCTCGAGTGCTAGCAATTGCAAGCGTGGCGCTAGCCACAGTTAGCACTCACAAGAGCGCGTGCAGCGCGCCGACCGGCTCACCCCGCCCAAGGACCGGCGTGAACGGCAACTCGGCCTCAATCCCCAGCCGCGTGAGGGCCGACACCATGACCGGGCCGCGCGCCCGCCCCGCGCCGTCATCGACCTTGAGCGCCACCGCACCCACGCCCGGCACGGCCGCCGCCCACACGCCCTCCGCGCCGACCTTGCAGTAAAGCCCCGGCACGGCACGCATCAGCAGCGTGTCGTCGCGCCCCGTCCCGCTCATCATCTCCGGATAGGCCCGGATCGCGTCGGC
>JBIOYB010000303.1:0-26282 GCA_044869915.1 Allorhizocola sp.
GTACCTAAAAGCGTGACCAAGCATCGCTTTGTCACACCCGGATTTTGTGTGCAGAATCCATCAGTGACCGAAGACCTGTCATCCGCCGTCGAGGCCGCCCGGCACGGCGATGAGCAGGCCTTTCGTCAGATTTATCGTGCGATTCAACCTGGTTTGCTGCGATATCTACAGATGCTTGTGGGCGCCGAGGCCGAGGATGTCGCGTCGGAGACCTGGCTACAGGTGGTGCGCGACCTGCACGGCTTCAAGGGCGACGGCATGGGCTTTCGCCGCTGGGCCGTGACCATCGGCCGCAACCGTGCGATGGACCTAATGCGACATCATCAGCGCCGGCCCTCGGTCAGCGTGCCAATCGAGACGATGTCGGAAATGCCCGCCCCCGACGACACCGAGAGCCTCGCCATGCAGGCGCTCTCGACCGACTCGGCCCTGGCGATGATCGCGAAACTGCCGCCCGACCAGGCCGAAGCGGTGCTGCTTCGCGCGGTCGTCGGCCTCGACGCCGAGTCCGCGGCGCGTGTGCTCGGCAAGCGGTCGGGCGCGGTCAGGACCGCGGCTTACCGTGGACTACGACGGCTGAACGACTTGCTCGGGCCGAACGGGTGACATTTGAGATGGGCCGTGACGCTGAGAGAGATGGGATGAACGTGGACGAGGGTCAGCTGGATCGCGAGACCGCCGAGCGCATGCTCGACGGCGCTTTCGCGACCCGCGAAGCCGACCCGGTCGCCGAGCTCCTCTTGCGGGCGGCGGCGCCCGGCCGGCCGCAAGAGCTGGCACGCGAGGAAGACGTCGTGCTGGCGTTCCGCTCCGCTCGTAAGCATGAGCGCCGCTTCTGGTGGCGGCGGCTGTTCACCTTCAAATTCTTCGGCGCTTTTGTGGCCTTGATCACAGCGGGCGGGCTCGCCTACGCGTCGAGCACCGGCATCATCCCGGCCCCGTTCCGTGCCACCCCTCCGGTGGCTCCGGCGACGTCCGGCCCCGAGCCGGTGGCCCCGCGGCCGCAGTCCCCCACCGTGGCGAGCGAGGACGAGCAGTTGCACGGGCTGTGCAACGCTTACCTGGCGAAGAGGGGCGACGAGCGCGGCAAGGCGCTGCAGACCCCGGTCTTCGCCCGGCTTGTCGCGGCCGCGGGCACGGCCGACCGGGTCGAGGCCTATTGCGGTGTCCTGGCCGAGAAGCAAAAAGAGAAGGAAAAGGAAAAGTCCAAGGCCTCGCCGGATCCACCCAGGGGGCCGGCCAACACGCAGAGCAGGCGCGCCCAGTGACATAAGCCGGCCCGTCGCCGCTAATGGATCGTGCGCCGTTTGATCGCTGTAGGAATCCTGCTGCTCGCCTCCGCCGGGTGGGCCGATACCACGTCGACCATCGACATCCTCGACGGCAGTCTGAACAAGACCGCCGCCAAGTTCACCCGGGTTTGCGACCCCAACCAGGGCGGCGGCCCCTACGTGGGCAAGGACGTCTGGGTCTTCAACCTGCCCAAGGAGGGCAACGACGCCGGAGTGTTCGTCTCGGTCACCGCGACCTGGAGCGTGCCCGGCGGCGGGTCACAGACCCGGACCATCCCCACCGACGGCGGTGGGATATCGGCGGCCGACAACAACGGCACGAGCAAGGCGTGGATCGCCGTGCCGGAGGGCTGGACCCTGACCGCGGCGACCGCGGTCATCACCGGCACCGCCAAGAAGTTCGTGGTGACGCACACGTGTACGAACACCACGACGCCCGAGGAGCCGGAGGTTCCGTCCGGAACGCCGACCCCGTCGGCATCGTCCAGCACACCGTCCTCCGGCGAGAAACTTCCCCTCACAGGCACGACCACGATCGCGCTCATCGGCCTGGGTGGCGTTGCGATCGCCGCTGGTGCCGCTCTCAGATTCCTGTATCGTCGCCGCCCGATCACCTGAGCACCGGCGTTCCTTGCCGCACACCACCCGCCAACCGCCCCACCCCCCAGCCCGAGCACCCGGCGTTCCTTGCCAAACGCGATCGGCCAACCGCCCCACCCCGCAGGTCGACGGGGTGGATGCGGCCGTTGCCGTTCACCTGCCTGTGTTGCCCACGCCTATTCGGGAATGGCTAACGTAGCCAACGGTGACCGGCGCAGGGCGATAGCGCCGGAAACCAGGCAGGTCAAGAGAATCACGAGGGTGCAGCCCGCCGCCAGCCCGGTCATGACCGACCACGGTAGGCTCGCCTGGGCCGTGACGCTGATGGTCTGCAGCGCAACCCGCATCGCCATCATGGTGATCGCCGTGACCGTGCCGCCCAGCGCGAGCCCGATCGCCGCGATCAGGCCGCCTTCCCACATCAGCGTCCGCAACGCCTGCCGCGGAGTCGCGCCGGCCAGGCGCATCAGGGCGAGGTCTTGCGCCCGTTCGCGTACAGCCATGATGAGCGTGTTGACGATGGCGATCGCGGCGTAGAGCCCAGCCATGGCCAGGATCGCGGTCAGGCCGATCCGCAGGCCTTCGGCTTGGGCCCACTCCACGCGCGCGAACCACTCCTCCCGCTCGATCGCTTCGAACCCGTTGCCGGTCAACGCCTTGCGCACAGATGCCGGGTCGGCACCCGGTTTCAGCGTGACGAGTGCATGGGTGATGCTGTCGGGCTTCATGTGTGCCCGCAGGCGATCGGCCGGCACGAAGAGTGAGCCGCCGGCGATGCCGCCGTCTACCGTGGCGACGAGCCGAAGCGCCGCCTCGCTGCCGTCGTCAAGCCGCATCCGGATCGTGTCGCCGACCCGCCACCCGTGGTCGGCGGCGAACGCGTGCGAAGCGGCGAACGCGTCTGCGCGCAGCGCGCCCATGTCGCCGTCGCGTACGTCGAAACGCACGGCGCCAGAGCTGATGGCGACCTCCGGGATGACGTGTGTGCTGTATTCGCCCGGAGCGTAGACGTGGGTGTTGCCGATCGGGGACACCGAGGCCACACCGTCCACTGTGGAGGCTGCCTCGGCAATTGCGGCGGGAAGGCCGAGCGCGCCAGGCAAACCCGAGGCGCCGGAAGGCACCAGCACGATCGGCGCCACGGTCCGGGCCCGCTCCTCGTTGGCCGCGGAACGCTCCAAACTGGACGTCGCCGCCAAAAGCGAGCCGGCGATGCCGATGACGAGAAGCACCGGCGCGGCAACCGACGCCGTGCGCCGGGCCTGCGCCCGCAGGTTGGCCTGGGCCACCTCGACCGTGGCATGGCGGCGAAGCAGTGCGGCGGCCGACCAGACCAGCGGCGGCACCACGACGGGCGCCAGGGCGGTGGCACCGATGACCAGTATCTCGCCGACCAGCAGCGCGATCGACGTCCGGCTCTCGGAACCGGTGCCCGCCATCGTGCCGAGCATCGCCACGCCGCCGGCGATGGCGAGCACACCGATGACCCATCGCGAGACCGTCATCGGCCGCTGCTCCACCGCCGCTTGCCGCAGCGCCTCCGTCGGCCTGATCCGGCGGGCGCGCCGGGCGGCGAACCACACCCCGGCAAGTGCCACCAGCAGGCCCAAGCACGCGGCGAGCACAACCGGTACCAGATAAAAGGAAATGGTCATTGTCTCGGGACCGACATGGAGCGAGCGCAACAATCCCACGCACGCCTGCGCGACCGGCAGGGCCATTGCCCATCCGGCGACCACAGCCGCCAGGCCGACCAGTTGCGCCTCGAACAGAAGCATGCGCCGCAGCTGCCGTGGAGTCGCACCGACGACCCGCAACAGGGCCAGCTCCCGCCGTCGCTGCTGGATGGACAGCGCGAACGTCCCCGCGATCACAAAGATGGAGGCGAACCCGCTGATGCCGGCCATCAGGCCGAGCAGGCTCGTCGCCTCCTCGTAGGCGCTCGCCTGATCCGGCCGGTCGGGCCCGGCCGACATGACCAGTCCCGCGGCGGCGATGAGCGCGATCCCCAGTGCCAGCGCGACAAATGTGCCTGCCAGCCGCCCGGGCCGCGCCTTGATTGACTGCCAGGCGTAGCTCAGCATGACCCCTCCCGACAGGTCATTGGCGCAACACCTGCCGCCTTCGGGTGGCTCAGCATGACATCTCCAGGTGCGCCATGCGTGCGGCGATGGCGTCGGCGCCGGGCCGCTCGAGCTCGCCGGCGATGCGCCCGTCGGAGAGAAAGACCACGCGATCGGCAAAGGACGCCGCGCCGGGGTCGTGCGTGACCATGATGACCGTCTGCCCGTGACGATCGACGACGGCCCGCAGCAACCGCAGGATCTCGCGCGCGGTCGTGGAATCGAGCGCCCCGGTCGGCTCGTCGGCGAAGACCACATCGGGTTGCGCGATGAGGGCGCGGGCGATCGCGACGCGTTGCTGCTGCCCACCCGAAAGCTCGCCCGGCCGGTGGCGACCCCGGTCTGCGAGACCGACCCGGTCAAGCGCCTGGCTCACTGCGGCCGCGGTGGGTCGCTGCCCGGCCAACCGCAGTGGCAGGGCGATGTTTTGCGCGGCGGTCAGGGCGGGCAGCAGGTTGAAGGACTGGAACACGAAGCCCACGCGGCGGCGGCGCAGCCTGGTCAGCTCGGTCTCGTTGAGCGCGCCGAGATCGGTGTCGCCCAAGCGGACCGTGCCCGACGTCGGCCGGTCCAACCCGGCCGCACACTGCAGCAGTGTGGACTTGCCCGAGCCGGACGGCCCCATAACGGCCGTGAAACCGCCCGACGGGAACGCATAGGACACGTCGTCAAGCGCCCGGACCTCGCCCGCCCCGCGGCCATAGATCCGTCGCAGCTCCTCGATAACAAGCATGCCGCCCAGCCAACCCGGCCGCGCTCTCGATCGCAGTAGTGCTAGGGAGAGTTTTTATGGTGTACCTAGCACTACTGCCAACGGCCGGATGAGGCCGTAGCTTGGTCGTATGGCGCGCCTTTGGATGACCTCACAGTTGTGGCGGTCATTGGCATACCTGTTCACGGGTGTGATCGTGGCCGTGCTGGTGCTTTTCTGTTTGCCCATCGCGGTGGCGGCCGGTCTCATCGTCGGCGCGCCGGTGGCCGCGCTTCCGGTCGCCGCGCTCGAGCGGCGCCGCCTCGCGCTGCTGGGCTGGGCAGTGCCGAGTCCACATGCGACACCACCACGACCGGGGCTCGTCCCGTGGCTCCGGCAGCGCTTCTCCGAGGCGGCCACCTGGCGCTCGCTGGCATATGCCATCCTGCTCGCGACCGCGCTCGGCGTCATCGACCTGCTGGCCGTGAGCGGGGTGCTCGCCTGTGTCTGGGCGGCATTCCTGTGGCCTTTCTTTGACGGCAGGTGGGCCAACACGATCGGCCTCGTCCCGTTGCTGGTGCTGTCTCTGATCCTCGCGACGGTCGTGGCGCACTGGCACGCGTGGCTTGCGCGGGGCCTGCTCGGCGGCCAGGCCGAGCGCAGGATGCTCGATCTGACCCGATCTCGCGCCCGCCTCGTCGACGTCTTCGAGATCGAGCGCCGCAGGATCGAGCGCGATCTGCACGACGGGGCGCAGCAGCGCCTGGTCAGTCTCGGCATGACGCTGGGTCTGCTCCAGCATGAGCTGCGATCCGGGCCGCCGCAGGCGCGCGAGCTCGCGGAGAGGGCGGGCGACCAGGCCCGGTCGGCGCTGGTCGAGCTGCGCGATCTGGTGCGCGGGATCCACCCCCAGGTGCTGACCGACCACGGTCTGCCTGCGGCCGTTTCGGAGGTCGCCGACCGTTCGCAGGTGCCCGTGCGGGTCGTGCTCGACATCGGGCAGCGGCGGCCGACGCCGGTCGTGGAGTCCACCGCATACTTCGTCATCGCCGAGGCGATCACCAATTGTGTCAAGCACGCCAACGCCAGCACCATCGCTGTGGACGGCTGGATGGCCGACGGGGACAGGCTCGTGGTCGAGGTGCGCGACAACGGCCTCGGCGGCGCCGATCCCACCGGCGCTGGGCTCGCGGGCCTGGCGGAGCGGGTGGCTGCCATCGACGGCGTCCTCACCCTGTCCAGCCCGCTGGGCGGGCCGACGATCGTGCGCCTGGAGCTGCCATGCTTCGCATCGTCCTAGCCGAAGACGCGGTCCTGTTGCGTGAGGGCCTCGTCGGGCTGCTCGCCAGGTTCGGCCACGAGGTCGTTGCGGCCGTGGATGATGCGCCCTCGCTGATGACGGCGGTGGAGCAGCACTGCCCCGATGTAGTGATCACCGATGTCCGCATGCCGCCCGGCAACGCCGACGACGGTCTGCGCGCGGCGCTGGCGTTGCGCAGCGGCCGGCCAGGCCTTCCCGTGCTGGTCCTCAGCCAATACATCGCTCACGCCTATGCTGCGACCCTGCTCGAGTCGTCCCACGAGGGCGGCCTCGGATATCTGCTCAAAGAGCGCGTCAGCCGGGTCAGCGAGTTCGTCGCGGCGGTCGAGCGGGTGGCCGCCGCCGGCTGCGTCGTCGACCCCGAGGTCGTGGCTCAGCTCCTGGCCCGCAAGCGAGACCCGTTGGCGCGCTTGACCCCGCGTGAGCTCGAGGTCCTGGCGCGGATGGCGCAGGGACTGTCCAACCAGGACATCGCACGGGACCTGTCCGTCTCGGAGGCCGCCATCGCCAAGCACATCAACGGCATCTTCGCCAAGCTGCACCTCGGCCCGACGGCCGAGGGCAACCCGCGCGTGCGGGCCGTCCTGACCTACCTCCAGCACGGGCAGCCCGATCACGCCTCGGGAGGGTGGCCGAAATGATGGGCGTGCACAACGACACCGCATTCCCACCGTCCGGGAGACCCGCCATCGCCCGGACCCGACCCTGGCATGCCCGCCCTCTGCCCACAGCCGTTTATCCGAAACAACCACGCGGCCTGCTCCGGGCCCGGGCACGCGGCCAGGTGCCCGTGCTATCGGTCGCCACCGCCGTCCAACCGAAGCAGCAGAGAGGCTTGCTCCCGGTCCGGGAGGCCTTCGGTGTCTCCGGGCGCGGCCACGACGTGCGCGGCGAGGCGGCTGCCGACGCGGGCGGCTGCCACCTGGTCGAGGCCGCGAAGCCGGGCGGCGAGATAGCCACCCGCGAAGGCGTCGCCAGCGCCGACCGGGTCCACAATGGACGTCGCCAGCGAGGGGAGGTGCGCACCGGGGACGTAGCATCCGTCAGGCCCTGCCTTGACCACGACCTCGCCCGAGAATGCGGCAAAGATGGCATCGGGCGAGCCCGTGCCAAACAGCGCCTCGGCCTCGTCCAGCCCGAGGATCAAGATGTCGGTGTGCGGAAGCAGTTCGCGCGCGGCCTCGACCTGCGCTTCGCCAAAGGCCGGCCGGAAGTTGGGGTCGAAGGCAAACCTGCACGACCTGGCGAGCTCCAGCACGGCCGCACGCGAGCCGCCACCGAGCATGGGTGTGATGCCGGAGATGGCGACCAGACGTGGGTTCGCCCGCAGCACCGGAGACGCATCGTCCATATTGGACGCCGCCGAGCCGCGCCGGTAGTAGTGCACGCGCCGTTCGCCGTCGGGCTGGATATCCTTGAGGAACAGCCCGGTCGGGTGTGCGGGGTCGACCGCGGCAAGCGATGTGCTCACGCCATGGGCCTCGAGCGCGGCAAGCACACGCCGCCCCAGCGGGTCGTCGCCGACCCGCGTGCACAACGCCGTGGCGAGGCCGAGCCGCGCCGCCGCCGTGCACAGGTTGAACTCCGCCCCGGCGACCCGGACGTCCACTGTGGACGCCGTCTCCAGTTCGCGCGCCTCGAAAAGGACCATCGCCTCGCCGAAGCCGACGATGTCAAGCCGACCCGAGCGGGTGCCGCGGGGCCTGCCGACGCCCGAGGTGCCGCAGGGCCCGCCGACACCCGGGATACCGACACGGGAACCGCGAGCATCGGAACCGCAAGCATCGGAACCACGAGCATCGGAACCACGAGCATCGGAACCACGAGCGTTTAGGTGAGCCATCGTGCCCGCAGGTCTTCCCGCAGGAACGCGGCCGGAGACTCGAACCGGTCGGAGTGGAGGCTGCGCCACACCGGCTGCAGGTAGTAGCCACTGCCCACTCTGGCCGGTAACGCACCCAGATGGACCTCCGACCCGCGCAGCTTGACCACGTAGGACCCCGCCGCGGCAATCCCCTGGTTGACGGCTTGCAACATGCGGGATAGCTTCCCGTATCACGCAAACAAGTTTCAAGAAGAAGGCCCCAGTGGGAGTGTCATGGCCGCGGAAACGGGGAGCAATCAGAGCGTCGACCGCGCGCTGGGCGTGTTGCGGGTGTTCACGGGCGGGCGTTCCGAGCTGCGCGTATCGGACGTCGCCAAGGCCGCCGACCTCACCCTGTCCACCGCGTCGCGCCTGCTCGCGACGCTCGAGGCGGCCGGCTTCGTCGACCGCGACCCGGTCAGCGGCCTCTACCAGCTCGGCCTGGACATGGTGTCGCTCGGCGGTGCCGTGCTCAACGCCCACCCGGGTGCACCGCGAGGCCCGCCAGATCGCGCAGAATCTCGCCGCCGACCTCGGCCTCGGCGCCAACGTCGCGATCCGCCGCGGCGATCAGCTGTTGTACCTGCTCAACTGCGAGGGCCGGCAGGCGCCCCGTTCGTTCACGCTCGCTGGGCAACGCAACCCCTTGCACGCCACCGGTCCCGGCAAGGCACTGTAGCGGTGTCAGGACGCCCCAAACCTAACCACGATCATGGGGGTAGGCCGCTGCCCAACGGGACGTTCGGGTCCCTGCTCACGCTCCCGCCGCTCGTCCTGTTCGGCGCGATCATGCCCCACCCGCTCATCGGCTCGCTCAGCACGAGCCTGTTCAAGCAGGGCCTGTTCAAGCAGGGCCTGTTCAAGCAGAGCTTCGAGCAGTCGCTGCGCGCGCCGAAGGGCCTGGGCAACGGCGTCGTGCCGTGGGCCGCGATCGGCGGCAAGGGCGCGCTGGTCAAGGCGGCCGCCGACAAACAGCGGGGCGACAAGCTTTTGCCTGTACCGCGCGCGCTGCGCAACGCGTCCGACAAGCCCGCTCACTTGGTGTGCGGCAGGCGCTCATCGTGGTGCAGGGCAGGGGATTCGCCGGTCAAGAAGTCCGGATTGGACGGTCCCGAGGTGAAGGGCGACGCGTTCACCAGCACCCTCGCCACGACCAGCGTCGACAAGACCACGCCCAAAGAGGCCATCGTCAAGACCCAGATGGAGGGGCTGACCGCATGAGGCTCATCGCGATCGTTCGCCTGCCGTCGGCCGACGGAGTGCTGCGCACCTGCCAGGAGCTGATCGATGCCGGGGTACCCGCGGTCGAGGTCACGCTCACCACGCCGGGCGCGCTCGACGTCGTGTCGCGATTGGACGGTGTCGGCGTCGGCAGCGTGCGGACGGTCGCCGATGTGCGCCGCAGTGAGCAAGCGGGGGCATCGTTTCTGGTGACCCCGACGACACGGCCGGAGGTCCTTGCGGCGGCACGGGTCCCGGTCGTGTGCGGGGCGTTCACGCCTTCGCGCAAGCCACGGAGGCCGCCTGGTCCTAAGGAGACAACGGACCTGTCGTCATGAAGGAAGGACCGGCTGGGTGTCGCGTGGGGACCGTCGACCTCCCAGCCGGGACGGGCAAATGCCGTCTTACTAAAGTCCAGCGGCTCCGGCTGCGCGCGGCCGGCGACAGGCTCCCTACGCCGCCCGCCGATAGTGCCGCGCGACCACCCGTGACCGGTAATAGACGGGGCCGAGCACGACTCGCCCCTTGGTGTGGTGATCCTGGCCGGCTGCTGCGTGATGGCCGGCCAGGATCGCTTGGGAGCGCGTAGCCCTGCGCAGGGCGACTTCGGCGCGCTGCAGGGCGTGGCGCAGGTTCATCGATTCGTCCACATTGGCCATGCCGACCGATGTGGTGATGCGGACCAGGTATCCCGCGACCCAGACGGGCTCGCCGAGGATCCGCGACAGGTCGCGCATGTGGGGGTAGTGCGTGCCGTTGGCCGCGATGGAGCTGCTGACCAGCGCCGCCAACGTGTGGTCGCCGATGCGGCCGACCACCCCGCCCGGCGTGTAGTCGGAAAGCCTGCGGCCCAGGGCCGACGTTATTTGGTCGACCGCGAGGTTGCCCAGCGTCTCGTTCATCCGTTTGAAGTGTTCGATCTCCACAAGGATGAACACGAGTGGGCGCCGCTGGGGATCGGCCAGCAGGGCCGAGCCGAATTCGAAGAAGCCAGATCGGTTGAGCAGCCCGGTGAGCGTGTCCTTGCGCGCCACCACGCGCTCGGCGACCAGCTCGTCGCCCAGCCGGGAGGCCTCCGCCTCGGCGATGCGCGCCCGCAGCCAGAACCTCGCGGAGACGGCCGCGCCCGCCGCTGCGGCGGCGATTCCCACCGCAGCTGCGACGATGTAAGGCTCCACCCCTGGTCCCTTCCTCGCGGCGCGCACTGTGTGGTCAGTGCGCTGGGCGGCCCGACCACCAGGTTCATTGATCGTGGGCAATTCGTACCCGGCCGCCTGGGGTTATGATGCCCCCGGAAAGATGCAAATGCAAGGGCGAATGCACGTGCATTTGGTCGGTGCAGCGTCGGGAGGGAATTAAGTCCGTGACTATGATCAGCAACACCAGTACAGCGTTATCCCTGCTCAACTGGCGCAAGAGCGGTCGCAGCGGTGCCAGCGGCAACTGCGTTGAGCTGGCCAGGCTCCCGCACGACTCGGGCTACATGATCCGCAATTCGCGCAATCCCGAAGGTCCCACGTTGATCTTCACGCGCGAGGAGATAGCCGCGTTCCTCACCGGGGTGCGAGACGGGGATTTCGATGACCTAGTAGACCAATCCTCTCCTCCGGGGGATAGTGACATGCTTACGTGTCAAACCGAGCAGCAGTAGCCAGCGACAACGGGAAGATCGGAGGTCTGGTGCGTTGACGACGCCACCAAACGATGGCGGGGTGACGGGCGGACCCACGGTGTTGCGCATCATGCTCGGGGCAAACCTGAGGCGGCTGCGCGAGGCCAGGGGCATCACGCGAGAAGACGCCGGCTGGCAGATCCGGGCCTCCGAGTCCAAGATCAGCCGGATGGAGCTCGGACGAGTCGGGTTCAAGGAGCGCGATGTCGCCGATCTGCTCACCCATTACGGCCTGATCGAGGGTGAGGAGCGGGAGCGGCTTCTGTCGCTGGCCCGCGACGCCAACGCCCCCGGATGGTGGCACCGCTACGGCGACATCCTGCCCGCCTGGTTCCAGCCCTACATCGGGCTCGAGTCGGCGGCCTCGCTGATCCGCTGCTACGAGGTGGGGTTCATCCCCGGACTGCTGCAGACCCGCGACTACGCGCGGGCGGTCGTGATGCTCGGCTACGGCCGGGCGTCCGATGATGAGATCAAACGCCGGGTCGAGCTGCGCCTGGAGCGCCAGCAGGTGCTGGCGCGGCCCGATCCGCCCCAGTTTTGGGCGGTCGTCGACGAGGGCGCGCTGCGTCGCCCCGTCGGCGGCAAAGAGGTGATGCGCCAACAGATCAGAGCTCTCATCGAGGCCACCCAGCGGCCCAACGTGCGGGTGCAGGTGGTGCCGTTCCACATCGGCGGGCACGCGGTGCACGGCGGCGGCGCGTTCAGCATCCTGCGCTTCGCCGAGCCCGACCTGCCCGACGTGGTGTACGTGGAGCAGCTCACCAGCGCGCTCTACCTCGACAAGCGGGAGGACGTCGATCAATACGCACTCGTGATGGAGACCCTCTGCATCGAGGCCGCCCAGCCCGACGAGACACCGGAGATCCTGCGCAAGATCGCGGCAGACCTCGACGCCGATTAGGTGACTGGGCGTTCCCTTCAAGTAGACCTACCGTTACCCTGGCAGCCGTGAATGAGACGCCGACCGATACGAGCGACCCACTGTCGCGTTTGGACACTTCCGTCGCACACTCCGCGCGGCTATGGAACTACCTGCTGGGCGGCAAGGACAACTTCGCGGCCGACCGCGAAGCGGGCGAACAGTTTGTGGCCTTCATGCCCGAGCTGGTGCAGTCCGCTCGCTACAACCGCGAGTTCCTCGGCCGGGTCGTGCGCCACCTGGCGGGCGCAGTCGGCATTGGACAGTTCCTCGACATCGGCACCGGCCTGCCCACCGCCGACAACACGCACGAGGTCGCCCAGCGCACCCGGCCCGGCTCCCGGATCGTTTACGTCGACAACGACCCCATGGTGCTCGTGCATGCGCGGGCGCTGCTGACGAGCACGCCCGAGGGCGCAACGGATTACATCGACGCCGACATCCGCGATCCGGAGAAGATCCTCGCGAAGGCGACGCAGACCATCGACTTCGAGCAGCCCGTTGCCATCATGCTGCTCGGCATCGTGAACTTCGTGGTCGACGACGATCAGGCGCGGTCGATCGTGCGGACCCTGGTCGACGCCGTACCGTCCGGAAGCTACCTGGTCATGTCCCACCCGACCGTCGAGGTGCACCGCGAGGCCGTGGAGCGCGCGCTGGCCATGTGGAACCAGAGCGGCTCCGCGCCCATGTGCGTGCGCACGCCCAAACAGATCGCCGAATACTTCGACGGGCTCGAGATGCTCGAGCCGGGCCTCGTGACCGTCTCGCAGTGGCGGCCCGACGGCAACGACACCACCCCCGTGACCGAGTGGTGCGGGGTGGCCCGCAAGCCTTAGCCGTCAAGCGATGTCACACTCGCGTCCCGTCCGGCGCGAGTGTGGCGATCTTGCCTGCCATCCGGTCGGCCTCACGGATGCCGATGTCCCGCATGATGCTCAACGCGTCCTGCCATGCGGCCACCGCCCGCTCGGTGCGGCCGCACTCGAGGTGCGTGTCGCCGATGCTGCCAAGCGTGTCCGCTTCGTGGTAGCGATCGCCCAAACGCCGGCACAGCACCAGCGCCTGCTCATACGCCGCCAAAGCCTTGTCGTGCATCCGCGACTCGCGATAGGCGCGGCCGAGGCTGTCGAGCGTGCCCGCCTGGCCCGCCAGATCGCCGATGTCGCACAACACGTCGAGCGCCCCGCGGCACAGCTCGATCGCCATCGTGTGCTCGCCCAGGTAGGTGTGGAACCACCCGATGGCATTGAGCGCGTTGGCCTCCCCCGAGCGGTGCCCCGCGACGCGAAACAACTCGAGCGCCCGCTCGGAGTGCACCATCGCGTCGCGGTAGGCGCCGAGCCGCTCCTGGATCTTTGCGATGTCCAGGCGTGCGTGGGCCTCGCCGATCGCGTTGCCCAGCGATCGACAGATGGCCAGCGCCTCGGCCGACTCGGACAGCGCGTCCGCATAGGACATCATGCCGCGGTGCGCGTTGCCGAGCGAACGATGGGACATGTATTGCATCAGCGAGTCATCCATCCGGCGTGCCGCCTCGAGGGCCTGCCGCTGAAGGTCGATCTGCGTTTCCCAATCGCCGATTCTTTCCAGGTACGTCGTCAGCGTCCACGCCAGCCGGCAGACCTGCAGGTCCTCGCCCGTGGTGGCGGCCTGACCGGCCAGGCCCAGCAGCACGCGCCGCTCGGCGGCAAACCACTCCAGCGCGTGCGCGGCGTCGTGCAGCGCCTCCGGGGCCGTGCCGGGCGCCGGCTCATCGATCGGCAGCCGATCCCGTTGCGGCCGAAGCAACAACGCCGCCGAGTAGGCCGTGTGCAGGTAGTGGTCGTAGAGCCGGCGGACCGGCACGTCCGGGTCGTCATCGCGATCGTGAAGCTCCCTCGCATATTCCCGCAGGAGATCGTGCAGCGCGTAACGCCCGGATCCGCGCCGCATCACGAGATGCCCGCCGCTGAGCTCACCGAGCGCCTCACGCGCCTGCGCGGCGGTCGCGCCGAGCAGGCTCGCCACCACCTCAGGCGAAAATGTCGGCCCCGGATGCATGCCCAGCAACCGGAACAGTCTCGCCGTCCGTGGGCGCAGCATCCGGTAGGACCATGAGAACACGGCGCGCATGTTGCTCGCGCTGTCGTCGCTGCGTGACAGCACCGGCAGCGCGCCCGGCGCGGAAGCGAGCTCCCGCGCCAGATCGCTGAGGGAGCGCGACGGCTGGGACCACGCCTGCGCGGCGACGATGGCCAGCGCCAGCGGGAGGCCGCCACAGATGGCCACGATGGTGTCGACCGCTGCTGGCTCGGCGGCGACCCGAGCCGGCCCGAGCCGCTCGGTGAGCAGCTGCCGCGACTCGTCGCCCGTGAGCACGTCGAGCTCGATGAGGTGGGCGCCCTCGGTCGCCGCTAGGCCGGTCAGCTGACGCCGGCTCGTGACTACCACCATCGATCCCGGTGAGCCCGGGAGCAGCGGCCGCACCTGCTCGGAGTCCAGCGCGTTGTCGAGCACGATGAGCACCCGGCGGCCCGCAAGGACGCTGCGATAGAGCCCGATCTGCGCCTGCAGGCCGGTGGGCACCGACTCCTGCGGGACCTCAAGCGCGGACAGGAAGGCACGGATCGCCTCGCCCGAGCCGGTCGGCGCCGCCGCGAACCCGCGCAAGTCGATGTAGAGCTGGCCGTCGGGAAACCAGTCGGCCACCCGCCGCCCCCACCTGACGGCGAGCGCGGTCTTGCCCACCCCGGCCGTGCCCTCGACCGCCGAGATGGCCGCGAGCCGCAGGCCTTGCTCGCGGTCGGAGGGCAGCAGCGCGTTGAGCCGGCACAGCTGCTCGGTGCGGCCCGCGAAGCCGGGCACATCGGGCGGCAGCTGCGCCGGCGTGGGCCTCGTGCCTCGACTATCCACAATGGATGCCGAGGGCTGGGCCCGGGCGGTCCGTGGGGTCTGTTGCTGCCGCAACAGATCCAGATAGAGCTCCTCGAGCTCGGCGCCTGGACCGGAGCCGAGCCGCTCGGCGAGCTCCTTGCGGAACCGGTCATAGACCACGAGCGCCTCGGCATGCCTGCCCAGCGCCCGGTAGGAACGGAGCAGCAGCAGCTGGACCTGCTCGTCGAGCGGGCAGGCCCGAGCCTGCTCCTCCAGCATAGGGCTGACCTCGTCGGCCCGGTCTTCGATGATGGCCACGTCGGCGGCCCACAGGGTCAGCAGGCGCCACTCGGCAACGAGCGAGGCCACTGCCGGATAGTCCACCAGCCCGGGAAGGTCGGCGACCGGGTATTGCCACATCGACGAGGCGGACGCGTTCAGGCGCGAAACCGCGCTCCAATCGCCGATGCGATGGGCCTGGCGGGCTTCGGCCACCATCCGGCGGAAGCGCAGCGCGTCGATCGCCTGCGGATCGACGCGCAGCGCGTAACCCGAGCCGACCGTCGGCAGCAGCGTGCTCGGCGTCCGCTTGCGGCGGCCCGGCTCCAGCTGGTGGCGAAGGTGCTTGATGTGCGTGTGGATCGCGTTGCCCGCTGTGGCCGTCGGCCCCTCCGGCCACAACACGTCGATGATCCGCTCGCGAGGCAGTGGCCTGCCCGCCGCGAGGGCTAGGACCGCGAGCACCGTGCGCCGCTGCCGTGGCCCCAGATCGATCTCCTCGGCGCCGCGCCAGGCACGCACCGTGCCCAGAAGCTGCACCCTGATGGCTTCTCCGCTTGCCCCCATCCCTGCTCCCCGTGCGGATCATTTGGAAACCAGCCGCCTATCAGTCGCAGCCGCGACTATACCCGCACGGCTTCGAAGGATGGAGGTGAAGCGATATGACCAGGACAATTGCCGCCGTCAGCGACCGCATGCTGTCGGTCTTCGCACCGAAGGTGGCCGCCAAGGCGGACCAGTGCGGCGAGTACTACTCGTACTGCGGCTGCATCTGGACGCCCGACGGCTGGCTCGAGTTTTGGCGGTTCTGCTGCCGTAACGGCGGGTGCAACAGCACCTGCTGGTCGTACGGCCCCTGTTAAACCCGTAACAACCCGCCCCGGCGACCGCGCGGTCGCCGGGGCGGCCCACCGGAGGGACACTGACAATGCTGTATGTAACGCTGGCCGTTGGTCTGGCGACGCTGCTCAACCTCGTCCTGACCTACGGCGTCATCAGGCGGCTACGCGAGCACGGTGAGTTGCTGTCCGAACGGGCCGGTGTGCCCATGCCGATCGCCATCCTCCAGGCGGGCGAGCGGCCGGGCGATGGCGCCGACGTGACCGGGATCCGCCTCGTGGCCTTCTTCTCGCCGCAGTGCGGGCCGTGCAAGGAGATGGTCCCCGAGTTCGCCCGCTACGCGGCTGGTGTCGCGGACGGGCCCGCGAGCATCCTCGCGGTGATCACTGAGGACGGGCCCGAGGCGTCGCAAATGGCCACGCCCCTGCTGGGTTCCGCCGTGGTGCGCTTCGAGCCGCCGGGTGGCCCGCTGGCGAAGGCGTTCCGGGTCAAGGGTTTCCCGGCCTGGTGCGTGCTCGACGAGCACGGCGTCGTCCAGCACAGCGGCACCGGGATCGACACCCTCCCGAGCGCGGTGACGGTGTGAACCCGATGCGCGTCAAGGCGAGTGCGCGTGCCGGCGCTCAGGCGTTCGGCCTGGCCTTCCGGGCCGGGCGCGGGCTCGCCGTCGCGCAGGCGCTTCTGGCCGTGGTGAGCGGGGCCGGCCCGGTGGCGCTGGCCCTGCTCACCAAGCTCGCGCTGGACCGGCTCGCCGCGGGCGAGATGGGCTCGACGCTCGGTGTGGCGGCGGCGCTCGCGGTCGCCGGGGTCACCATGGCAAGCCTTCCCCATCTCATGCGGTATGTGTCCGGCCAATGGGGCCGGGCCGTGTCGCTAGCGGCGCAGACCCGGCTCTTCCACGCGGTCAACGGATTGCCCGGCCTGTCCACATTGGAGGATGCGGAGTTCCGCGACCGGTTGCGCCTGGCCGAGCAGGGCGGGCGCGGCAGCCCGGTCGCCGTCGCGTCCAACGCGCTGGAGTTCGGGCGGGGCACGGTGTCCGTGCTCGGGTTCATCGCCACCCTGGCGACGCTCAACCCGTGGATGGTGGTGATCGTGGCGCTGGCCGCCGTCCCCGCGGCATGGGCCGAGCTTGGCCTGTCGCGCCGACGGGCGGAGATGCTGTGGCGGATGAGTCCCACCGCACGGCGGGAGATTTTCTACGGGCAGCTGCTCACCGGTCTGCCCGCGGCCAAAGAGATCCGGCTGTTCGGGCTCGGCGAACTGTTCGGGCTGCGGATGCTGTCCGGGATGCGCGCCGTGCACGCCGAGCATCGGCGCATCGACCGCCGCCAGCTGCGCGTGCAGGCCGTCCTGGCGCTGGTGGGCGCGGTGGTCGCCGGGGGCGGACTGGTGTGGGCGATCCACGCGGCCACAACGGGCCGGCTGAGCATCGGCGACGTGGCCCTTTTCATCGCGGCGGTGGCGGGAGTGCAGGCGGCCGTGTCGGGCATGGTGGGCAACGTCGCGGAGGCACACCAAGCGATCATCCTGTTTGGACACTATCGGGCCGTGACCGAGCTCCGGCCCGACCTTCCCGTGCCGGCCAAGCCTGTGGCCGTGCGGGAGTTGCGGAGCCGGATCGAGTTTCGCGATGTGTGGTTCCGGTATTCGCGGGCGCACCCGTGGGTACTCAAAGGAATAAATATGACTTTGAACTTTGGTGAGACCTCGGCGCTGGTCGGCCTGAACGGCAGCGGCAAGAGCACCGTGGTCAAGCTGCTGCTGCGGTTTTACGACCCGGTGCGGGGCAGCATCCGCTGGGACGGGGTCGACCTGTGCGACATGGCCCCCGACGAGCTGCGCGGCCGCATCGGCGCGGTGTTTCAGGACTTCATGTGCTACGACCTGTCCGCCGCCGAGAACATCGGGATCGGCGACCTCGCCGCGCTGACCGACCGCGACCGCGTCGTATCGGCCGCCCGGCGGGCCGGCGCGCACGAGGCCCTCAGCGCCCTGCCCAAGGGCTACGACACCCTGCTGACGCGGATCTTCTCCGACGCCAAGGATGGCGGCGACGCCAACACCGGCGTGCTGCTGTCGGGCGGCCAGTGGCAGCGGGTCGCGATCGCGCGGGCATTCCTGCGAACAGAGCGCGACCTGCTGATCCTCGACGAGCCGAGCTCCGGATTGGACGCCGAGGCGGAACACGACGTGCACACCCGGCTGCACACGTTGCGGCGCGGCAAGACCAGCCTGCTCATCTCGCACCGGCTGGGCGCCATCCGCGACGCGGACCGCATCCTCGTGCTCGCCGACGGGCGGATCGCCGAATCCGGCGACCACGACGGGCTCATGGCGGCGGGCGGCGAATACGCGCGCCTGTTTTCCTTGCAAGCACGGGGATACGCTCCCGTTGCGCCGGTGGGCGTGGGCAACCCGATGGGCTACTCGCTGGAGATGCCGTGAACCCGGCCGGCTGGATCGCGCTCGTGGCCGTGCTCGTGGGCGTGCTCGGCCTGGCCGGCGGGATGCTCCGGTGGATCCGGCGCGGCTGGCTGGTCGTCACCGTGGAAGGCGAATCCATGCTGCCCGCCTTCCGGCCCGGTCAACGGGTCCTCGCCCGGCGCGGGCCGGTGCCGGCGATGGGCGACGTGGTGGTGTTTGCCAAGACGCCGGGAAGCCTGATGCTCAAACGGGTCGTCGCGGTGCCCGGCGGTCCGGCGCCCACCTTTCTCCGCGCGCACGGAGACGTCGTGCCGCCCGGGATGTTTGCGGTGCTGGGCGACAACGCGGCCGACAGCCTCGACTCGCGCGTCCTGGGATATGTCGCGGCCGGGCAGATCGTCGGAGTGACTCAGTCGCGGCCGCGCAGCAGCGAAACGCGAAACGGGCGAAGCTCACCGCGCGCGTAGCCGCCCGCCACCACCGGATCCTCCTCCATGATTTTGCGCGCCGCCGCCTCGTCGGGCGCCTCGAAGATGGCGATGCCGGTGTTGACCGGGCCGAGCGTCGGCCCGACAAGCACGATGACGCCCTCGGCAAGCAGCCGCTGGAATCGCTCGAAATGCACCCCCCACACCTCGCGCTCCTCGTCGGTCATCGTCTCGGCGAAGTTGTCCCGCGGGGCATGGAGAAAATATATCCACTCTGACACAGGACCATTATGTATGTGGCATTCTGGACTGTCGTGGACGACAAACAGATCCTTGGCCGCATCACCGAGCTCGTCGACGAGGAGCACCGCCTGCGGGCGCGCCGCGAGGCCGGGCAGGTGGACACGCAGGAGGAGGCGGAGCGGCTGCGCGACCTCGAGGAGTCGCTCGACCAGTGCTGGGACCTGCTTCGGCGCCGCCGGGCAGCGCGCGAGCAGGGCCAAAACCCCGACGATGTCAACGCTCAGTCCAAGTCGCAAGTGGAGGGCTACCTGCAGTAGCCCAGCAGGAGCCCAGCACGAGGCTCATCCGGCGTAGCCGCTCGCCTGCAGGGTGAACAGCGACGCGTAGGTGCCGCCCGCCGCCATGAGCTCATGGTGCGAGCCCGACTCGGTCAGCCTGCCGTGGTCCAGGACATAGATGACGTCGGCGTGCCGGACGTTGGCCAGCCGGTGTGTGATCAGGATCGTGGTCTTGCGGCCCTGCCGCCCCCGGATCGCCTGAAACAGCGCGTCCTCGGCTCGCGGGTCCAATGCCGACGACGGCTCGTCCATGATGAGCAGATCGGCGTCGCGCAGGAAGCCGCGCGCGGCGGTGATGCGCTGCCACTGCCCGCCCGACAGATCCTGCCCGTCCTTGAACGTGCGGTCGAGCAGCGTGTCATAGCCGTGCGGCAGCTCGAGAATCATGTCGTGGGCGACGGCCAGCCGCGCGGCCGCATGGATGCGTTCGGCCTCGGTGTCATCGCCCGTGATGTCGCCCAGCGCGATGTTTGTCGCGACGCTGAACGGCCAGCGGTGGAAGTCCTGCGACACGATGCCGATCCGCTGCCGCAGCGCGCCGGTGTCGAGCTCCGCGAAGGGCCTGCCATTCCACATGACCGTGCCCGCGCTGGGCTGGCGCAGCCCGCACAGCACGGCCGCCAGGGTGCTTTTGCCCGAACCGTTTTCGCCCACGAACGCCACGGTCTGCCCGGCGCGGACGGTGAGCGTCACGTGATCGACCGCCGGGGTCTCCCGGTCCGGATAGGACAGTGTGACCCCGTCGGCGGCGATGCTGTCGAACGGCCCGGGGTCGGCCGGGCCGGCCGCGGCCGGCATGTGCACGGCGGCGCGTTCCATGAAGCTCGTGTAGTCGCCGAAGTGCCGGCCCTCCATGTATGTGCGGTCGATCTGATAGGTCACCGTCGACAGCGCCCGCTGCGCGGCCTGCACCGCCACCACGCATGTCGCGGCCGCGGCCAGCGGGATGTCGCCGCGCAGCAGCAGCACGCCGAGCAGGACATAGACCGCGGTCGTGGCGATGCCGCTGACGACCGCGCCGACGGTCGTCGTCGTGGTCACCTTGCGGGCGAGGCGCAGCTGGATCGCGGTCTCCGCGCCCATCACCCGGTCGTAGAGGTCGAGCAGAAACCCGCGCAGCCCGTATGCCCGCAACTCGGGCGCACTGGCCCGCTCGGCCATCTGCCCCCGCAGCATCCACAGCCGCCGCCGGCGCGCCGAACCCTGCAGATACACCTGATAGCGCTGATGCCCGGCCATCAGCGCCGCCCAGCCATTAGGCACGGTCGCCACGAGCAACGCCAGCAACAGCAGCGGATGGATCACGATCACCGCGACCACGACCGCCGCCAGACCGGCCAGACCGGCGAACAGGTTCATCGCCCCCTGCACCAGCGAGATCGCCGAATCCGTGCCGCGCGTCGCGCGCTCCATGTCGTCGGCGAACGTGTCCTCATCGAACGCGTCCAGCCGGACCGCGGTCGTGGTCTCGAAAAGCCGCCGCTCGATCTCCTGGTCGACCCTTGGCGTCAGGCCATTCTGTGCGTACCCGGTGACGATGCCCATGCCCGCCCGCAGCCCGGCCGCCACGGCCAGCCACGCGAGCGCCGGCACGGCCGCCACGATCCGGTCCGGCGTCGGACCGCCGGCGAACAGCTCCACGAGCACCCGCTGCGTGGCCAGCAGGCCGAACGCCGACATCACTCCGGACACGACGGTCGCGCCCGCGACGATCAGCGTCCGCGTGCGGTCGGCCCGCCAACTGATCGCCATCGCGATCCCCACGAGCCGCGGCAGCTGCCCGAACACCGCGAACAAGCCCGCCTCCGAGCGGGCCTTCATCCCTGTCTCCCACCATGTCGTGCGCAACTCCGGCAGCACGGCCTGGGTCACAGTCACGATTACCTCCCCATTTTAGGTGCGACACTAATCCGATGAGCGGCCAATGGAGGCACCGTTTAGCACACGCGTTCACACCGCACTCGCACGACGCGCAGAGCAAAGTGGATACCGAGCTGGAGACGTCGCGGCAAGGCACGCGGGCACTGTGGATCTCGCTGCTCGTGCTCGCGGCGACGGCCGCGCTGCAGGCGGTCATCGTGCTGTTTTCGGGCTCCGTGGCGCTGCTGAGCGACACCCTGCACAACTTCGCCGACGCGCTGACCGCGATCCCACTGGGGATCGCGTTCGTCATCGGGCGCAGGCCGGCCTCACGGCGGTACACATATGGCTATGGAAGAGCCGAGGACCTGGCGGGCATCGCGATCGTCCTGGTAATCGCGGCGTCGGCGGTCTATGCGGGTTATGAGGCGATCCGCCGCCTCCTGCAACCGCAGGACGTCGGGCATCTTTGGTTTGTGGCCGCCGCGGGCCTCATCGGCTTTCTGGGCAATGAATTTGTCGCACGATACCGGATGAGCGTGGGCAAGCGGATCGGCTCCGCCGCGCTCGTGGCCGATGGCCTGCACGCCCGCACCGACGGGTTCACCTCACTGGCCGTACTGCTCAGCGCGGGCGGCGTGGCGGTGGGCTGGCGCTGGGCCGACCCGGTCGTTGGCCTGCTCATCACGGTCGCGATCCTGGTCGTGCTCAAGGACGCGGCCCGCGAGGTGTATCGCCGGCTCATGGACGCGGTCGACCCGCACCTCGTGGACAAGGCCGAGGCCACACTGCGCGAAACCAAGGGCGTCAACGACGTCGGCGCGGTGCGGCTGCGCTGGATCGGCCATCAGCTGCGCGCCGAGTGCGAAATCATCGTTGACGGGAATCTGACTGTCGCGCAGGGGCACGCGATCGCGGCCGACGCCGAGCACCGCCTCATGCACGCCATCCCGCGCCTGACCGCGGCGCTCGTGCACGCCGATCCCCATCCTGGCCATCGCGAGGCGCACCGCAAGCTTGACCACCACCGATCGCCCAACGACGACGCGGTTGGGCACGACGCGGGTGGGCACGACCATGCCGACAGCCACCAGCACGCGGATGAGCACGCGGATAAGCAGGGCCATAAGCATCCGCATGGGCATGAGCACGACCACTCGCACGATTAGCGGCCAAATGAGGTAGCCAAACCCAGGGGATCGACATACTCTTGTGCACCGATATTCGGAGGTGCACATTGTTCAAACTCGCTGTGGCGGCCGCGTCGGCCGTGCTCCTAGTCACGGCAAGCGCGGCCGCCCAGGCCAAACCACCGGCAGACCAGCCCACAGACCAGTTCAAAAACCAATGGCTGGAGGTCTTCTCCGAAGACGGCACGATCAGCCGGATCCGCCAGACCCAACCCATCCCCAATGAGCCGGGCAACTTCGTCACCGCCGCCGCCGTGACCCCCATCGAGGTCAACGGGCCGAGCTCGACCAAGTTCGACCTCGTCTTCGTCGGCGACGGCTACACCAGCGCCCAGCTCGGCACCTACGCCCAGCACGTCCAGAGCAAGTTCAACGAGATCATGGCGATGGAGCCGTTCAAGAGCAACCGCACGCAGTTCAACGCGTGGCGAGTCGACGTGATCTCCGCCCAGTCGGGCGTCGACAACGACCCCACCCAGGGCGTGCTGAAAAACACCGCGCTCGACATGTACTTCTGGTGCAACGGCACCGAGCGTCTGCTCTGCGTCAACACGACCAAGGCACAGCAACAGGCCGCGTCCGCGCCCGACGCCGACCAGATCCTCGCCCTGGGCAACACCACCAAATACGGCGGCGCCGGCGGCACCATCGCCACCGCCGCGGGCGGGCACGCCAGCGCCGGCCAGATCGCGATCCACGAGCTCGGCCACTCCATCGGCAGGCTCGCCGACGAGTACGACTATGGCGGCGGCACCTGCTACCCCTTCTCCGAACCCACCGAACCCAACGTGTCCAAGCTGACCGCGGCGCAGATGCGGGCCAGCGGCACCAAGTGGGCCTCATATCTCGGCCAGGCCACACCCGACGGCGGGACGATCGGCACCTTCCTCGGCGCGCGCTACTACACGCAGTGCATCTACCGACCCTCGGACAACTCGATCATGCGTACCCTCGGGCGCCAGTTCAACTCGGTCGGCCGGGACGCGATGATCAGGCAGTTCTACATCGAACGCTGACCCCGCAACGCATAGCGGCGAGCACCGCCGGGGCGGTGCTCGCCTATCTGCCGGACTGATCGCGCCGCAGCAGCAAACGGATCGCGTTGCCGCGCCTGGTCTTGCGGTGCAGCCCGACCCAGCGATCCGTCGTGGACTCGGCGACCGCGCGGGCCAGCCTGCCCTCCGAGAACGTGCTGTTGCCGTCGAGGGCGAGGCTGAGCAGCTCCTGGCCCTCGCGCGGCTGGACCGGCACCGCGCCACCCATGGTGTCGGTCATCCGGCCGACCAGCCACGACTCGACCGCCTGCGCCAGGTCGTCGATGTCCTTATCCTGCTCGGCGATCCGGCGGCGGGCGTCGAGCCACGCATCGACCACGCGCCGGTCGCCACCGCACACCTTCACGAAGGTCGCGATCGTCGCCTCGCGGGGTAGGGACCCGCGAGACAGAGCCGTCGAGATCGTGCTGCGGGGAAGCTTCTCCCCGATCTCCAGCGCACGATCCTCCAACTGGCGGTATGTCAAACCCACCCAGTCACGCAGGGCACGCATCGCCTCGATGAACTCGGCGGGGGTGCCGATCCCATCGGGGACCGGCATCGGGGTATGAGCAGACGCGTCCGTGGACATGGTGGGTCCTCATACCCAGAATGCTTCGGACAATGCCAACACAGGCCAGATCATAGCGTGACCCCCGCCAAGCCTCCGGCAATTCCCTCGGCTTGGACCGCGCCGGCGCAAAAATGCGCACCCTCAAAGGAAATCCGGCTCTTTTCAAGCCGAGAAGCAAACAAATCAACGGTTCCGTCCAGTTGCGCCCCGGCGAAACTGACAATATTGCGATTCATCCGGCAGAACGAGAGGTCAAGACGCCCCCGATGCTGGCGGGCGCGGCTGAAATCCATTGTGCCGCCCAGGAACTCGCTCCCGGCAAAATCGACCAAAGCAGTGCAGAACTGCGCACCGGCGAAGCGCACCGTGGCACGATCGAAACGCGCGCCCGCGAACAGGCAGACATCGCCCTTGAAGTGCGCACATGTGAAATCCACGACGCAGCCGGCAAACTCCGCGCCGGCGAAAGATCCGTCGTGAATGGACGCTCCGGCGAGATTGATGTCACACCCGCGCCACGAACGCCTCGCGCCCGGCTGGAGATGCTCCCTGATCAGGGCGATCGCGGTCGTCCGGATGCGGAGCTCGCCGACCGTACCGTAAGAAAAGGGTCTTCTTAAATATCCGCATATCGCATCAATACATGCCTGCCGCTCGGCGGGCCACTCGTCGGCGATCGCCGCGAGCTCGCGCACCGCACGCAACCGCAGCTCAGGCACTTCCTCATCGAGCTGCCGGACCGCGGCGGCGGCACGCCCGGCCTGGCCACCGGCGGTTTGCGCGGCGACCGTCCGGCCACCGCGCGCCGCCAGGACCATGGTCGCGGCGATCACCACCCACAGAGCCCACACCATGGGTGCCGTGCGCGCCGTCGCCAGCGCCCACAGCAGCACCGTTGCCGCCAGCAGGTAGGGCAGCTCGCGCGAGGCGATCACCGGTCCGACCCGCTCAAAATTGGCACATTCAGCCAGGTGCCGGAGCGCTCGGCGCCCTCGTATGGCTCGTCGAACAGCTCGATCAGACCCGGAATCGCCTGGAACGCCCGCAATTGCGCGTATCGCTCGGCCGGTCCATCCACAATGGACTCGGCACTCCAGCAGGCCCCCCAGCTCGCGCGGATCCTGAACCGCATCCTTCCCCCTCCCCCTTGAACCTTGCTATCCGTTACGCAACCAGAGCACGCCCGTGACGCCGGCCGCGAACCCACTCACGATCGCCGCCAACACCGTGACCTGCGCCGTTGTGCCCACCCTCTCGCACACAAACACGGCCATCCCCGCGGTGGCGCACGCCCCGACGCACACCGCCGCGAAGCTGAACACCGGCGACAGCCGCCGGCCCACCATCACTGTCCGAAACCGGTTCGGCAGCTCCACTTCGATCTCCACCCGCTCCAGGGGTGGCTCCCAAGCGCCCCGTCCGGGCAGCTCATCGGCCAGGTCAAGCTCCCGGCCCAGCTCGGGATCCGTCATTGCCCTCGCGTTTCTCCCTAGTGATCCGGCCGGCTCCCCCAAGTCGGCATGTGACTGAGCGTGAGAATACACGGAGCGTACATATAAAGCACAACTGCTGATGCAGCTATCACGCACCAACAATGCGTAATCAGCCCAGGCCACTCCGAGAAACCCGGTAACTCTCAGTTACGAGAAAGGGTGATTACCAGCGGGCGTGAGCAGCAGCTACACTAACGGGTGAACCACGCACATCTTGTACGACTTTTTTGCTGACAAGAGACGTACGGTAGGCGACCAATCGCACAACGCAAGGAGATGGTCTCGGATGAGCACCCCGACCGCTTCGCTGACCCGCATCACGGCCAACTTCACGCCGCGGGCGTCGGGTGCCCTGGAGCGCATCGCCGAGAAAACCGGCGATTCTAAGACAGACATCCTGAATCGGTCGGTGATGGTCTACGAGGTCGTTTTGGAGTGGCTGGAGCGCGGCGAGGGCAAAGTGCACGTCGTCTATCCCGACGGAACCGAGGAAATCGTGCGTTTAATGGGCTAATTTCCCAAATATGAAATTTTTGTGGGTACTGGCCATGCTCCTGGCCGCCTCCTGCTCCGCACTGCCCGCGACCTCGCAGGCGCCCACCCCGACGCCGGCGCCCTCGCCCTCGGCTCCCCCGCCGGCCAAAGTGACGCCGGCCGACGGCTCGACGGGCCTGCCCATCAGCACCGAGATAGGCATCGACAGCTCCGGCGGCAAGGCCGACACCGTGACGCTCGCCGACGCGGAAGGCAGGCAGGTCGCGGGCCGCATGCTCGCCGACGGCACGGCCTGGGTGCCCGATGAGCCGCTGCGCTTCGACACCCGCTACACCGCGACCGTGACCTCCGCCGGCCCGCCCGTCACGACGGCGTTCACCACCATGTCGGAGCCCGGCAACCGGGTCGGCACGGGCATGTACCTGTTCGACGGCCTGGAATACGGCATGGCCATGCCCGTCGTCGTGGAGTTCACCTCCGACGTGCACGACCGCGCGGCCGTGCAACGGCGCCTGTTCG
>JBIOYB010000304.1:0-15740 GCA_044869915.1 Allorhizocola sp.
CGCTGAGCGGCTGCAGGAACGGCTCGGCTCGACCTTCGGCGCGGTGTGGATCGGCATAGCCGACCGCGACCGGGTGAAGGTCGGCGTCGCCGGCCCCGTCACGCGCGAGGTGCTCGCAACCATCCGCGAAACCGCCGAAGCGGTCGGGCTCACCGAAGGCTACGACGCCGTCGAGGTACGCCACTCACTGTCGTCTTTGGAGGAAGGCAACGACTGGCTCGGCGACGAACTGGCGCGCGTGAACGAGAAGGCGGACGCGACCCTGACGGCCGGGCTGCGAACCGACATCAACGCGATCGAGCTGCAAATCCCGGCCGAGGGCAGCTTGACGGCGGAACAGGACGAACTCGTCAAGGCCGCACGGGAGAAGCTGGGCGCCCGGCTCGTCGTCGGCTCGTACCGTGGGCGCGTCACGGCACGCTCCTGCGCCTACCCCTACTGCGATCCACCCCTGCGCGGCGGTATCCGCATCAACCACCCCAACGCGGGTTGCACCGGTGCGTTCATCGCCAAGAGCAAGGTTGACGATGCGCTGTACCAGTTCACGGCCGGCCACTGCGCCTACCTCAACTACACCAACTGGTCGACCCGGTTCACCGACAACTCGTCGCACGTCATCGGCCCCGTCTGGACCTGGTATTGGTACAGCGGTGGCGACTTCTCCATCCTGCGGATCAACAACGTGCCCGGGTGGGACCCGAAGGCGTGGGTCTACGTGACTTCCGGCCCGGACACCACTCTGGACGAGACCTATCACATCGCCTCCGACAAATACAGCGTGTTCGGCATGCGCATCTGTACCACCGGCGCGTACTACGGGCGAAGCGACTGCGGTACCGTCTTCCAGCTCGGCGTCACGGCTACCTACGGCGGCGTGACGGTCAAGAACCTGGGGCGGGGCAGCTTCTGCGGCACCGGCGGCGACAGCGGCGCACCGATGTACGCCAAGCATGTGGCCTACGGTCTGCAGGTCGCCGGATACAGCGAGTGCGACAGCCTCTACCAGGGGATCCGGGCCGCGGAGAGCAAACTGAACGTCAACGTGCTGCACGCGAGTTCGTAGGGATTCGTAGGGATTCATAGGAAAACAGAGCGACCCCGGGGCCCGCCCGCGCCTACCCTCGACGAGTGACCGATGCATGGATGCTCGACGAGTTGGCGCACGCGGGCCCCGAACACTTGGACGAGGCGTTCGTCGCCGGATACGACCGGAAGCAGGGCTTCCCCGACCCGGCGCCGGATGTGGCCGTGCTGCGCGAGCGCGGCGTGCGCACGGTGGTGGACCTCGGCACGGGCACGGGCCGGTTCGCCCTGGCCGCGGCGAGAGCCTTCGACCACGTGACCGCGGTCGATGTGTCGCCGGCGATGCTGGCCTCGCTGCGTGGGCGCGCCGCGGCCGAGGGATTGTCCAATCTCGACGTTGTACAGGCCGGGTTCCTCACGTATGACGGACCGGCCGTCGACGCGGTCCACACCCGCAACGCGCTGCATCAGCTGCCCGACTTCTTCAAGGCCCTTGCGCTGCACCGCATCGCCGACCTGCTCCGGCCCGGCGGGGTGCTCCGGCTGCGCGACCTGATCTACGATTTCGCCCCATCGGAGGCCGAAGCCGTTTTCGAGGGCTGGTTTGCGGGCGCCGCAACGGATCCCGCGCTCGGCTACACCGCCGCCGACTATGCCGAGCACATCCGCACCGAGCACAGCACGTTTCGCTGGCTGCTCGAGCCGCTGCTCGACGCGGCCGGGTTCGACATCGTGGACGCCGAGTTCGAGCGCAGGCTTTACGGCGCCTACACGTGTGTCAAGCGGTGACGCCGCATCACCCGATAGGGACGGGCGGGATGTGGCTGCAACTGTGCAATGTGGACAGTTGTGGGCTGCGCGTGCGGCCGCTGTCGTGGGGCTGTCGGGCTGCTTGCGGGGACCTGTCGGTCACTATCGGACATTTGACTCAACGCGCCCCATGTGCAGCGCTCCCAAGGCGCGAATCCGCAGCTGAACCCGTCGATGGACGTCCATGGCGCCCGCGTGAGGCGATTCGCGCCTATCGACGTCGGCTAGTACGTTTGCTGGCAAATGCGTATGCACGACCTGGGGGGACCGATGTTACGCATCCACTTCACCGCGCAGGACCTTGCCCGCATAAAGATCGCCGCCGAACCCGATCCGCTCTGGGAGGTGCTGCTGAGCCTGCACATGATGCAAAATTCCGCCGGCCAGCTCGTGTTTGGCGGCTGGCGCAGGCACGCCCTGCGCCAGGCCCCGCGCCAGGATGTGGCGCTGCTGCACGATCTCGCGCCACCCACCGGCTACTCACCGGACTTTCTCACGCCGATCGGCGCCGGGCCGGACCTCGACGACGGGCTCGAGCTGCTCGTGTCCTCGCCCCGGCAGAAGGTGCGCACGGACGTCGAATATCTCGCATCCAGGCGCGACACCACGGCGTGGATGCGCGAGTTGGCCACCGGCAACGCCGAATCGATGAGCCGCCTGGCCACCGCCATGCGGTCCTACCATGACACCGCGCTGGCTCCCTACTGGCGCTCGATCCGCAAGCACGTGGTGGAGGACCGGGCGCGCCGGGTGCAGGAGTGGAGCGGGCACGGCATCGACCATCTACTGTCCCACCTCAACCCGGGCGTCCGCTGGAATCCGCCCGTGCTCGAGGTCGCCGACTTCGCCGACACCGATGTGCATCTCGGGGGGCGCGGCCTGCTCCTGCAGCCTTCGTTCTTCTGCTGGCAGGCGCCGACCAAGCTGCGCGACGTCGAGCTTCCACCGATTCTTGTGTACCCGACCCAGCCCGCACCGGGCGAGCTGACCGTAACCGACCGCCCGCCCCGCCTGGCCACGCTGCTGGGCCGCACGCGCGCCGTGGCACTGGAGGCGACCGTCTCCGGCTGCACGACAAGCCAACTGGCCCGGATGTGCGGCGTGTCTCTCGCCGCGGCAAGTCATCAGGCGACGGTGCTGCGCGACGCCGCGCTCATCACGACGCGGCGCGACGGCGGTGCGGTGCGGCACGAGATCACGCCGCTAGGCCTGAGCCTGCTCAACGGCTTGGCGCTGACCGGAAGCTGACCGGGCGGTGTGCCGCCAATAGAGCGCGGCCGTGGTGCTGATGACGATCCCGATGGTGGCGGGCAGGAAGGTCAGCCAGCTCATCGATCCGGGTGCCACGGCCGCCGCGCCGATCGTGGCGTAGCTAATCGAGGACGGTGTGCCGCCTATCGTGGTCCCCAAAAGGAAATCTCGAAAGCGCGCGGACGAGGCGCCGTAGGCGTATCCCACAAACCCGAAGGGCGCCACCGGCAGCAGTCGCACCACTATGACCGCGAGCAGGCCGCGGCGGGCGAGCCAGGAGTCGAGCGCGGCGATGCGCGGGCCGGCCTTGGCCACGAGCACCTCCCGCCCGGCCCAGTGGCCGAGCGCATAGGTGATGGTGGCCGCGATGAGCGCGGCCGTGAGCGACCACGCCGCGCCGGCCCAGACGCCGAAGATGGCGCCGCAGGCGAGGGTGATGGCGGTGCGTGGGATCAGTGCGCACAGCAGCACCACGGCGACCGGCACCACCGCGACCGGGCTGAGCTCACGAAGCGGGAACTGCCAACCGGCGACCGCCAGTATCCCGACCGCGATGGCAAGCCCCGCAACACGTTTCATGCAATCCCGTTGGCCGTCAGCCGCTCGTTGCGCAGGCGCGACGTCCACGTCTCGTCGATGCCGGGCAGCGACTCCTCGCCGGTCGCCCAGCGCAGCAACAGATCCGCGAGCGCGGGATTGCGTGACAGGGCCGGGCCGTGGCAATAGGTGCCCAGCACCGTGCCCGACCAGGCGCCCTCGGTCTGGTTGTCGTTGCCAATGCCCACCTTCACCTGTGCCAGCGGCTTGGCCCCGGGCCCGAGATGCGTGCGGCCACCGTGGTTTTCGAACCCGGTGAGCGTCGGCAGCCCGAGCACCGGATCGACGACGCCCGCGAGCTCGCCCACCGCGCGTGTCTCGCCGCGATCGGAGTAGAGGTCGAGCAGCCCGAGCCCTTCGCACCTGGCGCCCTTGGCGAAGAAGCTCGACCCCAGCAACTGGTATCCGGCGCACACGGCGAAGACGACGGCCCTGCGGTCGACCGCCCGGTGCAGCCCGCGATCGGCGATGAGCCGTTGCGCCGCAAGCGCCTGCGGCCCGTCCTCGCCCCCGCCCAGCAGATAGATGTCGCCCTCGGGCAGGGTGTCGTTGGCGAACACCTCGACGGTCTCGGCCGGGATGCCGCGGGCGCGGGCGCGATGCGCCAGGATCAGCATGTTGCCGCGGTCGCCATAGGTGGACAGGAGATCCGGATATACCCAGACGATCTGCAGGGCGCTAGACGACACGATCCAACTCCGCTCTGATGTCCTGGAACGCGCTGTAGTTGGCGATCACTTCGAGCCGCCCGGGCGGGACCGACTCGACCGCCCGGCCGAAGCCGGCCACGTGCTCGAACGGCACGTCGTTGACCTGCAACCGCACGGCCAGGTCGAAGGCACGCTCGCCGGTGATGAGCACGCGCCGGCCGCGCAGGGGCGAGAAGTCCACATCGAACAGCCAGCTCGTGTCGTAGCCGTCGGGGTCGCGCGCGTTGATGGCCAACAGGGTCGGCGCGTCCTCGGCCGTGTTGACGGAGATGTCGAACGCCTCGAGCCAGCTCGCCGGGTTTTTCGCCAGTAGCAGCCGGATCATGCGGCCCTTGCGCTCCACCTGCGCGTAGCGCCCGGCCACGCTGGCCACCTCGCCCAGCCTGGGCGCGGCGTCGGCCGGGTCAACGCCGAACCAGTGCGCGATGGCCAATGCGGTGGCGGCGTTGCCCACGTTGACCCGCCCGGGCAGCTGGAGCTTGAGCTCGTGCCGCCGGCCGGCCGGGTCGATCACCGCGCTGTCGTCGATCGTCCACTGTGGAGCGGGCCGGACCAGATCGCCCGTGGCGCAAGCCCAGTCATCGCCATCCCGCGAAATGTGCGCGCCGCAGGATGGGCACACGTGCGCGTCATCACGCCACCGCTGGCCCGCGGAGAACCACGTGACCTGGCTCGCCGAGGCCGCCGCGTAGACCACCATCGGGTCGTCGGCGTTGGCCACCACGTGCAGGTCGGGATATCCGGCCACGGTGTCGCGCCACAGCTGCGCGATCATCGCCACCTCCTTGGCCCGGTCGAGCTGGTCGCGGCTCAGGTTGAGCAACGCGACGACCAGGGGCTGGGTGGCAGCGATCACCTTGGGCATCCAGTGCTCGTCCACCTCCAGCACGGCGAACGGCGTGCTGCCCGCGCGGGCCAGCGCCGAGGTGTGCCCGGTGGGCATGTTGGCGCCGAACGAGTTGGTGGCGACCTCGCCCAACACGCCAAGCGCGGCGGCGGTGAACCGGGTCGTGGTCGTCTTGCCGTTGGTGCCCGACACGAGCGCGATGCGCCGGCCGGCGGCCAGGTGCGCGAGCAGGTCGGGGTCGATCATCATGCCGATCCGGCCGCCGATCACCGAGCCGTCGCCACGCCCGGTCGCGCGCGAAAGCGCGGCGGCCGTCCTGGAGACCCCGGCCGCGAGCGCCGCGCGCAATGGCAGCTTGTTGTCCTCCACGCCGGAGAGGTTACCCGACCGGCCGGCCGCAGATATGGATCATGTGCCGCGCCGGGTTTGACCCCGTTCAGGCACGGCCGCTGTGGAGATTGGTGATCATGCGCAACGCCGTTATCACGCTTGTCGGGAACGTGACGTGAGGGGCATTTGTGGAGCTAGAAGGGTCACTTAAGAATGATTTTGGATTGACGGTGGAGGGAAGTGGAGTAAAGTGGGGCCCTATGGCGGGCTGGCGGGTCCGTCGGCGCAAGCGGTGTCGGTCCGACCGCGAGACGGGCCGGCATTTGGGGGTTGGGGGGTCGTCGTGTTTTTGGGCACCCATAATCCCCGGCTGGACGACAAAGGCCGGTTGATCCTGCCCGCCCGGTTCCGGGATGAGTTGGCGGGAGGTGTCGTGATCACAAAGGGGCAGGAGCGCTGTCTGTATGTCTTCACGACGGCCGAATTCCAGCGCATCGCACAGCAATTGTCGGAGGCGCCGGTGACCCACCGGGCGGCGCGCGCCTACAGCCGGGTTTTCTTCGCCGGCGCTCACGATGAGATCCCCGACAAGCAGGGCCGGGTCACTATCCCGGCGCACCTGCGGGAATACGCGGGTCTCGAGCGCGACCTGACGGTCATCGGCGCGAGCACCCGGGTGGAGATCTGGGACACGGCTGCCTGGTCCACCTACCTCGAGGCAAGCGAGCAAGAGTTCGCCGAGATCGAGGAGGGGGTGTTGCCGGGCGGTCTGTAAAACGTCGTACCGCGAGATCTCCACCCGCTCTCACGATGGTGGCACCTGGAATCACTTCCCCGATGCCAGGCGCAACGTTTTCTCTGCATACGTAGAGAACACCGGCGGGGTAGCGGATGGGGATCTAGCGGTACGAACCGTTTTTGCGAGGGGGTCAAGGTGGAGCCACGCGGCAGGCATGTGCCTGTGCTGCTCGAGCGATGCCTGGAGCTTCTCGCACCGGCCCTGCAACGTTCCGGCGCGGTGTTCGTCGACGCCACGTTGGGCCTCGGCGGCCACGCTTTGGCGGTGTTGCAGGCGTTTCCCGGGACGGCGCTCATCGGCCTCGACCGGGATCCGGAGGCGCTGGCGCACGCGCGACAGCGGCTGGCCGACTACCAGGACCGGACACAGCTGATCCACGCGGTTTACGACGAACTGCCGGCGGTGCTCGGTACCCAAAAAATTGACGGCATTTTATTCGATCTAGGTGTTTCCTCTCTGCAACTGGACGAAGCGGACAGGGGGTTCGCTTACGCACAGGACGCACCGCTGGACATGCGGATGGACCAGACCACCGGGATGACGGCCCAACAGGTCGTCAACGAATACCCGGCGGCCGAGCTCACCCGGATCCTGCGCGTGTATGGGGAGGAGAAGTTCGCGTCCCGCATCGCCTCGGCGATCGTGCGCGAACGAGCGAAGGCGCCGATCACTTCGTCGGCGTTCCTCGCCGAGCTGGTCCGGGGGTCGATCCCAGCGCCGGCCCGGCGCACGGGGGGACACCCAGCAAAGAGGACGTTCCAGGCCTTGCGCATCGAGGTCAACGGTGAACTGTCCACCTTGGAGCGAGCGTTGCCGATCGCGATCGACGCGCTTAAACCAGGTGGGCGTGTGGTGGTTCTCTCATACCACTCGCTCGAGGACAGGATCACCAAGCGGGCCTTCGCCGAGCGGGCTCGGAGCAAGGCGCCGATCGGGTTGCCGATCGAGCCGCCGGGCACCGAGCCGACGCTGCGGCTGCTCACCCGGGGTGGGGCGGAGCTGCCGAGCGACGCGGAGGTCGCGGCTAACCCGCGGGCGGCGTCGGTGCGCTTGCGTGCGGCGGAACTTTCGAAGGATCGGGGATGAGTTGAAGTAGGGGGCTAGGGAATGAAGACGACGGCAATGCGGGCTTCGCCCGTTGTTCCACAGCAGAAGGAGCGCTCGCTTCCTGGGGGTCGGGACGCGAACGTCACGCCGGATGTTACCGAGAGCCCCAAGCCGAGGCTGCGGCTGGTGCCCCCGGTGCCGGTGAAGGTGGTCCGCACCCCGTTCGTGATCCTCGTGATCGTGGTCGTGGTGGCGGGCGTGCTCGGCATCCTGGTGCTGAACACGAAGATTAACCAGAACGCGTTCGAGATCGCGGCGCTGCGCGACGAGCAGACCAAGCTGGACCTGCGCCAGCAGCAGCTCGAGCGGCAGATCGCCGACTACGAGTCGCCGGGCAACCTCGCGGCCGCGGGCCGCAAGCTTGGCCTGGTCGACCCGGGCGCTCCGGCGTTCATCACGCTGCCGGACGGCAAGGTCATCGGGGTGCCGAAGCCGGCCAGCGGCACGCCGAGCGCGGCAAGTCAGTGAGTCCGAGCGCGACGGGCCGACGGGTCCAAGCGTGACAGTTCAAAGAGCCAATCCACGGGGAGGTAGGCATGCCGGAGGACAAGAAGCCGCAGCGACGCAGTGGCATTGGCAACGCGCGTGCCTACACTCCCCGTGGGCGGACCGTCCGTGACACCGGGCCGATCGACCGGTCGGTCCGCCCGGAGCGGGTCGTGCACAAGGCGGCATCCGTGCCGCGCAAGAAGGCGGCCATGCGCAAGCCCAAACCGCCGCCGCGCCAACGGGTCGTGCTCAAGAAGCTCAAGATAAAGCGGACGCCCACGCCGCCACGGCTCGGTGAGCCGCGGCGGCGGCTGCGCCTGGCCACCGGTCTGTCGCTGCTGCTGTTCACCATCATCGGGCTGCGCCTGATCCAGCTGCAGCTGACCGACGCGCCCGCATACGCCGCCGCGGGGCTGCGAGATCGGCTCAGCACCATCGACCTGCCCGCGCCGCGAGGGTCCATTTTGGACCGAAACGGCGCGGTGCTCGCGCGCAGCGTGGAGGCCCGCTACATCGCCGTCGACCCCGAAGTGGTCAGGGACGCGCCGGCCACCGCGGCCGCGCTGTCGCCGCACCTGGGCATCGCCGTGTCCGAGCTGCTGCCCAAGATGGCGAAGAAAGAGCCCGGGGCGGCCGGTTCGCGGTTCGTGTATCTCGCGCGCGGTGTGGACGTCGAGGTCGCCCAGCGCATCGCCGACCTCAAGCTGCCGGGCATCCGCGTCGACCGCGACGAGCGGCGCGACGTGCCAGGCGCCGACCTCGCGGCCAACCTCATCGGATTCACGGGCACCGACCTCAACGGGCTCGCCGGCATCGAAGCGCGCTTCGACCAGGTGCTCGCGGGCAAGGACGGCAAGTTCACGTTCGAGGTCGGGCAGGGCGCGCTGCGCAAGCCCATCCCTGGCGGATACCAGGTGGTCACGCCGGCCAAGCCGGGCAGCTCGCTCACCCTCACCATCGACCGCGACGTGCAGTTCATGGTGCAGCGCATCCTGTACGACAAGATGCGCGCCCAGGGCGCCACGTGGGCGGCGGCGGTCGTGCTCGACGCGCGCAACGGCGAGGTGGTCGCGCAGGCCAGCTATCCGACGTACAACGCCAAAGACCCGACGGCCTACAAGCCCGCCGAGCGTGGTGACATGGCCACGAGCGCGGTGGTCGACCCGGGCTCCATC
Source organism: Allorhizocola sp. (assembly GCA_044869915.1). Classification (GTDB taxonomy): domain Bacteria; phylum Actinomycetota; class Actinomycetes; order Mycobacteriales; family Micromonosporaceae; genus Allorhizocola. Next base: position 9,139 of record JBIOYB010000304.1, read on the forward strand.
CACAAGGCCATCGTGCTGGCGGCCGCCCTGCAGGAGGGCGTCATCACGCCCGACTCGACGATCAAGGTGGGGCCGAAGATCCGCAAGGGCGACACGGACTACAGCGACCACGGACGTTCCTTTTCGGAGGGTACTCAGCTGACCCTGCCCGGACTCATGGCCTACTCGTCCAACGTGGCCACCATCAAGGTGGCTGACATGCTTGGGGCGCAAAAGCTTTACGAGTACCAGAAGGCGTTCGGGCTGGGCGCGGAGACCGGCATCGGCGTGCCCGGCGAGGCGCCCGGGCTGATCCAGCCGCCGGAAAACTGGAGCGGGTCGTCATACGGCTCGATCCCGATCGGGCAGGGCGTAGCGGTCACGCCGCTGCAGATGGCCGCGGTCTACGCGGCGATCGCCAACGACGGGGTGTGGATCCAGCCGCACATCATCAAGGACACGATCGCGCCGGACGGCACACACACCCCGACGGGCGCGGCGAAGAACCACCGCGTGATCAGCCCGGAGAACGCGGTCGCGCTGCGCCAGATCATGGAGGCGGTGACGGTGGTCAACGACGCGACGGGCGTCAAAGCTCGGCTCGACGGCTATCGGATATCCGGCAAGACGGGAACGGGTCTGCAGGTCAAGGACGGCAAATACGCGCCTGGAGAGGTCGCGTCGTTCATCGGCATGGCACCGGCGGACCAGCCAAAATATGTCATCGCCGTCTTCGCCCATACCGCGGGCGGTGGCGGTGGCGCTGTCGCCGGACCGGCGTTTCGCGACATGATGGCATACACGCTGCGGCATTTCCGGGTCCCGCCCACCGGCACGAATCCTCCCGAATTTATCATCACCCGATAAGTGATCCGGATCTGGCAAGGTAAGGTCTCGTCCCGTGCCCGGCAATTTCCGCCCCGATTCAGTCGAAGGATCGAGCCTGTCCGCGGTCGCGGCCCTGCTGGGGCTGCCCATTGCGGCTGATGTGCAGGTCACGGGCGTCACGCACGCCAGTGATCAGGTGCGGCCGGGCGACCTCTACGCGGCCCTGCCCGGAGCGCGGCGGCACGGCGCCGAGTTCGCCGCGCAAGCCGTGGAGGCGGGCGCTGTGGCGGTTCTCACCGACCGCCCGCTGTCCATCGGAGTGCCGGTGCTGGTTGTGCCATCGCCAAGGGACGTGCTCGGGGCGGTGGCCGATCTGGTCTACGGCTCGCCGTCGGCGCGGCTGACCATGCTGGGCGTGACCGGCACGGCGGGCAAGACGTCGACGGCCTACCTCATCGAGTCGGGGCTGCGCGCCGCCGGGCACGTGACGGCCCTGCTCGGCACGGTCGAGACGCGCATCGGCGACGTCGCCGCGTCGAGCGTGCGGACCACGCCGGAGGCGACCGACCTGCACGCGCTGCTCGCGTTCGCGGCCGAGCGCGGCGTGACCGCTGTCGTCATGGAGGTTTCGAGCCACGCGCTGGCCATGGGCCGGGTGGGCGGGGTGCGCTTCGACGCCGCCGGGTGGACCAACTTCGGCACGGACCACCTGGACTTCCACGCCGACCGGGAGGACTACTTCGCGGCCAAAGCGCGCCTGTTCGACGGGCGGGCCGGGTTCGAGGTGCTCAACCACGACGATCCGGCGCTGCACCCGCTGCGCAAGCCTTCGACCGTCACGTTTTCGGCCGCGGGCAACGCGGAAGCGACGTGGCATGCGGCCGACACCATTGACGAGGGTTTCGGCCAGCGGTTCACCGTGTTCGGCCCGATCGGCGACATGCCGGCGGCGGTGCAACTGCCCGGCCGGCACAACGTGGCCAACGCGCTGCTGGCGATCGCGATGCTCACCGGCGTCGGGGTCCGGCCCGAGGTCGCGGCCGCCGGCGTGGCCGCGTGCCCCGGCGTGCCCGGGCGGCTGGAGCGGGTGACGGCGCCCGACGCCGAGGTGATCGGCGTTGTTGACTACGCGCACAAGACCGACGCGATCGTGGCGGCGCTGGCGGCGCTGCGCGAGCTCACCGACGCCCGCGGCGGGCGGCTGATCGCCGTGCTGGGCGCGGGCGGCGACCGCGACAAGGGCAAGCGCCCGCACATGGGCGCGGCCGCCGCGCGCGGTTCCGATGTGCTGATAGTGACCGACGACAATCCGCGCACCGAGGACCCGGCGGACATCCGCGACGAGGTCCTGGCCGGTGCCGTGGTGCAAAACCCGCGCGGTGAGGTGGCCGAGGTCGCCGGCCGGCGGGAGGCCATCGCCGAGGCGGTGCGCCGGGCCAAACCGGGCGACGTGATCGCGTTGCTGGGCAAGGGACACGAGACCGGCCAGGAGGTCGCCGGCGAAGTTCTGCCGTTCGACGACCGGGTGGAGCTCTCCGAAGCATTGCGAGGACACGCATGATCCCGCTCAAGCTCAGTGAGATCGCCGCGCTCGTCCGGGGCGAGCTGCACGGATCCGACACCGTCGTCACCGGCGGGGTCGAGTTCGACTCCCGCAAGATCGGGCCGGGCGGGCTGTTCGCGGCGTTCGTCGGGGAGAAGGTGGACGGGCACGAGTTCGCGGCGGCGGCGACCGCCAACGGCGCGGTGGGCGTCATCGGCAGCCGCGCGGTCGGCGGGGCGCCGACCATCGTCGTGCGGGACGTGCGCGCCTCGCTCGGGGTGCTGGCTCGCGCCGTACTCGATAAATTGCCGCAAGTCACCGTCATCGGGGTGACCGGGTCGTCCGGCAAGACCTCGACCAAGGACATGATTGCCCAACTGCTGCAACGGATCGGGCCGACCATCGCGCCGCCCGGCTCGTTCAACAACGAGCTGGGCCTGCCCTACACGGTGCTCCAGGCGACCGAGCGGACCCGGTTCCTGGTGCTCGAGATGGGCGCGCGCGGTCCGGGCCACATCACCTATCTGTGCGGCATCGCGCCGCCCCGCATCGGCGTGGTCGTCAATGTCGGCGTGGCACACGTGGGCGAGTTCGGCTCGACCGCCGCGATCGCCAAGGCCAAGTCGGAGCTGGTGCAGGCATTGCCCGCCGGCGGTGTCGCGGTGCTCAACGGCGACGACCCGCAGGTGGCCGCGATGGCCTCACTGACAAGCGCCGAGGTGGAGCTGGTGCACGTGCCCGCCGGCGTCGAGCTCGACGAGCTCGGGCGGCCCTCATTCACCGTCGCCGGCCGGCGGGTCAAGCTGCTGGTCAGCGGCGCCCACCAGGTGGGCAACGCCCTGCTCGCGGCGGCCGTCGCGAGCCGATGCGGCCTCCCGGAGGACCAACTGCACCAGGGTTTAGCCGAGCTGAGGCTGATTTCGGCCCGAAGGATGGATGTTTTCGACCGTGCCGACGGTGTCACGGTCATCGACGACTCCTACAACGCGAATCCCGACTCCACCGCCGCGGCCCTGCGGTCGCTGTCGGCCCTGGGCCGATCCCGCCGGACCATCGCCGTGCTCGGCTACCATGCCGAGCTCGGAGCGTCCGAACGGGACGGTCACGCCGAGGTGGGCGCGCTGGCCGCCGCCCTCGGGGTGGACGTGGTCATCGCGGTGGGGGAGTCGGCGGCGCCGATCCTCGACGGCGCGTCGCGGGTAGCGGAGTGGGAAGGTGAACCGGTGCTGGTGAGCGATCAGGCTGCGGCGATCTCGGCGGTGCGGCAAAGACTTCGGCCGGGGGATGTGGTGCTGGTGAAGGGCTCCCGGTATCGCACCTGGGACGTCGCGGACAACCTGCGAGCGGATTCATGAGAGCCGTATTCATCGCGACTCTTGTCGGTTTTCTTGTTTCCTTATTCGGGACCCCGATAGCCATCCGTGCCTTCACCAAACTCAAGGCGGCACAACCCATCCGCACAAACGCGCCGGTCGGCCCGGTGCCGCCGCACCAGGGCAAGCGGGGCACGCCGACGATGGGCGGGGTGGTGTTCATCGTCGCGACGGTGATCGCCTATGTGGTCGGGCACATCGCGCTGGTCACCGTGCCGGAGAAGCAGATCGTGCAGATCACGCCGACCATCTCGGCGCTGGTGCTGCTGGGCCTGTTCGTGTTCTGCGGCGCGGTCGGGTTCATCGACGACTATCTGAAGGTGCGCCGGCGCAACAGCGGCGGCCTGAGCAAGCGCGGCAAGCTGTTCGGGCAGCTGATCGTGGGCGCGGTGTTCGGCACCATCGCGCTGTACTACCCGAGCACCAACACACAGACCGTGGGATCCACCAAGATCTCGTTCGTCAAGGACATCACCTGGCTGGACATCACCAAGGTCGGTGCGGTGATCTTCTTCGCGTTCATCATCATCGCCACGTCCAACGCGGTGAACATCACCGACGGCCTGGACGGCCTTGCCACGGGCACGTCGGTCATGGTGCTCAGCGCGTTCAGCCTGATCGGAGCTTGGCAATACCGCCACTGGTGTGGCGACCGCGCCTATGCCCTGCCCGGCAACTACTGCTACGAGGTGCGCGACCCGCTCGAGATCGCGATGATCGGCGCCGCGGCGGCCGGCGCGTGCGTCGGCTTCCTGTGGTGGAATGCCGCGCCCGCAAGGATCTTCATGGGCGACACGGGCGCGCTCGGGCTGGGCGGGCTGATCGGCGGGCTGGCCATCGCGAGCCGCACCGAGCTGCTGCTGCCCATCATCGGCGGGCTGTTCGTCATCCTGCTGGGCTCGGTCATCCTGCAGATGATCTCCTATAAGACGACCGGTAAACGCATCTTCCTGATGTCGCCGTTACAGCATCATTTCGAGCTGAAGGGCTGGAGCGAGGTCAATATCGTGATCCGCTTCTGGATCGTCGGCGGCATCTGCGTGGCGCTCGGGCTGGGCCTGTTCTACAGCGACTTCTTGGCGCACATGGGATGACAAGCTTTCTGGTGGTCGGTGCGCGGATGGCGGGCGCGGCGAGCGCGCTGACCCTGCACGCTCGCGGGCACACGGTGCGGGTCGTCGACCGGGTCCTGCGCGACGCGCGCCTGGACGCGGCCGGCATCGAGACGATCATCGGCGAGCCCGATCCGGCGGCGCTGCTGTCCGGGGTGGACGAGGTCGTGGTGAGCCCCGGCATCCCGCCGCACCACCCGATCGCGGCGGCGGCGCTGGCCTGCGGGCTCGACGTCTACAGCGAGCCGGAGCTCGCCTGGCGGCTGCGCGGCCCGGACGCGCCCATCTGGCTGGGCATCACGGGCACCAACGGCAAGACGACCACCACCACGATGCTGGCCTCGATCCTGCAGGCGGCCGGGCTGCGGGCCATCGCCGCGGGCAACGTCGGAGTGCCGCTGGTCGAGCTGCAGACCGGCTACGACGTGCTGGCGGTCGAACTGACCGCGCAGCAGCTGCACTGGTCGTCGACCATGGCGCCGCACGCGGGCGCGCTGCTCAACCTCGCCGAGGACCACCTCGACTGGCACGGCACGTTCGAAAACTATGTGCTGGACAAGATCCCGGTGTGGCGGGGCGGCATCGCGATCGGCAACCTCGACGACCCGATCGTGGAGTCCCTGCTGGGCAAGGTCGACGGGCGCCGGATCGGGTTCACCCTCGGCATGCCGCCGGCGGGATGTGTTGGCGTGGTGGAGGAGTTGCTCGTCGACCGGATGGAGCCGGGTGACGCGCACGAGATCGCCACGATCGCGGATGTCAAACCCGTTGGGGCGCATAATGTCGCCAACGCGCTCGCGGCGGCGGCGCTGGCCCGCACGGTGGGCGTGTCACACGACGCGATCCGGGCCGGCCTGCGGGGTTACGTGCCCGAGCCGCACCGCAACGCGCCGATCGCGACCGTCCGCGGAGTGTCCTATGTGGACGACAGCAAGGCCACGAACCCGCACGCGGCGCAGGCCTCTTTGACCTCCTATGACCGGATCGTCTGGGTCGCCGGCGGGCAGCTCAAAGGCGTCGACATCGCCCCGCTGGTGGAATTGGTCGCGCCCCGCCTCGCCGGCGCGGTGCTGCTCGGCGTCGACCGGCGCGAAATTCGAGAAGCTCTCACGCGACACGCGCCCAGCCTGCCGGTCGTCGACGTCTCACGGACCGATGATGGGGCGATGGGGGAGGTAGTGCGAGCGGCCGCGGCCATGGCGCGGGCGGGCGACACGGTGTTGCTGGCCCCTGCCGCCGCGTCCAAAGACATGTTCACCGGCTACGACCATCGCGGCAGAGCGTTCGCGCAGGCGGTCCATCAGCTATGACTGAGAACTCGTTCGAGGTCATCAGGATTGCAGCCGGCCTTGTGCCTCATGCCCAATGCGACCACCATCGCCCTGAATGTCCCCAGCGGGAGCATTCGGCATGAGTGCCGAGTCCGAACGCCGGCGTGATCCACTGATGTGGGCCGCGGCGTTGCGCGGCCTGCTCGACCGGCCGCTGGCGTCGTACTATCTGCTGCTCTCAAGCTCCGGGCTGCTGCTCATCATCGGCCTGGCAATGGTGTTCTCGGCCACGAGCGTGTCGTCGTTCGGTTCGTCGGGCAACGCCTACAAGGTGATCCTGCAGCAGGTGTTCGCGGCCGTGGTCGGCCTCGCCGCGTTCTGGATCTGCCAGCGCCTGCCCCGGCGCACCTTCCGCGCGCTCGCCCCGATCTCGGTCATCATCGCGCTCGTGCTGCTGCTCATCATGGACGGCATCTACGTGCTGCACGCGTCGAAT
>JBIOYB010000305.1:0-5883 GCA_044869915.1 Allorhizocola sp.
GGCACCGGCCGTGTTGGTCGCGCACGTCCAGCCGCCGTTGTAATAGACCACCAAGTTGCCGTCGTGCTGCATGTAGAGGCTCGCGCCCGCCACGGTGTAGCACTCGCCCGGGTTGAACACCTTCCCCGGCCCCCATTCGAACCGCTGCCGGACCTCACAGGCCGCGATGCTCGGCTCCGCGGCCACCGCCGCCGACGGCGCGAACAAGCCGCCGCCAAGTAGGACCGCCGCGAGCAAAACGCTGAGACGTCGCTTCATACGTCTTCCCTTCATCCGTAGGTGCGACGAAAGCTATTGCCGCGCAATCGCTTCGCATAAGGTCACCACCGGCCACTGACCGCTTGTGGCCAACGGAGTTTGCGCGGGAGTAATTCTGGCCGGGTGCGGTCAGTGGCCTGTGTCGGCCCCGCGAAAATGTGGACCGGGCGGGTGACCCCGTCTACCGTGAGCCATCGATGAAACCGATACTGTTGATTGCGATTCTTTTGGTACCGGCCGCGCCGCCGTCATCCGGCACGGCCGACTGCGAGCGGATCGAGCCCGTGTTCGGCGTGACCGCGACCGGAGCGCTGGTCGAGCAGCGGTTCTGCGTGCGCGCCGGGCACGGCGAGTTCCTGCGGCCGCGCCCGGTCGCCGAGTTGGCCGCGGGGCAGACCCGGCAACTGTTCTGGGGCGGCATGCTCGAGGACACCGCGTCCGCGATCTACGGTGTCACCGGCGGTGGGCAGCTGTGGTGGGCGCGGCAGGACGCGACCACCGGCCGGCTCGGCGCGCCGATCGCGGTGGGCGGCCAATTCGGCGACTGGTCGAGATACCGCCAAATTGTCGCGAACGGACTGGGAGAGCTCTTCGCCCTGGACAGCAGCGGCCACCTCCTCCGCTGGGTCCATATTGGATGGAGGGAGGGCGAGGACGCGTGGGAGGCCGGGCCGCAGGACCTCGGCGAGGGCTGCAAGCTCGGCCCGATCGTGTTCGCCTCCACGCTCAGCCCCACCATGCGATACGTTGCGCTGCAAGACGATCCGCCCGGCTACGCCTTCTGCACCACCGAGGGCCAGGCCCACAACGCCAGCGTGTTGCCGCCGCCCACCCGCTCGGCCACGATGGCGGTCGCGCCGGGCGTGGCCTATGCCCTGCTCGACAACGGCGAGCTCGCCCGCATCGTGCTGGGACCGGCACTCCAGTGGCGGGCCGGCAACCGTTCCGGCGCAAGCTACCTGGCCGCCTTCGCCGGATGGGCGTTCATCCCGACCGAGAGCCAGCCATCGTACAAATACGAGTGGCAGTGGACGTTCTACGACTATGGCGTCCTCTAATCGAGCCAGCCGTCGCGCACGGCGGTCACCGCCGCCGTGACGCGGTTGTCCACGCCCAGCAGCTCGAGCAGGGTGGCGATGTGCCGGCGCACGGTCCGCTCGCTGATGCCCAGATGTCGCGCGACGGCGGCGTCGGTCGCGCCGGTCAGCATGAGCCGCAACACCTTTTCCTGTACGCCGGTCAGCCGGCCGCTGCCCGGTCCGCCCGGCACGGTCTCCAGCTCGATCGCGCGCACCCACAGGAGCTCGAAATATGAGCGCAGCATCGCGACGATCACCGGCGCGCGTATCAGCACGGCGCCCTGCACCCCCGTCGGATCCAGCGGCAGCAGCGCCGCCCGCTCGTCGACGAGCACCATCTTCATCGGCAGCTCGGTCAGCACGCGCTGCCGCCAGCCGCCGGCCGCGCACAGCCGGATCATCTCGGGCGCGCCCGGGATGTCGAGCACCGCACGCGAATAGATCGTGCGAAACGAGACACCCCTCTCCAAAACATCTTTTGGCGGTACCCTGACCGACTTCGGATCGGGCGTCCGCCGAAAGTGCGCGGTTTCCAGGTTGGACACGTCCCGCTGCGCCGCGAGCAGCAGCTCGGCCGACAGGGCGCCGATCTCGGCCGGGTCGGTGAGCACCTGGATCGACGAGGCGACGTCGTCCGGTTCGGCGCCGCCCACGACATAGGCGCGTTGCAGATCGGACATCTGCTCGCGCACCCGCACCACCACGCGCTGCTGATCGAGGATGCGGTGCTGGGCGACGAGCAAAGCGTTTTCGATCGCGCGGATCGGCTCGATCGGGACGATGAGCGGCTCGCCGACGTGGCGTTCCCGGGCGAAGCCGCGGTCAAGCAGCTCGCGCATTTCGTCGGAGTCCTTGAGCTCCGGGTGTTCGGCCAGGCTCAGGTGACCGGTGCTCAGCAGGCGCTGATAGAGCGCGGCTGCCGGTTCGGGCAGCAGGCCGTCTAGGAGTTGCGACACGGGATAAGTCTGTACCTGCCCGTCAACGCGCTCAGCGGGCGTAGCCGAACCGGCGTGCCTCGGCCAGCTCGGCGAACAGACCCTCGCAACTGCGCACGACGACCTGGGCCGCGCGCTGCTGGGCGAGGTCCAGGCCAAAGGCCGGATCCTCGGCCAGCCCCTGCCACCGGATCAGCGACTCGGAGCACAGCGCCCACAGCTCGGCGTCGTTGGCCTCGTGTTCCAGCCCGAGCCGCGCCGCGACGTCGGCACCGTTGCCGCCGATCAGCCGGTGCGCCTCGGCGTTGAGATCGTCGTCAAAGGACACGTCGGCCGAGCGCAGCGAGGCCATCAGGCGCAGCTCGGCGAATTCGTGCGCGCCCGCGACCACCCGTTCCAGGCGGGCCAGCAGGTCTGGCACGCCGGGGCGGGACTCGTCGGCGCGCAGCAGCTCCTCCAGCGCGATGAGGGCCGAGCGCGCCTTGAGCACCTCGCGCCGCTCGATGAAGTACTGGTTGAGCGCCTCCCGCAGCTCGCCGAGCCCGCTGCGCCGGGCCAGCTCTGCGCCCAGCTTCGCCCGGGTGTCGTGGCCGGTGCGGATCAGCGTGGTGGCAAGGCGCACCCCGTGCAGCCCGAAGCGCTCGAGCAGCTCGCCGCCGCCCGCGGAGGCGAACCGGTCGGCCGACAGCAGGTAGCCGTCCAGCTCGGGGCGCGGCATGAACGCCACGGTCTGCAGCCGCTCGAAGTCCTCTTCGGACAGTACCCGGCTGGCGAGCGCCACCAGCCCGCTGACCGCCACCACGCCCAGGCTCACCGCGCTCACGCGCGGATCGCGGTGGTGCCGGCGGGCCAGTTGCCGGGCGGTCAGCAGGGCGTCGATGCGCCCGCCGCCGATCTCGTCGGCGCGGGAGAGCACGAGGATCGTGTCGATGGGTGCGGCCCGGGCCACGGTGGACAGCTGCGCCGACTGCAGTGCTTCGAGGTCGGCCGCGCGCATGTCACGGGTCAGATACAGCACGGCGTCGACCTCGGCGGTGGGCGGCGCGGCGGGCGGCGTGGTGGGCGGGGTGTCGGGCGGCGTGGTGGGCGGGGTGTCCACAAGGGACGCGTTGCGCAGGGCGCGGATCGGCCACTGCACGACGATGTCGCGCAGCTGATCGGCCCGCCATCCGGCGAGGTCGACGCGCATGCCGGCGGCCGAACGGGTCGCGGGCAGGTCATGCGCCGCGCCCGTCACCGTGTAGGCGGTGATCAGCGGCGTGGGGCCGTCGTGGTACCAAGTAAGGACATTGTCCAGGACGGGCGCGATCTCCTCACCCAGGATGGCGTTGACCAACGTCGATTTGCCCGACTTCGCCTGGCCCATGACCGCGATGCGCAGCGGGTCGGAAAGCCGCGTGATCTGGTGATGCACATGCGCGCCGGCCTGCGGGTCGTCGCGATAGAGGTCAAGCGTTTCCTGCAGCAGCGCCCACGCGGCCTCCTCGAGTCTCACGCCGACTCCTCGGGCTTCACGCCGCCACCAACGCTTGCGCCTGCTCATACACGGACGCGAGCTGGCGCAGCCGCTGCTCGATCTGCCGGTGCCGCTGGTCGCGCTCGACGTCGGCGACCTGCTTGGCGCGGCGGAACGACTGGATGATGGCCTCCTGCAACTGCTCGGTCAGCGCCGCGAAGTGGTCGCGCAGCATCCGCTGCACCTGCCGCGCGGTGTCGCGGCAGTCCTTGTTGAACCGCAGGAAGAAGTCGTCGACGTGGCGCTGCGACGCCTGCTTGGCCACGGACTGGCGGCGCTTGAGCGCGGACTTGCTCTCGTCGAACACGGTCTTGCCGCCGAACAGGGCGCCCGCGCCCAGCGACACCGGGTTGATCAGCGGCATGCCCGCGAGGCTCGTCGCGAGGCCGAACATGAGGATGCCGCCGTAGGACCCGCGCAGCCCGGAGAAGATCTTTTGCGTGGGCGAGAACTTCTCGATGCGGGGCTGCTCGATGATGGACACCCGCTCGGCGAGGTCGTCGGGCACGCGCATCGACCACCGCGGCAGCGCGTCATAGCCGTAGCCGTAGACCGCGAAGTGGTCGGCCACCCGCCGGGTCGCCGCCTCGCAGCGCTGGACCATCCACCGGTAGTTGGCCTCGGCCGCGTCGATGAGGTTTTCGTCGAGCCAGCCGGAGTAGGCCTCCCAGTCGGTCAGCGGATCGGTCTCCTCGAACACCTCGTCGACCTCGCGCAGGATGCGCCGGGTGCGGTCGCGCAGGTCGTATTCGAGGTCGGACATGAGATCGGCCATCTCGTCGTTGAGCGTGTTCTGCCAGCTGACCGAGCACCGGCGCAGCTCGTCGACCGCGCGCTGGGCGTCGCGCAGGCGCGACATCGAGTCGGACCGGGCCGGGCTGTCCTCAATGGACAGTTCCTCGCGCAGGGGCGCGGCGAGCTGGTCGACGACGCTGCGCACGACCAGGTTGACGGTGGCCCGGGCGAGCTCGTCGCCCTTGACCGAGTGGTCGCGCATCAGCCGCGACAACAGCACGGGGAAGCCCGACTCGGCGTTGATGCCGTGGTCGTTGCTGGTGGCCGCCTCCAGCCGCAGCGCCGACGAGACCGGGATGACGGTCGCGGCCACACCGACGCCGGCGAGTTGCTGCCGGTTGTGGTCGGCGATGAGCCGCCAGTGGGGCGAGATGTCTATCTTCGTGAGCACGACCGCGACGTGCGCGTGCGACTGTGCCAGGTGCAGGAGCAGGTTGAGCTCGGTGACCGACAGCTCGCGGGTGGCGTCGGAGACCAGCAGCACGACGTCGGCCGGCTGCGGCTTGAGCCGGGCCGGGTCGGTGTCGTCGATGCCCGGCATGTCGATCAGCACGATGCCCGAGGCGAGCAGCCCGCGCGGCACGCCGATCTCCACATGCGACGGGTGCGTCACGGACGTCTGCTGCTCGGCGTGGCGCACGATGGTCGGCACCGTCGTGGTCGCACCGTCGCCGACCTGGCACACATTGGCGTTAATCAACGCGTTGACCAGCTGGCTCTTGCCCTGCTTGGGTTCGCCGACCACGAGCACGCGCAGCTGGCTGTCCAATAGCTGCGCGCGTTTTTGCCGCAGCCACTCGATCAGGTCGGCGCGGCCGTGCGCCTGACACAGCCGAGAAGTCTCATCGAGTACGTTAAGCCAGATTGGCGCTACCACGACCACGATTCTGCTGATTTCAGAGGAATTTTCAAGTCGTGGGCTACGGCCTTTTAAATCAGCCGCATTTCTTGAGCCCGCGCCGGGTTTGGTTCTTTCTGGCGTTGCCGCGCTCTTACCGCTGCTGGTATATCGGTGGAGCCGGGCCGTGTGTTACACGGCCCGGCCCGTTGGGACCCTTCACAAGGAGGTTCTTAAAGCAGGCCACCGAGATCGAGCAGCCCGCCGCCGTTGGTGGACGCGCTTGCCTCGCCACCCAGGCCGAGGCTTCCGGTGAGATTGCCCACACCCAATGTCCCGGTCACGTCGCCGACCACGTCGAGCGTGCCGCCGAGGCCGCCCACGCTGCCGGTAACCCCACCGACGGTGCCGGTGACCGTATTGAGCGTGCCGCCGAGCAGGCCGTTGTCGCCTGTCAGCCCG
>JBIOYB010000306.1:0-18971 GCA_044869915.1 Allorhizocola sp.
GTCCAATGTGACGTTGATGGAGTACCGAAGTGGTCCCATTTCGCAACAATACCGCCCGATGGGCCGGCCATTCGGTGTACTCAGCCCATCCGAAGGGCTTCGCCCTCCACGCGACGTCAGTTGGTCAGATGATCTACAGATTTTGACGATCCGGGCATGTGCGAGGTCAACGGGTGGGATGGCGCGGACTGACGACGGTACCGGCAAAAAAGAAAAAAATCTTCAGTGATTCCTTTACATTCGTTATAGTCGCGCCGTGAAGCGTTAACGAATGAGAGGTTGCACATGAGCAATGAACCCCTCGCACGGCGCAGAACCGTCCTGGCCGCCACGGCCGGGCTTCTTGTGGCGCCGTGGGTTTCGGTCGGACGCGCGTTCGCGGCGCCGCCCAAGATCTACATAGACCCGGGCCACGGCGGCACCGATGTCGGCGCGGTCGGCAACGGGCTGCAGGAGAAGGCTGTCACCCTGGCCATCGCGCTGCAGGTGCGCGACATCCTGCAGGCGAATTGGACGGTCGATGTGCGGATGTCGCGCACCACGGACATCACCCGCACGCTGGACTATCGCACCAGCGACGCCAACGCCTGGGGCGCGGACCTGTTTGTCAGCGTCCACATCAACGCCGGCGGCGGCACCGGTTTCGAAAGCTACCGCTACCCGACCTCCGACGCGGCGACCATACGCCTGCAGCAAAACATCCACGCTCGGGCGCTGGCGGGCATGCGTTCGGTGGGCACGGTCACCGATCGCGGCCAGAAGACGGCCAACTTCCACGTGTTGCGGGAGAGCACGATGCCGGCCGTGCTCACCGAAAACCTGTTCATCGACACGGCCGCCGACGCCAACCTGCTCAAGAACGCGGCGTTCATCACGGCCACCGCCCGCGGGCACGCCCAGGGCATCGCGGCCTACCTCGGGCTGGGCGACCCACCCCCGACGTATTCCTCCATTGTGGACAATGCGACGGAGGGCCGGTTCACCGCGAGCGCCAACTGGGGCACGTCGACGTTTTCGAGCCAGCGCTACGGCGCCGACTACCGGTTCGCCAATCCGGTCCTCGCCAGCGACCCGGCCTGGTTCAAGGTGAACATCCCGGCGGCAGGCAACTACCGGGTCGACGTGTGGCACGCGGCAGACGCCGGCTACAGCGCGTCGGCGCCGCACATCGTCGTGGCCGCGAGCGGCAACCAGACGGTGAACGTCGACCAGCGCACAGGCGGGGGCGCGTGGCGCTCGCTGGGCACGTTCGCCTTGGCGGCGGGCGACCGCGACCTGGTCGGCGTGAGCCGCTGGACCAGTGCCGCGGGCTACGTCATCGCCGACGCGGTGCGCGTGACCAGGGTCTGAGTTTTTAAGGACAAATCATCTCTAAAATCCCGTAACGTGGTACGGGTGAAGGGACTCACCCGCCGGGGGCTGCTCGCCGGGATCGGCGTGGCGACCCTCGGCGCGTGCGGCAGCTCCGCGACGCCGCCCCAGCCGTCGCCGCCGTCCCCTTCGGCGCCGTCTCCCGCGGCCGGCGGCATAGATGAGGCCGCGTTGCGGAAGAAGATCGCGAGCCTGCTGATCGTCGGGTTCCGCGGCGAGACCGTCCGCCCCGATGACTGGATCATGCGGGCCATCTCCGAGCAGGGCCTGGGCGGGGTCATCCTGTTCGACCGTGACCAGCTGACCGGCGCCCCGCGCAACATCACGTCGCCGGGGCAGGTGACCGAGCTGGTCAAGACGTTGAAGGGGGCGGCCGGGGGCCAGCGGCTGATCGTGTCGATCGACCAGGAGGGCGGCCGGATCGCACGGCTCAACCCGGCCAACGGCTTCCCGGCCACGATGTCTCAGGCCGAGATCGGGGCGGCCAACTCGACGGCGGTCACGCGGGACTGGGCCTCGACGATCGCCGAAAGCGTGGCGTCGATCGGGGCCAACTACAACTTCGCCCCGGTCGTCGACCTCGCGGTCAATCCGACCAACCCGGCCGTGGCAGGGCTCGGGCGCGCCTTTTCGGCCAAACCGGACGTGGTGGTGTCGTGCGCGACCGAGGAGATCCGGGTGCACCGCGAGACCGGCGTCCGGACGTCCCTCAAGCACTTCCCGGGATTGGGCAGCGCGACAGGCAACACGGATTTTGAAGCCGTTGATGTGAGTGCGTCGTGGACGCGCGCCGAGCTCGAGCCGTTCAAGAGGCTGATCGACACGGGCATGACCGACTCGGTGATGGTGGCCCACTTCCTCAACCGCCAGCTCGAACCCGACAGGCCCGTGTCGCTGTCGCGGGCGGTCGTGCAGGGCCTGCTGCGCGACGAGCTCGACTGGACGGGGCCCGTCGTCACCGACGACATGCAGGCGGTCGCGATCACGACCCGCTACGGGCGGGACGAGTCCGTGGCGCTGGCGCTGGAGGCGGGGGTGGACCTGCTGGTGTTCGCCAACCAGGCGGTGTACGACACGACCGTGGTCGAGGGCACGGTGGCCAAGGTGCTCGAAATGGTCCGAAGTGGACAGATCAGTGTGGCGCAGATAGATCAGTCGGTCGCACGAGTAGACACGCTTCGGCCTCGCTGAGCGGGACGGCGCTCAGCGTGCCGGTGCCGTCCTCGCGCACCAGCCCCAGCTCGCGCAGCTTGCGCAGCCCGTCCTCGATCTCGAAGTTGACCCGGGCGTCCCAGCGCTGGGCGAACCAGTCCTCGATCGCGCGGTCGAGATCGGCGGCGGTGAGCGGCTTGGGCGCGGTGCGGATGAAATGGTAGGCCAGCAAGGCCTCGATCACCTCCGCCTCCTCGGCCGAGTCGAGCAGGTGATGGAAGACGCCCGCGTCGTTGTCGAGGTTGCGGAAGTACAGGTTTTCCGACAGCGCCTTCATGAACAGCAGCTTGCGATTCTTGAAGTTGGACACCTGGCGCACGAGATAGGCGCCGAACGCGGTCAGTCCAATCCCGAGGGAGATGAGCCCGGTCTGGTCCAGCGTCACGGGTTTGTCGCTCAGGCCCATCCAGAAGGCGATCAGGAGCAGCAGCAGGCCCAGCGACGTGACCAGCTTGGTGGCGATGACGACGATCCCGGAGACTATCGCCGGTATCCCGATAAGCCATTTGTCAATGCCCCGCATCCGCACCTGGACGTGCGGAAACACCATCTCGAGGTCGTAGCGGGGCACATTTTGAAAGAGCTTGATGATGGTGACCAGGGTGTCCTTGAGCGTGGCATAGACCAGCACCCGGGAATACTCTGTGACGGCAATCGTCTTGCGCCGCAACCCAAACAGGATCGGCACCTCCCGCGTGACCGTCGACTCGCCGCGGCGAAAAAGCAAAATCTTGTCGAACGCCGACCGGTCGACGGCGAGGCGCACCTTCAGCAGCGAATGCTCGGTGAAGGCGCGGTCGAGCTCGGCCATGTCGATCTGCGTGAAGTTGGCCGCCTTGGCCAGCTCGGTCAGCTCCACCTCAAGCCGCCGGCGGGCCGCCGCACGCTCGGCCGGGCCGAGCTTGGCCACCGTGCGCGTGTCGGCCTCATGATTGAACGGATGATAGGCGTCCTTGAGCGCCTCGATCCGGTCGTGAAACCGCATATGCAGCAGCGTCGCCAGCGCCCTGGCAAACCCGCGAAACGCCTCGCGCTCGGGCTCGTCCACCTCATCGGCGAGCATCGCCACGATGTCCGCCTTGCGAAAGGGTATGAAGTGCTCACCGCCGCCGTCCATGGGAGACACCTTACGAGATCGGGCTGCGGCGCAGTCTGTCGGCAAACCGCCGACTCAGCCGTCCGACCCCACCCCGCTGGGGCACGACTCCGCCCAGCCCACGGCGCCGGACCAACCGGAGTGCCGCACGTTGTTGTACACGAGTGTCAGCAGGGAACCGTCGCCCTTGCCGGCCAGCACCCCGTTCCACCCGTCGCTCGGATTGTCGGGGATCTGCTGCACAATCATCGGATCCCGGTCCCGCAGGACGACCATGCCCTCGCCCTGCAGCACGTCCGCCGCCCGGCCCTGCGTGGCATCCAACCGCAACTCGATGCTCAAGTGCCACGGCTCATCCACCGACCCCCGATAGCGGCAGGTCTCCAGGACGGCGGCGTCGATCCCGGCCGCAGCTAGCGGTTCAAGATAGTGCCGCGCCAACCTCTCCTCGACGTCGCCGATATCGTGGCTGGCACCGCAGCCCGCGACCAGCGACAACACCAGCAACGCCCCCGTGATCCTCACCCAAGAACCCGTCACGGCCGAAACTGTATCGACCGCCCGCCAGCCCTGCAGCCCTTCAATCGATCATTGCTGCGGGCCTTCGCGGCGCCGCGGGCCGGGCGGATTGTGATCGAGGAGCGGCCGAAGGCGCGGGACGTCACCCGGCCGGCGGTGACCGACCGGGTGGCGTGGACCGCTGTGTTCGACATCGCCGAGCTGCCCGGCCGAGCACTTCCGCGGCACGGGCGGTCCCGGAAGTCAGCTGTCGGAGGTGTACGTCAGGAACAGGTCGCTGTCGACCAGCGACCCGGAACCGGTGAAGCAGGTCGCGGAGACGAAAATGGTGGCCTCAACGACGGTGAAACCCGGCCGCAGGGTGCAGTGCGCGGCGCTGTTGTTGAACGCGGTGGCCTGGACGTGGATGCGGCCCACCCCGATCAGCGGCAGCTGCATGGAGCTCTGCCCGGGGGAAACCGTGGTGATCTTGTTGAATCTGCCTGACGAGTTGAAGTTGGCCGGCATGTCCACCTGGGGCACCCAGTCGTAGCCGAAGTGCGCCGTCACGGGCGGCCCCACCGCGCCGTAGACCTTGCGCTTGCTCTGGAAGGTGAGGGTGAACCCGCTGTCGGCCGGCTTGTTCTGGCCGTCGAAGCAGGCGACGGTGATCGCCTGCTCCCCTTCCTGCGGGTTGTTCCAGCCGGCTACGTTGCACCGCCGGGGGTCGGTGGCGTTCTCGGCCGTCACCTGTATGTTGCCGTCCGGCACGCCGCCGGTGAACATCCCGGGCAGGGTCACCATGTACAGCCCGGCCTGGGGAAGGTTGATCACGGAGTTTGCCGACCCGGTGTTGTTGTAGCTGGCCAGCATGACACCGGACGGGCTGGACCGGACGTACCCGTAATATCCGATGCCGGCCGGCGGCCCGAGCGAGCTGGTCGAGTACAGGACCGTGAACACCGCCGGCCCCAGGGTGCCGCCGGCCTGGTAGCAGCGCACGTCCACGTACTCGTCGGCACCGGACACGCCGAAGCCGGCCAGCTGGCACCACTGGTCGTTGATGGTCACCGCGGTCACGTGCGCGACACCGGAGTTCGAGGCGATGCCGGGGAAGGTGACCCGGTAGGTGCCGGTCCCGGTCCCGGTCGAACAGGCCGTGGCCGGCAGACCCGAGCTGACTGCCTGCATGGCGGGGGCCGGGACGTAGAAGCACGGGGAGGACGGTGGGGTAGCGGTATCGAGGTAGGCGAATCCCCAAGCGTCCGGCGTGGCGGCGTGTGCCACGCTTTCGAACGGCGCTACGGCCCCGGCCGCCGCCAGCATCACGACCGCGACCACGCGAGTGGCCCGGCCCACCAAAGTATCGACCATCATGTATGTAACGTTATCAGTTCGGATTGACGGGCGGTGCTGAGTTGGCCGGCGTGCGTGGCGATCCACCCCGGTCACGATAACGGCCTGCGGGATGGTAGAAGGGGGTGGTGAATGGGTTTGCGCGGCGCGAATTCCAGTTGATGCTGCTGCGCCGGATGGCCGACTTCCAGCCGGATCTCGTGGAGGAGGCGATCGAGCGGCTGGGGGCGACGCACGCCGAATACATGGCCGCGCACAACCGGTGGCAGTCCATGCTGCACGCCCGCCGGGCGCCGCGCGGGCTGGACCTTTACCGTGCCACGCTCGGCCCACCCGAGTCCGAAGAGGACAGACGGGTCGGCGACGTGACGGTCACGGCGTGCCAGTGGCGGCTGGCCGGCCTATGGCCGGACCTGCGCTGGGAGGCTGTCGTGGGCGTGGGCCGGGTGGTGCTGCACGGCTGGCTGGTGCGGGCGACCGGCACACCCGCGCTCGGGGAAGCGTGGGGCTGCGTGGTGGGCGACGTGCTGGATCGATTTCCCGAAGCGCGCCAACGGGATCCGGACGTGCCGACGCAGTGGCTGGTCGAGCTCGGCGACAGCCAATGGTGGTTTGTGCACGGGCTGTTGCAAACAATCAGGTGATGGCCGCGAACCGCTCCACGTCTTCGGTCCGGCCCGCCACGATAAGCACGGCATCGGCCGGGACAACGGTTTCGGGCCGGGCGTAGGTGAAGTCCTCGCCGCGCTGTTTCACGCCCACGACCGTCACCCGGTATCTCGACCTCAGACCCACCTCGGCGAGCGTTTTGCCGACAGCATCCCTCGGCGCCCGTGTCTTGGCGATCGAGAAGTGGTCCTCGAACTCGATGAAGTCGATCATCTTGCTCGTGATCAGGTGCGCGGTCCGTTCGCCCATCGCGGCCTCCGGTCGCACGACGTGTGCCGCGCCGACCGCCGCCAGCACCTTGGCGTGCTTCTCCGAGATGGCCTTGGCCCAGATGTCTTGCACCCCCAACTCGCGCAACGCCACCACGGTCAGCACGCTGGCCTCGATGTCGGTGCCGATGGCGACGACCGCCCGGCGGAAGTCGGCCACGCCCAGCTGGCGCAGCGCCTCCTCGTCGGTGGAGTCGACCTGCGCCACGTGGTTGAGCCGATCGGCGTATTGCTGCACGATCCGCATGTTTTCGTCCAGGCCCAGCACCTCGTGCCCGAGCCGGTGCAGCGCCTCGGCCAGCGTGCCGCCAAACCGGCCCAGGCCTATCACCACAACCGGTTCGTCGCTGGGAATGTCGTGATTAGCCGACAATGGGTCGCTCCTCTGGATAGCGGTAGAGAGCCCGCCGCTCGCTGAGCGCGAGCGCCGAGGCGACGGTGACGGTGCCGACGCGGCCCACATACATCAGGACTATCAGCACGATCTGGGCGGCGGGCGGCAGCGACGACGTGATGCCGGTGGTCAGGCCGGTCGTGGCGAAGGCCGACATCGCCTCGAAAAACACCTGTTCCAGCGCGTAATCGGTCATCATCAGCAGCGCGATGGTCCCCGCGGCGACAAACGCCACGCCCAGCAGCGCGACCGTGATGGCCTGCCGCTGTGTGGCCTCGGCGATCCGGCGCCGCCCGGCCACCACGTCCCGCTCGGCGCGCACCTCGGCCCAGATGACGAACGCCAGCAGGAAGAACGTCGTCACTTTGATGCCGCCGGAGGTGCCAGCGCTGCCCCCGCCGATGAACATCAGCCAGTCCGCGATGAGCAGCGTCTCCGAGTGCATCTGTCCAAAGTCGACAGTGTTGAACCCGGCCGTGCGCGGCGACGTGCCCTGGAACATCGAGGCCAGGATCTTCGTCGAGAAGTCGAACGGCCCGAACGTGTTGGGGTTGGACCACTCCAGCGTGAGCATCGCGAGGAACCCGACCGCCAGCAGCGCGGCCGTGCCGTACACCGTGATCCGCGTGTGCGTCGACCACCGGCTGGGATGCGTGCCGCGGCGCGACAACTCGTACACCACAGGAAATCCGATGCTGCCCGAGATCATGCCCAGCATGATCGGCACGCAGATCCACCAGTCACCGACAAAGCCCATCAGATTGTCGGAGAACAGCGCGTATCCGGTGTGGTTGAACGCCGAGATGGCGTGGAACACGCCCATCCACACCGATTTGCCGAACCCATAGTCGTAGCCCAGCCAAAACCGTCCGGTCAGGACGATCGCGATCAGCGCCTCGGTGACGACCGTGAACACGGCCACCCGCAGCAGCACGCCCCGCAGATCGCCCAGCCCGGTCGCGTGCGTCTCGGCCTGCGCGGTGAGCCGGCCGGTCAGCCCGAGCCGGCGCGCCAAGGTCAGGCCCAGCAGCGACGCCAGCGCCATGATGCCGAACCCGCCGATCTGCATCAGCACGAGCAGCACCACATGCCCGAACGGCGACCAGTAGGTGGCCACGTCGACCACGGAAAGCCCGGTCACACAACCCGTCGACGCGGACGTGAAAAACGCGGTGAGCAAAGGCGCCCCGCCCGGCCCGCTGCGCGAAATGGGCAGCAACAACAGGACCGTGCCGATGGCGACCAGACACGCGAACGCGACGGGAACGATCCGGGCCGGATGCTGCGACCACCGGCGTCTGCCGACCTTGGGCACGCCGACTATCGTAGGCCGGTGGGTCTTGACATGGAGTACGCGGTCCCGGCGGTCGTGGACAGTCCGGCGCCGCAACCGGCGCCATCCGGCATGGTCGCCCGATGGCTGTTGCAGCACAGGGTGCAGCCCGTGGGGCCGGAGACCGAGGAGGGCCACGCCAAGCCGCAGGCCTGGTGGAAGGTCATGTGCCTGACGGGCGTCGACTACTTCTCGACACTGGCCTACCTGCCCGCGATCGCGGCCTTGGCCGCGGGTGCCCTGTCGCCGCTGGCCACGCTGCTGATCGTCGCTTTGACCCTTTTGGGGATGCTTCCGATGTACCGGCGGGTCGCGCGCGAGAGCCCGCACGGTCAGGGTTCCGTGGCGATGCTGGAGGATCTGCTTCCGTTCTGGCGCGGGAAGATTTTCGTCTTGGTCCTGCTCGGGTTCGTCGCCACGTCGTGGATCATCACGATTACGCTGTCGGCGGCGGACGCGTCTGTGCACATCGTCGAAAACCCGCTCGCGCCCAGCTTCCTGCACGGCACGACCGCCGCGGTCGTCATCACGGTCGTGCTGCTGCTCGTGCTCGGCGGGGTGTTCCTGCTCGGGTTCAGCGAGGCGGTCGGCGTGGCGATCCCGCTCGTGGCCGCGTTCCTGGCGCTCAACGCGGTCATCGTCGTCGTCGGTCTGGTCGAGGTGTTCAGCACCACCGGCGCCTGGTCGGCGTGGATCGACGGGTTGACCCGCGAGGGCGACTTCATCGGGCCGGCGATCCTGGCGTTCCCGTTGCTCGTGCTGGGGCTGTCCGGCTTCGAGACCGGCGTGAGCATGATGCCGCTCGTGGCCGCCGATGGCACGGATGCCAAGGTGCGCATGCGTTCGCGGATCCGCAACACGCGCAAGCTGCTGACCGTGGCAGCGCTTGTCATGTCCGTGTACCTGATCGCGACCAGCCTGGTCACGACGATTCTCATCCCGGCGGCGGAGTTTCAGCCGGGCGGGCAGGCCAACGGGCGCGCGCTGGCGTATCTGGCCCATCTCTATTTGGGCGAGGCATTCGGGACGGTATACGACATAAGCACGATCCTGATCCTGTGGTTCGCGGGCGCCTCCGCGATGGCCGGCCTGATCAACATCGTGCCGCGCTACCTTCCCGGCTACGGCATGGCCCCCGAGTGGGGCCGGGCGGTGCGGCCGGTCGTGCTCGTGTACACGCTGATCAGCGTCGTGATCACGATCGCGTTCCGGGCGGACGTCAACGCCCAGGCGGGCGCCTACGCCACCGGGATCCTCGCGATGATGGTGTCCGGCAGCGTGGCCGTGACCATTTCGGCGATCCGCTACCGGCAGCGGTGGGCCTCGCTCGGGTTCGCCGTGCTGACCCTCGTGCTGCTCTACGCGCTGGTCGAGAACATCCGCGAAAAGCCCGACGGCATCGCGATTTCGGGCATGTTCATCGCCGGGGTCATCGTGGTGTCGCTGATCTCGCGCGTGGCGCGCACCACCGAGCTGCGCGTCGACCGCATCGAGTTCGACGAGCGGGCGCGGCGGTATGTCACGGAATCCATCGCCCACGACGGTGCGCTCAACATCATCGCCAACCGGCGGCAGGCCGGCGACAAGGCCGAATACACGGCCAAGGAGCGCGAGCAGCGGGGCATCAACCCCGTGCCGGGCCGCGCCGACGTGCTGTTCCTCGAGATCGACGTGGTGGACCCGTCGCAGTTTTCCGACGTGCTCAGCGTGCACGGCGTCGAGGTGGGCGGGCACCGCATCCTGCGAGCGGAAAGCCCGGCCGCGCCCAACGCGATCGCCGCGATCCTGCTCGCCCTGCGCAACACGACGGGCATGCGGCCGCACGCCTACTTCGAATGGTCCGAGGGCGACCCGCTGACCCACCTGTTCCGCTATCTGATCCTCGGGCGCGGCGACACCCCGCCGGTCGTGCGCGAGATCATCCGCAGGGTCGAGCCGGACAAGGCGCGCCGGCCCGGCATCCACGTGGGCGGCTGAGGGTGTCTATCCGCGCGAGCGCAGCATCCGGCGCAGCAGGTCGACCCGCTCGATGATGTTCTTGCCCACCACGGGCGCCACGCGGTCGGCCTCCGCCTGGGCGCGGTCGAGGTATCCACTGTCCACTGTGTACAGAGGGAACAGCCACTTGGCGAACATCATTGCCGGGATCATCCCGCCGAGATGCAGATCGGGGACCATGTCCATAAACCGTTGCGCGTATGGCCTGAGCACGGCGTCCTGACCCGGCCGCCAAAAAGCGGTCAGCACCAGCGCGACCGACCCGATCGGCACGGACCGCTCGACCGCCACGGTCTGCCACACCTTGGCCTTCTCATCGGCGTCGGGCATCGCCGCGCGCACCGTCACCGCGCGCACCCACGCGTCGGGATCGGTGTCCCGATCCAGCAGCTCCGCGATCTCGGCCTCGACCGGCGCGCCGAGCTCGGCCTGGCGCACCAGCGCCCGCCACAGCAGGTCCACGTCATCGCCGGCCTGAGCCCGAAGCCACGCCACCTCATCCATGTCGCCCGCGGTCCAGGCCAGCGCGCGCAACGCCGCCCGGCGGCGACCCTCGTCGCCCGCCAGCGCACGGCACGTGTGGGCCACCGTCGCGGTGAGCTCCTTCTGCGCGGCGGAAGGCGCCCACGCCTCGCAGGCGTCGATCGCGAGCCGGAGATACGGCTCGATCACCGCACCGGACGTCTCGACCGCCAGCACACCGGTCAGGCAGCGCACCGCGTCGGCCGCGCTCGCCTCGCCGCACAGCAACATGTCCCACACGGTGGCCACTGCCACACCGCGCGAGATCGCCGTCGGCAGCGCGCCCGCCGCGCCGATGAGGGCCTCCTTTGAATCCGGCCGGGTCGTGGCGAACGTCAGATCTTCATCATTTATCAGGTAGAGGTCGGCGCCCGGCGGCAGGTCGACCTCGGTGACCCGATCCCGAATCTCCAGACGCGCCAACGCGGTCCGGCGCAGCATCGCGTCGCCGGCGTTGGCGTAGGAGTAGGCGCCGACCGCCAGCACCTGCGGCCGGGGCGGGCCGCCGCCCGGCCCGCTCGCCTCCACAAGACCTTTCCTGAGCGTGATCCGATCGGTGCCCGCGACCTGCAGCCACCCGGCGGTCCACGCGTCGAGGTCACGCCCGCTGCTTGCGGCCAGCGCGTCGATCAGGTCGCGCAGGGTGGTGTTGCCCCATGCGTGCCGGGCGAAATAGGCCGACATGCCCGTGGTGAACGCCTCCTCGCCCACGTATTGCATCAGCTGGTGCAGCACGGAGGCGCCCTTGGGGTAGGTGATGGCGTCGAAGATCGAGGCGGCCTGCGCTACGTCGCGGATGGGCTGGTGGATCGGATGCGTGCCCGGCCCCTGATCGGCCAGATATGCCGCGATCTTGCCCATGGCCAGGTGCCCCGCCCACGCGTCGGTGTAGGCGGTGGCGCGCGCGGCGGCCCAGTTGCAGGCGAACTCGGCGAACGCCTCGTTGAGCCACAGATCGTCCCACCAGCGCATGGTCACGATGTTGCCGAACCACATGTGCGCCATCTCGTGCAACAGGAACGCGGCGAGCAGCTCCCGCTCGGCCGGGGTCGGCGCGGCGCGCCGCAGCAGCGTGTCGGTATAGGTGACGCAGCCGTAGTTTTCCATGGCGCCACCGAACTCGGGCATGAACACCTGGTCGTATTTGCGCTGCGGATAAGGCATCTGGAACACCTCGGCGAAGAACGCCAAGCCCTGCCGGGTGAGCGTGAACAGCTCGTCGGCATCGCGCTCGAGGACGGACGCGAGCGACCTGCGCGCGAACAGCCCGAGGTCATGACCGTCGACCTCGCGGCGGATCTCGTGCAGCGGCCCGGCGTTGACCACCGTGTTGTAGGTGGACAGCGGGGGAGTGGGCGGGAACATCCACGTGCCGGACTCGACCCGCTCGACCGCGCTGTTGCTCGTGACCGTCCACTGTGGTGGCGCGATGACGGTGAACGTGTGCGGCGCCTTGAGGTCGGGCTGGTCGAAGCAGGCGTAAAGGTGATGTGCCACGTTGGGTGCGAAGCACGTCCACACGTAGACCTCGCCGTCGGCCGGATCCACCGCCCGGTGGATGCCCTCGCCTTGGCGCGTGTTGTCCTGCACGGTCTCCACGCAAAGCGTGTTGTGCTCGGCCAGGCCGGACAGCGTGATGCGCCCGTCGGATGGCAGCTCGGCCGGGCCCAGCTCGGCGCCGTTGAGGGTCGCGCTCACGACCCGCGCCGCGCAATCGACAAACGTCTGCGCGCCCGGCTCGCGGCACGTGAACGTCACGATCGACCGTGCACGCACGGTCGGACCCTCCGGGAGCCCGGTGAGGTCGAGCTCGATGTCATATCCGTCGACAGTCAGCAGCACCGCGCGCCGCTCGGCCTCACTCTGCGTCAAGCTCCGCATGTTCATCGTGTCGATTTTAGACGGTGGTCAGTGTTGCAGGAGTGCCCCGATGAGCGCGATGAAGGCTCCTGTCGATAGAACGACACGGATCCGATTCATCGCCACCCAGCGGGCCTCCTGGAACTCGCGGCGCACCTGGGCGACATCGATCCGGTCCGGGTCTCCGGCCGCCTTGAGCCGATCGTTCAGTGGGACATTCACCGCCATCGTAATAATGATCGTTATGAGGTACGCGAGGAAAGCCGCGACGATCCACGGAAGCGCGGGCGCGTCCGCCTCCCCGAGCTGCACGATCCCGGCCGCGCCGGTCAGGATGAGGGCGCCGAAAAAGCATGCCATGAACCAAGGGTTCAGGATGGCCCGGTCGAGCGCCTGAAACGCGGCCACAAAAGTGCGGTCGTCGGTGCGGCGCAGGCCCGGCATGATGGTGTGCTGGTAGAGCGCGAACACCCCGGCGGCCAGGCCCATGGTCAGCGTGGCCGCGGCGAGAATGAGCTGTGGCATGGCTCGTGACCCTAGCACCGGCCACCCTCGTCGATCTTGCGCCACGTCCGCAAACTGGGCGGCGGGCGGTTCGCCACCACGCGCCGCGTCGGCGGTGCCGACCGTACGATGATCCAGGAGGTCACGCGCGATGAACCGCCGCGCGGCAGGACCGTCCGAGGCGTGGACGGGCCCATCCGCCCATACGCGGACATCACCATCGATCCCATCCACGGCGGCGCCGGGTCGCGCGTCACGTTCACCCTCGACTTCGAGGGCCACGGCCTCGGCGTGCCGCTGATCCCACTGGTCCGCAGGCAGGCCACGCGCGTCGCGCCGATCAGCTACCGCACGCTCAAGGCCCGGCTGGAGGCAGCGCCCTGACGGCCACGGAAAAGCGGTCGCCGCTCGGATGGGCGGCGACCGACGATTTGACGGCTCACTTGATGGCGTTTTACTCGGTCACAGTTCGATCCACAGGCGCAGCACGTTGGACCATCGCCCGACCTCCGGCGCCTGCGCGGACTCGTTGGCGCTCAACCAGATGAGCACATCACTGCCGACCGCGTCGTTGGTCTTGGGCAACTCGACGTTGAGTTGGTCGACGCCCTGCGCTCCGTAGCCGGGTGCAGGTCCGAACCAGTTGATGCCCACGAACGGGCCGCCCCCGCCGCACGTCGACTGGTTGCAGCTGCCTCCCATGCGCAGCGTGAGCCTGGTGGGATCGGCGAAGCGTATGCCGGTGGCGTAGAGGATCAGGGAAACCCGGTCGTTGCCGAGCTTGATCGACGACGTGGTGCTGAGGGCTTCGGTCACCGACGAACCGTCGGGGCGCTCCCGCACGATGTACCCGGACGGCAGGCCCACCCCGTCCCCGCTTGCCGAGTACAACCCGGGGGCGAACTTGCGCAGCGGCACGGCGAATCCCTGCCTCCGCCCGTTGACCAGCAGATCGGTTCCGCCTCCGGACAGGAGTCTGACCGACCCCGTGAGCTCCCTGTCGTATCCGAGGATCGGCGTGGTCGGCGGGAGATAGAATTTGATCTTCGTGGGTGACACTTCGGTGAGGCAGGCGAACACGACGATGTTGTTGTGTGCCCTCACCTCCAGTCGGCGGTCGGCCAGCGTCGTCTGGCATCCGGTGGTGGCCGTGACGGTTGTCTGGGAGAGTCCGGTGCCTTCGACGATCGCCGAGATCTCGGGTGACAGTCCGTTGGCTCGGCCGCGGGAGGTAGGGTCCGTCCCGGACTGCGCGGCGACCGCCGAGGCGCCGAGCCCGGCGGCGTTGGCGACCCGGCTGATCCGCGGGCAGGCATTGCAGATGAGACGGGCGGCGTTCTGGCCACCCGGGACGTGGTTGAGGTAGCAGTCGGGCAGACCATACGGCGCGCTGTAGCCCCAGCCGGCGCGTGGCGCCGACGACCCGGTGACGGCTGCGGTCAGGGAGTAGCAAACCTCGACCGGGGTGAATGCACCTCGGTTGTCGGTGATGCCCTCGTATTCCTCGCGAATGTAGAAGATCCCGTTGTTGCCCCACTGATCGGTGAACCCGATGTAGCTGCACGCCGGGACGAAGCCGACGCGGGTCACGTAGAACCCGGATCCGGAGGGCAGGCTGGGCAGGTAGGAGGGCGGATTGTTGATGTTGAAGCAGGCCGTGTTGGTGAACACGGCGGCCTGCGCGGGCGCCGCGGCCGGGAGGATGGCCAGCCCGGCCCCGCCGAGCAGGGTCAGCACGGCCAGCGCCAGTCTTCGCAGTTTGCCCCTCATGGCGAACTCCTTTCCGAAGGGTTGGCGGAAAGGTAGGCATTCACGCTGGTCTGGCGATGGCCACGCCCTTGTCACGCGCTTGCTTCACCCTCACCCGTGCCCATCGCGCGAGGAGTCAGAGGACAGCAGGGCGCGTGCCCGCTTTGCCAGCGCCCAATACCCGCCGTCCTGGCTCAGCCGCAGCGCGCACGCCGCCTGATCGTCGGCATCTGCTGGGTCTCCCATGTGCCGCAACGATTCCGCGAGTCCGACCGTGGCGTCGGCCTCCAGATATCGGTTGCCGATCTCCTGGGCGATGCGGATGGCGCGGCGGTATCCGTCCACGGCGAGGTCGTAGCGTTCGAGCCGCTGGTGCAGCCGGGCGAGGGTGGTCAGCGCGCCGACCTCGAGCCGCTGGTCGCCGGTGGCCCGCGCGAGCTCGACAGCGGCCGCGGCGAGCTCCAGGCCCTCGCTCGGCCGGCCGAGCTCGAGGGCGGTGGCGGCGAGCCCGCGCAGTGTGTCGCCCTCGGCGTTGCGATCGCCGGTCTCGCGCACCAGGGCCAGCGCCTGATCCAGCACCTGGCTTGATTCTTGCCATCTGGCCTGCGCCCGGTAAAGGTCCCCGAAGTAGATCAAGGTCCTGGCCTCACCACTGACCGACTCCATCGCGCGGTGGTGGTCCATCGCCATGGTGAAGTGCTTCTCCGCCAGCTCCAGCCGACCCTGCCCGAGGTAGACCAGGCCGAGGTTGCCCAGCGCCGTGGCCTGATGCGCGACCGCTCCGGATTGCTCGTAGCGGGCCAGAGCCTGCCGGTAGTGATCGTCGGCCGCTTGCAGATCGCCCAGAGCCCAGTGCAGGTTGCCCAGGTTGCCCAGCGCCGCCGACACGCCATCGTCCCATCCCGCCTGTTGCGCGGACTCCAGCGCCGCGGCGTAGTGCCCGATCGCCTCCCGGTGAGCGCCCTGCGCGAATTGCAGGGTCGCCGCGCACAGCCGCGCGGCAGCGATCGCGGCGGGATCGCCCTGAACCTGCGCGGCGTCCAAGCCAGCCTGGGCGATCGTGCGCCATTCCGGCGTGTGCATGCGCAGATAGAGGTATCCGCGCAACGTGTCGGCCAGCCGCCAGGCGATCCGGGGTGGCCCGTGGCGCGCTGCGTGGGTCGCGATTGCCACAAGGTTGGCGCGCTCGGCGTCCAACCATGACCCCGCCGCGTCGGCGTCGTCGAAGGTTTCGCCCCCGGTGTCGGACGGAAGCCGGAGCAGGTGGGGGTACATTCGCTCGGCGGCGGCGGTGGCTCGTGCGAGGTAGCGCTCCAAATATCGGTCGAGCGCTTCCCGCGAGGACACGCCGACCAGCTCACGCGCGTATTCGCGCAGCAGATCATGCAGCACGAAGCGGTCGGTCGCCTCCTGCGCGACGAGATGGGCACTGGTGAGCTCATCGAGCAGGGCTCGGGCCGCCGGTTCCGGCAGCGCCGCGAGCGCGGCAGTCGCCCACGGGCCGATGTGCGGGCCGGGAGCCAATCCCAGCAGGTGAAACAGCCGCTGTGCGGCGACGCTGAGGGTGGCATGGGAAAGGTCGAACGCCGCCCGGACCGTCGCCTCAGGATCGTCCTCCACCTGCAAGGCCTCCAGCCTGCCGGTCTCGTTGAGCTGCCGCGAATATTCTGCGAGCGTCAGGTGCGGCTGCGATGCCAGGCGCGCGGCGGCGATGCGTAACGCCAGCGGCAAATGTCCACATTGGAGGGCGAGAATGCGTGACGCCGCCGCGTCGGATTGTGAGCGCATCCCGACGAGCGACGCCAGCAGCCGCTGCGCCTCCTCGGCGGCCAGTGGCCCGAGGTCCACCCGGGTAGCGCCGTCACGGGCGACGAAACCGTCCAGGCGGTCGCGGCCCGTGACCACCAGCAGGCAGCCCGGACCGCTGGGCACCAGCGGGCGCACCTGAGCCGGGCGCCGTACATTGTCCACAAGGACAAGCACTCGGCGGTCCGACAGCAGGCTGCGATAGAGCGCGGCAGCCTCCTCCATCTCCATGGGAATTTCCTTTGGCGGTACTCCGAGCGAGCGCAGAAACCGGCCGAGCACCTCCGACGGCTGAAGCGGCAGATCGGTCGCGTATCCGCGCATGTCCACATAGAGCTGTCCGTCGGGGAAGCGGTCGCGGACTCGATGCGCCCAGCGGACCGCGAGCGCGGTCTTGCCCACTCCGGCCGGCCCGGTGATCACCACGCGGGGCGGCGGATCCCCGTCCGGCATGGCGTCGAGGCGGCGCAGGTACGCTTCGCGGCCGGTGAACCCGGGCACATCGGACGGCAGCTGCCTGGGCACCACGGCCACTGTGCCCACTGTGGCGGCGGTGAGCGGGCGGGGCGGCGACAGCCGGGCGTCGTCATTGAGCAGTGCGGAATGCAACTCGCGCAGCGCCTGGCCCGGTTCGATGCCGAGCTCCTCCACGA
Organism: Allorhizocola sp.; assembly: GCA_044869915.1. Classification (GTDB taxonomy): domain Bacteria; phylum Actinomycetota; class Actinomycetes; order Mycobacteriales; family Micromonosporaceae; genus Allorhizocola. The sequence continues at coordinate 17,291 of JBIOYB010000306.1, forward strand.
ACAGCCGGCGGACTTTCTGGTACGCCTCGAGCGACTCCACCCGCCGATCGCACCGATGCAGGGCGAGCATGCGCTGCAGCCAGAATCGTTCCCGCAACGGGTGTTCCGCCGTCAACCGCGCGAGCTGCTCTACCACATCGGCGTGTTCGCCCAGGTCCAGCCGGGCGCCGAGGCAATCCTCCAACGCCGACAGCCGGGCCTGCTCCAGCCGCTCCACTTCGGCCGAAACCGTGCGGCCGGGCAGAACGTCCGCATATGGCTGGCCCCGCCACAGGGCCAGCGCGTCCGCCAGCTCCGCCGCGCCCGCCTGGAGCTCACCGGATGCCAGCTTCCTGCGCCCCGACGCGGCGAGCCGTTCGAAGACCGCCGCGTCGACATCGCCATCCTCGGTGAGGAGCCGATATCCGTGACCGCTGGTGACCAGGCGCTGGTGCGAGACGTCACCGAGCAGCCGCCGCAGCCGCGACACGTATCCGTGCATGGTGCTCATCGCGGCCGAGGGCGGCAGGTCCCCCCAGATCTCGTCGATGAGCCGGTCGATCGACACTATCCGGCCGGCCTCGATGATCAGGATGGCCAGGACGATCCGCTGCTGTGCCGCTCTGATCCCAGACCAGGCCGTGCTGTCGCTTACACGCAGCACACCCAGCACCCGATACCGCATAGCCATCCTCAGGGGCCGCCAACTCAGCGCCAGCTTAGTGGGCGCCTATACCGTGCTCCACGGCCAATCGGGCTCGCATTGAGGAGGTACCCGGATGAGGATCATCGCCAGTATCGCGGCCTTCGCCGTGCTCATCTTCGGTTCACCGGCGCCGGCGGCGGCCGCCGGAACGATGACGATCGGCAACTCCGCTTCCTACGTCAGGGATCCGGTGCCGCGCGGGGCGCGCCTGACGATTAACACCGACCGCGTGGTCAGCCTGGACGACAGACCGACGACGTTCATTCCATGGGTCCAGCACGCCCCGGGCGGACTGACCGTCACGGCCACGTGCACCTACCCGGCCGGCAACATGCTGCTGCCCATCAGTTTCGTCGGACCGTCGGGATACGGCGGAAGCCAGATCAACGTCTACTTCCCGAACGATCTGGGCAGCGAACCGTTCTATCGGTGCGCCAACACCGGTCCCAGCCACATCAAGGTGCAGCCCGCGGGGGGCGGTGCGCCGATCGAGATGGACGCCGCCACGGTGCTTTCCCACCCCGGAATTTTCAGCGCCGCAGGGGTGCCGAGCGGCTTCCATGTCGACCTCTCGACGGGTCAATCGACCCTTCTTGCGGACTGCGCCGAAAAGCTTCCGGCCGATCCGAAGGTCTGCCGGCCGCGCACGGAAGGAGAGTTCGCCCGTCTCGTGGTCTTGGTGACCGGGGCGGAATGGTTCGTGTGCGGCAACCAATGCGGCGGCAGCGGGCTGATCTTCGAACTCGCCCCCGTGGGCGGCGGATACAGGCGGCTCACCCTTGTTTCCCTCGAGCCGGACAGCACGGGCGTGGAGAAGGCGACCCTCGCCCTGGACGCCTACACCTCGGCGGGCGTGCATCAGCTGCGCGTACGGTTCGAGGGCCAACCCGTGGTACCCCCGCCGCTGACCATCGAACTCGGGCAACCGAGCTGACGCGACTGGGCCGGACACTGCACTGGGCCGGATCGTGCTATCCGGCCCAGTAAGATCCGGCC
>JBIOYB010000307.1:0-3650 GCA_044869915.1 Allorhizocola sp.
GCTGGTGGAGTTGATCCACACGCTGCCGGTCACGCGGTGATGTAATAGGTCTCGTCGATGTTGTTGCTCATCGCGGCGGGGGTCGTGTTGGGGTTGTCGGTGCCGGTGCCCCACGGGTTGTAGACGCGGTAGCTCGTGATGTTGCCCTGGGCGTCGCTGCGGTATCCGTAGACGACCTTCCAGTGGATCTGGTCACCGATGATCACGAGGCCGCCCGCGTCGAGCGTCCGCACGATGCGCGCGGCGTTGGGCGCATCGGTGCGGGTGAAGGTGCGGCCGGTCAACTGGGGCTGGCCCTTCTCGTGCCGCAGCAGGTTGTTGAGGGTCTGGTCGGAGGTGACGTAGGCCCCCACGGTCGCCCAGGACAGGTCGCCGAGTCCGAAGGAGCTGGCAAGCACCTGCAGGCCCTCGCAGTAGGCCGGCACGTTCCCCTTCGAGTCGCCGATCTCCCCGCGGGCGAGCATGCAGTTGTGCGCGATCTCGTCCTGCGAAGGGGGTGGGCCGAACGCCCGGTGGACCAGGTGCTCGGCGGCGGCGAAGCACCAGGAGGTGGTCGCCTGCGGGGTGCCCGCACCGATCCAGCCGGTGGACGTGACGTTGGCGTTGGGCTGAGCCGGCGCCTGTGTTTGCTGTGGGCTACTCATGTCGACTAGAGGCCCTGCGCCACTGGACTGATACGTCGTGTATTTGTCGGCAGTGGATCTACCATGATCATATGCGGGGGCATCTCATCGAGCTCGACTCGGTGAACAAGTGGTTCGGCGATCTGCACGTGCTCAGCGACGTGAACCTCGAGGTCGATCGGGGCGAGGTCGTGGTCGTCATCGGGCCGTCCGGCTCGGGCAAGTCCACGCTGTGCCGGGTCATCAACCGGCTGGAGACGATCAACTCGGGGACCATCCGGTTTGACGGCCAGGTGCTGCCCGAGGAGGGCCGGGCACTGGCCAGACTGCGCAGCGAGGTGGGCATGGTGTTCCAGTCGTTCAACCTGTTCGCCCACCTGACGATCCTCGACAACGTGACGCTGGGCCCGATCAAGGTGCGGCGGGAGTCCAAGCAGGCCGCCCGCGAGCGGGCGATGGCCCTGCTCGACCGGGTGGGCATCGCCGATCAGGCGCTCAAATATCCGGCTCAGCTCTCGGGCGGGCAGCAGCAGCGGGCCGCGATCGCCCGCGCGCTCGCGATGCGGCCCAAGGCCATGCTGTTCGACGAGCCGACCAGCGCCCTGGACCCCGAGATGGTCGGCGAGGTGCTCGACGTGATGACGTCGCTGGCAGCCGACGGCATGACCATGATCGTCGTTACCCATGAGATGGGCTTCGCGCGGCACGCGGCCCACCGAGTGATCTTCATGGCCGACGGCGAACTCGTGGAACAGGCGCCGCCGGCGGAGTTCTTCGGCAACCCGCGCAGCGCACGCGCGCGGGACTTCCTGTCGAAGGTGTTGCATTAGGGGGAAGGCAAATGCGGGGGATATATCTAGCGGTGGTCGCCGCGTTAACGCTGGGGCTGTCCGCTTGCGGTGGCGGCGGTGACGGCGGATCGGGTGACACGCCGGGCGCATCGGCGAGCTTCGAAGCCGGGACGACCATGGAGAAGCTTAAGAACGCGCAGAAGGTCAAGGTTGGCACAAAGTTTGACCAGCCTGGATTCGGGCTCAAAGGGCTTGACGGCAAGCCGGCCGGGTTCGACGTCGAGATCGCCAAGATCATAGCGGGCGAGATGGGCATCCCCGCCGGCAACATCGAGTGGGTGTCCACCCCGTCGGCCGTGCGCGAGGAGGTCATCGAGAAGGGCGACGTGGACTACGTCGTGGCCACGTACACGATCAACGACAAGCGCAAGGAGCGGGTCGACTTCGCCGGGCCCTACTACGTCGCGGGTCAGCAGCTGATGGTGCGCTCCGACGACAACTCCATCACCGGGCCGGACATCTTCAAGGAGGGCACGAAGAAGGTGTGCTCGGTGCAGGGCTCGACGCCGGGCAACAACATCAAGCAATACCTGAAGGACGAGGCCACCCAGCTGGTGCTCTTCGACGTGTACTCCAAGTGCGTGGACGCGCTGAAGAACAACCAGGTTGACGCGGTCACGACGGACAACGTGATCCTGCTGGGTTACGTGGCGGACAGCAACGGCGCGTTCAAGCTCGCCGGGACCAAGTTCACCGACGAGCCGTACGGCATCGGGGTGAAAAAGGGCGACACGAAGTTCCGCGCGTTCATCAACGACGTGCTCGAGAAGGCGTGCCAGGACGGGCGCTATGCCAAGGCGTGGGCCGACACCGCGGGCAAGTTCGACCCGACCGCGCCCACCTGCCCGCCTATCGATCGTTACTGATGGATGTACTGGTCGACAACTGGCGGGTCTTCGCCAGCGGGTTCCTGGTCACGTTCCAGATCTGCGTGCTGTCGGCGGCGGGGGCGCTGGTCATCGGCACCCTCGTCGCCGCGATGCGGATCTCGCCGGTGGCGCCGCTGCGCTGGGTCGGCACCGCCTACGTCACGATCTTTCGCAACCTGCCGCTGACGATCGTGTTCTTCATGACCGGCGCGGCATTCGCCGAACTGGGCGCGCCCAACGCCGGCTTCCTGAAGATCCCCGGGCTGTCGTCGGTGTTCACCCGGCTCGGGATCGAGCTGCCGTACTTCCGGTTCGCCATAGTGGCGCTGGGCGTGTACACGGCCGCGTTCGTGTGTGAGGCACTGCGATCCGGGGTCAACGCGGTGCCGGCCGGGCAGGCGGAGGCGGCTCGTTCGCTGGGCCTCACGTTCACCCAGAACCTGCGCTATATCGTGCTGCCGCAGGCCCGCAAGGCAGCGGTGGTCCCGCTCGGCACCGTCCTCATCGCAATGATCAAAAACTCGGCGCTGGCGGGCGCCTTCGGTGTCACGGGCGAGCTGTTCAGCAGCGGCTCGACGCTCACCTCGGCCGGCGGATATCCGATCGTGCCCGTCTTCATCGGGATCTCGCTCGGGTTCCTCGTGCTGACCGTCCCGCTTGGACTGTTGCTCGACCGGCTCGAAAAGCGAAGGGTGGCAAGCAGATGACCACGCCCGTCCTGTACGACACCCCGGGTCCGGTCGCGCGGCGGCGGACCGTCATCGCGAGTGTCGTGTTTGGACTCGTGTTGCTGGTCGCGGGATATTTCTTCATTTATCGCCCGCTGCAGGCCCGCGGCCAGCTGTCGATGGAAAAGTGGGGCCCGCTCGTCGACCCGGCCAACCCCAACACGCCGCTGGTCTGGGATCGGCTGCTCACCGGTCTGCTGGCGACGCTGCTGGCTGCGGTCCTGGCCATCTTAAGTTCTCTATCATTTGGTACGGCGCTGGCGCTGCTGCGGATGCAGTTGCGCGCACTGAGCCGTCGCCGGTTCGCGGGCCTGCCACGATTGGCAGCGGTCTCGTTGCGTGCCCTCAGCACGGCGCTCAACGTGCTCACCCGCGCGTGCGTCGAAGTGTTCCGCGGGCTGCCCGTGCTGGTCACCATCTTCTTCGCGTGGCGGCTGTCGGGCATCACCAATCCCATGTGGCCCTTGATAATCGGTCTCACGATCTATAACGGGGTGGTGATCGCCGAGATCATCCGGTCCGGGATGGACGGCCTGCCGCGCGGGCAGCGTGAGGCCGCGGACTCGATCGGCCTGACCT
>JBIOYB010000308.1:0-3940 GCA_044869915.1 Allorhizocola sp.
CAACAAGGCTAACCACAAGGGAGGCCGAACCAGCCGATCGTGGGGAGCCCGGGGCTCGGCCCCGGGGCAGAATAACGGCCCCCGCCGAAGCTGACCAAAGGTCAGCGAGCAGCGTTGGCCAGCTCGACTCCCGGCGCCGCGCACCGACGCCGGGAGGTGACTACAGACTACGCCCTAAACGCGTTCCATGCACTCACCATCCGCGCGGCCTGTCCCGGCGTGAAGTGATCCATGCATGCGTCGTCGGTGTAGTCCATGAAGTTGTGGATGGGGTCGGTGCCTGGGGCGGTGCAGGTGTCGCGGCCGGTCGGGCAGCCGAAGGCCGGCGAGGCCTCGGCCGGCGTGTCGGTCACCTGGTCGCCCTGGCCCTTACATCCATTTTGGAAGGTGTGGTAGAGGTTCAGCCAGTGTCCGACTTCGTGGGTGGCGGTGTCGCCCTCGTTGTAGGGGGTGGCGGTGCCGCCGGGCACCGACTCGGCGAGGATGACCACGCCGTCCGTGGAGTTGATTTTCGATTTCGGGAAGGTGGCCCAGCCCAGCAGGTCGTCGCTGAGGTCACCGCTGTAGATGTTGAGTGTCCCGTCGCCGCCGGCCCGCAGGGCGGCTTTCATCTGCTTCTCCGCGTTTGAGCCGTAGACGATTGGGTACCAGGCCGGGTTGACCACGCGGTTGACCGATTGCAGGGTGAACCCGAAGCCTGTCGACGCATAGGCTTGGTTAAGGACGTTGATCTGTGAATTGATCAGCGAGTCGGGGATGTTGCCGTTGGCTCGCGTCCCGTCCTCGGAGATCACGTGGAACACCACGGGGATTGTGATGGTCGCGGCGGCCGCCACCGAGCCCGCGCCGTACTTTTCGCGCAGGCGTAGCGCGTCGGTCAGTTCCTTTTCGCGTAGCGCGGCGTCGGCCGGGCTGAGCTCGTTGGGGTCGTGCACGCCGGATCCGCCCGGCTTCACCTTGGCGTCGGCGGCCGGTTCGACGCAGACGTCCGCGATGGAAGTGGAGGCGGCCGAGACCGTTGCCGTGACTGGATTGACCGCGAACAGTGCCGCCGCGGAGAGCGCGGACACACCGACCGCGCTGAGGGTGCGCCTCAGCCTCATCGAATCACCTCTCTTGAAGGGGGTTTCATGCACGCTAAAGGTGGATCAGCTTGGCCGCAACCGGTGGAGTGGGATCGGGGGCAAAAAGTCGTTGCGGTGACGCCCATTCCGCGCCCGCATGTGGCGCGCCAAATTGGGTGCATTCCGGACACCGGGTGGAGCGAGCCGGTAATCCGTACAGGTGACTCCGCCGGTCCTGCCGCGCGGCACGCTGCCGGACTCCGTCGCGTCGCTGGTCTGCGGTAACAGCTCCAGCGGATGGGGTGCCGGCAAATGCGCGGGTGTCACGTGTGACATTCCCGGGACCGTGGGCGCTCTAAGGCTGGGACCAGCCTGGCGCACCCTCGCTGGTCCCACCCGAACCGCGTCATGCGTGCCCGACGTCTGTCCACATCGGACTAACCGTGCGGCGCGCCCTCCATCAGGGCCGCAGCCGAACCGGTGCGCGTCTGGCGATGCCAGCGCAGGCGATTGCCGATCAGCGCGGTGACGATGGACTGCACCACGACCAGGTACATCAACTGGCGATAGACGATCTGCTGGAACGGTATCGTCCACAACGGACGCAGTGACTCGCGATCCAGCCGCAGCGCCACCGCCGCGGTAAGTGTTTGCAGTGCGAGCAAACCGATCCACGCGGCAAGCACCTGGTACCAGGGAAGAAAAAACAAGCCATAGAGGGTGAACACATCGACGGCGGGCGCCGCAACAGGCAGCGCCACCTGGAAAATACCCAGGTAGAGCAGCCCGCGCCGCAGCCGGTTGGGCCGCTCCCACAGCGCGCTGCGGTGCTTCCACATCGCCTGCATGGTGCCGTAGCACCACCGGTAGCGCTGCCGCCAAAGGGATCGCAGCGTCGCGGGCGCCTCCGTCCACGCGATCGCGTGCTCTTCGTAGATGACTTCCCAGCCCTCGCGCAGCACGGCCATCGTCAGGTCCGTGTCCTCGGCCAGTGTGTCGGTCGGGACACCGCGGATGCCGTGCAGCACCTCGGCCCGGAAGGCGCCGATCGCGCCCGGGATGGTCGGCATGCAGCGGGCCAGGTCGAAGAATCGTCTGTCCAAATTGAACCCGATGACGTACTCGAGATGCTGCCACCGGCCCAGAAAGCCCTTGCGGTTGGCCACCTTCGTGTTGCCGGCGACCGCGCCGACGCGCGGATCGTCAAACGCCTGCACGAGGTTGTACACGGTGTCCTCGCCAAAGACGGTGTCGCCGTCGACGAGCACGATGATGGGCGCGCGGGCCGCGCGGATGCCCGTGTTGAGCGCGGCCGGCTTGCCCCGGTTGACCTGCCGGATCAGCCGGACCCGGGGCAGGGCGAGCCGCTGCACGATTTCGGCCGTGCGGTCGGTCGACCCGTCGTCCACGACGATGACCTCGAGCCACGGGTAGTCGCTGGCGGCCAGCGACCGGACCGTGGCCGCGATGTTGGCCTCCTCGTTGAACGCCGGCACGATCACCGACACCCTCTCGAGCACCTCGACCCCCTGCGACCACCGGCGCCGCGCGAGGCGCAGGTGCGGGCGCACGGCCAGCAGCTGGATGGCCAGCCGCAGCGCGGCGAGCGCCAGCGCGATGCCCAGCAGCCACGCCATTCCCGTCGCGACCACGGCCGCGAGCACCTGCGCCCAGCGCAGCGCGTCGCCGCGCCACCGCACCTGCGCCGGAGCGGGCACGTGCGCCGACGGGATGCCCGCCGCGCCCGTGACCGTGCCGAACGTGTAGCCGGCCTGCTTGAGCCGCGGGATCAGCTGGTCGAGCGCGTCGAGGGTCTGACTCCGGTCGCCGCCGCCGTCGTGCATCAGGATGATCGCGCCCCGGCCGTCCTTGGGCGTGGCCGCCTCGACGATCGCCTGCGCGCCCGGCCGCTCCCAGTCGCGCGTGTCCAGATCGGACAGCACGCCGATGTAGCCGCGCATCGCCTGGTAGTCGGCCTCGGTGAGCGCCTCCGGTACGGAAGAGAAGGGTGGCCGGAAAAGCGTTGTCTGGTAGCCGGTCGCACCCGCGATCGCGTTGGCCGTGAGCGCCATCTCCAGCTCACGCCGCCATTGGGGCGTCGCCGAGAGGTCGGCGTGGGTGAACGTGTGCGCCCCGATCTCGTGCCCCTCGGCGAGCACCCGCCGCGCGAGTTCCGGGTGCTCGTTGACCCGCGCACCGATCATGAAAAAGGTCGCTTTTATTTGGTACCGAGCCAGCAGATCAAGGACGGCCGGTGTCCACTGTGGATCGGGCCCGTCGTCGAAGGTGAGCGCGATCGTCCGGTCCGGCAGCGACCGGCTCTGCTGCCCGGCCCCGTCGGTGCGGATGAGCGGACCCTGCGCCTCGACCGTGCGCGTCTCGTGGCGCCCCGACCCGCCCAACACCCCGTGGGCGTAGCCGTTGAGCGTGAGCAGGCTGCCCAGCAGGAGCAGACCGAGCAGCAGGAGGATCCAGTGCGCTCGCGGGTCGCGCCGCAGCCGCCTCATCTCGCTACGTCTTTCCCGGCGACTTGGTCGGGCGTCCGTGGCCGTTGCCACGGCTGCGACTCGGCTCGGGTGTCGAGTTTCCGACGGCAGGGGTCGCCGTCGTGCTCTTCGGCCTGGGCGACGCCTCCGGGGCGGGTGTCGGCGCGGGCGGGGGCGCGACCTCGACGGCGCCGCCCCGCTGCACGCTCTCGGGCCAGCCGGGCAGGGGCACGGGCGACGAGTTCAGCAGGCCCACCGCCACCGTGATCAGGCCAAGAAGGAGCATTACGCCAACCGCCGCGCCCAGGGCCACGGCTGCCTGGCGGCGGCGGCCGGTCAGGTCGACGAAGACGTGCTTTCTCATCGGTACCTAAAAGCGTGACCAAGCAT
>JBIOYB010000309.1:0-2923 GCA_044869915.1 Allorhizocola sp.
CGACTTGCTCGACGTTGTTGTAGCGGAACAGGTCGCCGTTGTTCTTGATCCCGACCATCATGTAACTGGAGTCGCCGGCCGTGGCGGGCCGGCCTGACAGGCTCAGTCCCAGCCCGGCGGCTGCGACGGCTCCGACCGCTCCGGCAAGAAGCCCCCGCCGGCTCAGCTGCCGTGTCCTGCGCTCGTCGATGTGCATAGGTCCCCCCTCGCGTCCAACGGCCCGGCAGCTGCCGGGCCTCATTCGCCACACAAGACGATGCGCACGAGTCTAAAAAGATCGCCGCCAATCCGCTGCCCCGTTCGCCTGCCGGCACCCGACTATCCGATGTGGACACGCCGCGTGGGTCAGATGCCCGCTGCCACAGCGATGCCGAGGTAGAGCAGCCCGCAGCCGGTGAGCAGGTGCAGGCGGCGCTGGATGTGCGGCTTGGACGCCAGGGCGCGGCCGCGATCGACCGCCCAGGTGAACAGCACATACCAAGCTGCGGTGACGAGCGCCCAGACGACCCCGAGAAGGATGCTGGACAGGAACACCGGCCCGTCCGGGGTGAGGAACTGCGGGAGCAGCGAGATGGCGAAGACGCCCGCCTTCGGGTTGCCGAGGTTGGTGCCCAATCCGGCCACGTAGGCTCCGGCGTATCCCACCCGGGGGGCGGAGACGACCGTCGTCTTTGGACGGCGCAGCGCGAGCAGTGTGCTCACGCCGAGCGCGGACAGCAGCACGCCGCCCGCGATGCGGACTATCGCGTACGCGCCCGGGTTTGCCACCAGGATGGCGGACAGCCCGGCCGCGGCGGCGGTCGTCCAGATCAGCAGTCCGGTGGCGGTCCCGGCGATGCTGGCCCAGGCCATGCGCCGGCCGCACTGCAGCGTCTGGCGGAGCATGAGCGCTTGGCCGGCGCCGGGCAGCATCGCCAGCAACCACGTCGTGACAACGAATCCGGCTAGGTGTGTGGGCATGTGCCCAGGATCGCCGCACGGAATGGGTTTAGAGAAGTAAAAGGTAGGCGGTGCTGACGTAAGATTATTTAATGCTTCTGGATCCTGGGCGGTTGCGGTTGCTTGCTTTGATCGAACGGTACGGATCGCTGGCCGCCGCCGCGCATGCCCTGGGATTGACGCCTGCCGCCGTGACCCAGCAGCTGGCTCGCGCGGAGCGGGATTGCCAGGCGCCGCTCGTGCTCCGCGGGCCGCGCGGCGCGCAGTTGACCGCGGCCGGAGCGTTGCTCGCCGCGCACGGACACGTCATCGACGGCGAGCTCGACCGGGCCGCCGCCGGTCTGGCCGCGCTGCTGGGCCGGCTGTCGCTGCGGTTGCGCATCGGCGCGTTCCAGGCCGCCGCGCTGCACCTGCTGCCGCCGGCCCTGACCGCGCTGCGGCACCGCCACCCGGGCGCCGACCTGTCGGTCATCGACATCACGTCCGAACGTGGCATCCCGGCGGTCGCGGCCGGCGAGCTCGACATGGCGGTCATCGCCTCGTGGGACGCGCTGCCCCAACCACCCGACCATGTGCACGCCCACGCGCTGCTGACCGATCCGATGGTCGTGGTCCTGCCGGACGATCACCCGCTGGCCGGTGGCCGCCGGGCCAAAGGCGCGATCCGGCTGGAACAGTTGCGTGACGAGGCGTGGGTGACGATCCGGGCCGGCCATGCCGCGCGAGCGCAGTTCGACCGCGCGGCCGCGGCCGCCGGGTTCACGCCCAGGGTGCGCTTCGAGACCGAGTCCTACGATGTCGCCCAGGCGCTTGTCGGCACGGGGATCGGTGTCGCGCTTGTGTCGCGGCTGGCGCTGACCCACACGGCCGGCACGGCCCATCGCCCGTTGACCCCGCGCCTGCATCGCAAGCTGCACGCCGTGACGCTGGCCGACACCACGCTGACCCCCCTCGTCGCGGCGTTTCTCGGGCTGCTGCGCGATGTCGCGCGGGACACCACTTCCGGCTGGGCCGGAGGATCAGCGTGGCCCAGCTGTCCGCCGACAGGCTGAGCCAGGTGCGGGCGCAGCATGTGTTCAGCACACCGTCCAATGTGGGCACGCTGTGGGCACGGCCGGGGGTCGGGCAGACAGGCAAGGTTTTCCTATAGCACCGATGGGGTCACCTCGACGTTGCCACCAACCTCGTAACCGATCTTCCCCTAGGTGGACATCGGCTTGAGCGAGGCCCTTTTGACAAAGTTTAGAGACTAAACTTAATGTTAGGCGCGTCATTCTTCGTCATGTCGCTGCGCGGTGACGTCCGGGCCGTCGTCGCGGGCGCAGTCACTCGAGCGAGGAAACACTATGACCGTAATGCACATGCTGCGCTCCGCTCGGTGGAGAGCGAGCCTGGTCGCCGGCGGCGCTGCCGCACTCGTGGCCAGCGTCGCACTCGTCGCCGGCGGCAACGCCTATGCGGCGGCCGGATGCCAGGTCGCCTACTCCGTGCCCAGCCAGTGGCCGGGCGGGTTCACCGCCAACGTCGCGATAACCAACCTAGGCGACCCCATCAATGGATGGAATCTCGTGTGGACCTACCCGAACGGGCAGCGCATCACGAGCATCTGGAACGCCTCCTACACCCAGCCCGCGGCCACCGTGACCGCGACAAACCTGTCCTACAACGCGGCGATCCCGACCAACGGCACGGTGTCGTTCGGCTTCAACGGATCGTGGTCGGGCAGCAACACCAACCCGTCGTCGTTCGCGCTCAACGGCGTTACGTGTAATGGCAGCGTGGGAACGCCATCGCCCAGCTCGCCACCGCCGTCCAGCCCGCCGCCCTCGAGCCCGCCCCCGTCTAGCCCGCCACCGGCCGGCAATGCGATGCAGGTCGTGGCGGCGATGCAGCCGGGCTGGAATTTGGGTAATTCGTTGGATTCGACGGGGTCGGATGAGACGTCGTGGGGGAATCCGCGGATCACGCAGGCTTTGATCAATAA
>JBIOYB010000310.1:0-11516 GCA_044869915.1 Allorhizocola sp.
CAGATCAAGGGCGGGGACGTCTCGACGCTGAAGAAGAACGAGGACTTCGGCGGCGCATACTTCAACAGCTCGGGCGTGCGTGGCGACGCGCTGGCCATCCTGCGGGCAAGCGGCATGAACTATGCCCGGCTCAAGGTGTGGGTCAACCCGGCCGACGGCTACAACAACAAGGCGCGTGTGCTGACGATGGCGAGCCGGATCAAGGCGCAGGGCATGCGGCTGCTCATCGACTTCCACTACTCGGACGCCTGGGCCGACCCGGGCAAGCAGAACAAGCCCGCCGCGTGGGCCAACCTCAGCCTCGCCCAGCTGAACACGGCCGTCTACGACCACACGTTTGACGTGCTCAACTCGCTCAAGAACCAGGGTACGACGGCCGACATGGTCCAAATTGGAAACGAGATCAACGGCGGGATGCTGTGGCCCACCGGGTCGACGAGCAACTGGGCCAACCTCGCGCAGCTGCTGAGGTCGGGCATCAACGCGGCCAAGGCGGTCTCCTCGTCGACGCTGATCATGCTGCACCTGGCCGAGGGCGGCGACAACGCGCTGTTCCGCTCCTGGTTTGACCAGGCGACCGCGCGCGGTGTGCCGTTCGACGTGATCGGGGCGTCGTACTACTGCTACTGGCACGGCTCGCTGGGCTCGCTTCAGGCCAACCTCAACGACATCGCGGCGCGCTACGGCAAGCCGATCGTGGTGGTCGAGACGGCCTACGGGTTCACGTTGGCGCAGAAGGACTCCGAGCCCAACATCTTCAACTCGTCGCTACAACAGGCGTGCGGGTATCCGGCCACGGCACAGGGCCAGGCCGACGCCTTCCGCGCGGTGCTCAACGTGATCAGGTCGGTGCCCAGCGGGCGCGGGCTGGGCTACTTCTACTGGGAGCCCACTTGGACGGCGGTGACCGGCGCGGGCTGGGACCCGGCCAACCCGTCATCGGGCAACGGCTGGGAAAACCAGGCGCTTTTCGACTACAACTCCCGTGCCCTGCCGGCCATGGCCGTCTTTGCTTCTTGACTGGTACCGGCGGATGGCGCGATGATTGTGAACGCTCACAGACACGTCGGTCATCCGCCGGAAACCCGCACGACACAGACGCCGCCCCCGGGCACGACCGCCGTGCCGGCGCACTCCCGATCGTCCAAAAGCGACAGTCCCTGCACGTTGTCGACGCGGGCGTCGTCCGGCCCATGATTGAGGAGAAACAGGAAGTCGCCGCGCCGCACCACTTCGAGCGTGTCGGGCAGGCCGCGAGGCCTGGCAACGCCGGCCCCGTCGAGCGCGCGCCCGATCAGCGGGCGCAGGTCGTCGATGGCCGTGGCCGCATACCACGCCACACCGCGCCCAAACTCGTGGCGCGTCACGGCCGGGTGGCCCGCGTCCAGGCCCTCGGCAAACTCGCACACCGTGACGGCGCTGGCCGGCCGCACCCGCTCCGACCACACGCGACCACGGCTGCCTTCGTCGGCCAGCGCGACCGTCTCGCCCTCGCTTGCCGGCCGGGCATCCGTGAGCGCTTTGGTCTGGCCGCCGCCCGGCGGGCTTTCGCTTGGCGGCCGGGCATGCGTGAGCGCGACCGTCTCGCCCTCCGGCAGCGGATGGAACTCCTCGATGGACAGGCCCAGCACCTCGCGTAGCGCGCCCGGATATGGCCCATCGTGGACCGTGTCATGCTCGTCGACGATGCCGGAAAAATAGGACACGAGCAGGTGCCCGCCCGACTCGACATAGGAGCGCAGATTCTTGGCCGAGCCCTCGCCCAGCAGATACAGGCTGGGCGCCACGACCAGCCGATAGCCCGACAGGTCGGCCGAAGGGTGGACGAAGTCGACGGTCGTGTGCTCGCGCCAGAGCGCCGCGTAGTAGGCGTCGACCCGTTCGCGGAAGGCCAGGTCGCACGACGGGCGCCAGTCCAGCTCGAGCGCCCAGTAGGACTCCCAGTCCCACACGATCGCGACCTCCGCCGGCACTCGCGTGCCCTGGACGGCCTCAAGCTTGCGCAGCTCGCCGCCCAACTGGACGACATCGCGCCAGATCTGGGAGTCCGTGCCGGCCTGCGGCAGCATCGCGGAGTGGAACTTTTCGGCGCCAAACTTGGACTGCCGCCACTGGAAGAAAAGCACCGAGTCCGACCCGCGCGCGACGTGGGCCAGGCTGTTGCGCCGCATCTCGCCCGGGCGCTTGGCGAGATTGCGCGGCTGCCAGCTGACCGCACCCGTCGAATGCTCCAGCAGCAGCCACGACTGGCCCCTGCGCAGCGAACGGCTCAGATCGGCGGACATCGCCAGGTTGACGTGATTGTCGGGCTCGGCGGCGTTGAGATAGTGATCGTTGGAGACCACGTCGACCTCACGCGCCCAGCGCCACAGGTCCATCGACTTACAGTTGGTGGTCATAAAGTTGGTCGTGATCGGCTTGGCCGGGTTGGCTGCGCGCAGGATGTCGCGCTGCAGCGTGAAGCAGGCCAGACTTTCGTCGGAGGAGAAGCGGGCGAAGTCGAGCCGCTGGGCCGGATTGACCACCGTATGGTTGGCCCGAGGCGCGTCGATCTCACCCCAGTCGGCATAGCGTTGGCTCCAAAACGTTGTGCCCCAGGCGGTGTTGAGCTCGTCGAGATCCTTGTATCGCGTGCGCAGCCATTCGCGGAAGGCTACCGTGCTTGCGGGACAATAACATTCGCCGAGCGGGGCGCCATACTCGTTGTGCACGTGCCACATCACGACCGCCGGGTGGTCGGCGTAACGTTCGGCCAGGCGGTGGGCGAGTCCGGCGGTCGCACGGCGATAGGCCGGTGAGCTCGGGCAGGCGTGCTCGCGCCCGCCGACGCCGATCCGCATCCCCTCGCGGGTGATCGGCAGGCTCTCCGGGTACCGCATAGAAAACCAGGGCGGAGGCGCGGCGGTCGGCGTCGCCAGATCCACATTGATGCGCGCGGCGGCCAGGCGGTCGACAATTTCGTCGAGCCATTCGAAGGTGTAGATCCCCTCGGCCGGCTCGATCAGCGCCCAGTTGAAGATCCCCAAGCTGACGAGGTTGACCCCGGCCGCGCGCATGAGCTCGATGTCCTCGAGCTGCGTGTGAAGCGGCCACTGCTCGGGGTTGTAGTCCCCGCCGAAGGCGATGCCGCGCACCTATCCCCCCAAGGATCCGATCGCTATCCGATCACGGTCTGTGAACGTGCACAGTAGTTTCGCGGCCAGCGTCCGCGCAAGTGCCCCCAGCCGCGCCCCCCACCCCTGTAGCGCAATATCCGGGACGCCCGCCGCGCCTGGCCTCGCGCCCGCGCCTACGGACCTCGGGTGACCTGCACGGCTCGTGCCCCGCTGCCTGCCCTGGGTGGCCTGCGGCCGTGGCGTGGTGCGTTGACGGGGGTGCTGGGTCGACTCGCGCGGGGTGGCGGGTGCGGGTGGGGAGATGGGATTCGGGCGCGGTTGTCCGGCACTGCCGTCTGCGCGCCCCGGCCCGGCCGCGTCCCGGGCCGCACGTCCCGCCTCTGCCCTGGCCCGCATCCCGTCCGGGGCTGCGCGCCAGGTGCCTGTCCCGTCCCGGGCCGCGCGGCAGGTCCCGCTCTGGGCCGCGCGGCAGGTCCCGTCACCGGGTCGTGGTCGGCGATGCTGCAGGGTATTCGCTTTGGGGCGTATGGGGTTTTGCCGCCCACGGAGTTGGCAGGGAGCGCCCCCCAGGGCGCGACTGGTCCTCCGCGCGAGCTACTCAGGGTGACCCAAGCGGACCGTGGCCATAAAGCTCTAAAAATCCTAAAAGATCCGGCTGGGGGACAGGGAGACCCGCTCGCGTAACGAGTTTGACACGCGGCCTTGACAAACGCGGCACCTTTGCGCACTGTGAACGTTCACAGACGCCAACCCTCTCCCAGACGGAGGATCTATGCGTATCAAGCGGCTCACGATGGTGATGTCCGCCCTGCTCGCCGGCGTTCTGGCCGCCGGCTGCACGAGTGGGCAGGGCGAGGCCACGCCCGAGGAGACCGGGCCGGTCGACCTGACATTCTGGACCTGGGCGCCGAACATGGACAAGATCGCCGAGGTCTGGAACAAGGCCCATCCAAATATTCACATCACGGTCAGCAAGCAGGCGGGCGGCGACGAGATGGCCGCCAAGTTCCTGACGGCGGCCAAGGCGGGCAACGCGCCCGACATAGTGCAGGCCGAATATCAGATGTTGCCGTCCTTCGTGGCCGCAGAGGCCGTGGCCGACATCAAGGCGGAGGTCGCATCCGTCAAGGGCGAATTCAGCGAGGGCATCTGGGGCCTCGTGACGCTCGGCACGGACGCCGTCTATGGCCTGCCACAGGACAGCGGCCCGATGATGCTGTACTACCGCACCGACCTGTTCACCCAATACGGTATCGCAGTGCCCAAGACGTGGGAGGAGTACGCGGCCGCCGCAAAGGCCGTGCACGCCAAGGATCCGACCGTCTACTTGGGAGGGTTCTCGAGCAAGGATCCCGGCTGGTTCGCCGGGCTGGCCCAGCAGGCGGGCGCGCAATGGTGGTCGATCAGCGGCGACTCGTGGAAGGTCGGGATCAACGACGACGCCACGAAGAAGGTCGCTAACTTCTGGGGCGGCCTGGCCGGCGAGGGAGTCGTTGACACGCAAGCACAATGGACCCCCGAGTGGAACGCGGCCCTCAACAACGGCAAGCTGCTCAGCTGGGCCTCGGCCGTGTGGGCGCCCGGCGTGCTGTCCAGCAACGCGCCCAACGGCAAGGGCAAGTGGGCCATCGCGCCGCTTCCACAGTGGACAGCCGGCCAGCAGTATTCCGGCTTCTGGGGCGGCTCGTCCATCGCCGTGTCCGCCGGCGCCAAGCGCAAGAAGGCGGCGGCCGAGTTCATCGCGTGGATGAACACCGATCCCGCGGCACTCGACCTGCTCATCAAGGAGGCGGCCGTCTACCCGGCGGCGAAGAAGGGCCAGTCGCTGCTGACCGCGGCGCCTGACTACTTCTCCAACCAGGCCGACTTCTGGAGCCAGGCCACCGCCATCTCCAACACCGCCCGGGGCTTCACGTTCGGGCCCAACGTCAACGTCGCGTACAGCGCCTACAAGGACGCGTTCGACAAGGCGCTGCAGAACAAGTCGCCGTTCGCCGACGCCCTGACGACGATGCACGATACGACCTTGGCGGACATGAAGAAGTCCGGATTCAAGTTGGCATCGTGAAATGGGAAAGCTGAAGAATGGCGCCCGCCGCAGAAAGGCGGGCGCCACCCCCTACCTCTACCTGACCCCGGCCATCGCGCTGTTCGTGTGCTTCGTGGCGATCCCGATCGGCTACACGGTCTACCTGAGCCTGCGCCGGGTGAAGTTCACCGGGCTGGGCCTCGGCCGCGGCTCCCGCTCGGAAGTCTTTGTGGGCCTTGACAATTATCGGGCAGCCCTGACCGACGGGGAATTCTGGTCGGGCTGGGTGCGCGTGCTCGGCTACTCGATCCTCGTGCTCGCCCTCATGCTCGGGCTGGCGCTGCTTTTCGCGCTGCTGCTCGATTCCGTCATGGTCCGGTTCGGCCGCTTCTCCCGCATAGCGATCTTTTTGCCGTACGCAGTCCCGGGTGTGGTCGCCACTTTGCTCTGGGGCTTCCTCTATCTGCCCTCGCTGAGCCCCATCCACCAAGTGTTCGGCCGTGGGTTGGACCTGCTGGCGCCCGACACGGTCGTATTCTCCATGGCCAACGTGGCCGTCTGGGGCGGCACCGGGTTCAACATGCTCGTGCTCTACACGCAGCTGCGGGCGATCCCGCGCGACTACTACGAGTCGGCCCGGCTCGACGGCGCGGGCGAGCTGGCCATCGCGCTGCGCGTCAAGATCCCGATGGTGTTCCCGGCCATCGTGCTCACCACGATCTTCTCGATCATCGCGACGATCCAGGTGTTCACCGAACCGGTCACGCTGCGGCCCATCACCAACGCGCTCAGCTCGACCTGGAGCCCGTTGATGAAGGTGTACCGGGACGCGTTCGTCACCGGCGACCTGTACTCGGCCGCCGCCACGTCGATCGTCATCGCGGTCATCTCGCTCGTGCCGTCGTTCGCCTTCCTGCGGTTCGTGCGCAGGCGTGCGTTTGGAGAAGACCAATGAGCGAGGGCTTGTCCACGGCACGTGGCGGAGGGACGTCAGTGAAGCGGGCCGTTCCGACCGCGGTGCTCCTGTTGGGTGCGCTCTACTGCCTGCTGCCCGTCGGGTGGGTACTCCTGGCGGCGACCAAATCGCGGGCGGAACTGTTCACGTCCGGCGCGTTCACGGTCGGCAGCGGGCTGTTTTCGAATCTGGCGGACCTCAGTGAGTACCGTAACGGAATCTTTTGGAAATGGATGCTCAACACGGCGCTCTATGCGGGTGCGGGCGCGGCCCTGACCACCCTCGTCTCGGTGGTTTCGGGCTATGCGCTGGCGAAGTTCCGCTTCCCGGGCCGCAGCGCGATCTTCCACACCCTGATCGGCGGGATCCTTGTCCCGTCGGTGGTTTTGGCCATCCCGCAATACCTGCTGCTGGCCAAGGTCGGGCTCGCGGACACCTACTGGGCGGTGCTGCTGCCGGGCATCCTGAGCCCCTACAGCATCTATCTGGCGCGCATCTATGCCAGCGCGGCCATCCCGGACGCGCTGCTCGAGGCGGGCCGGATCGACGGCGCGAGCGAAGGGCGCCTGCTGCGGGTCGTGGTGCTTCCGATGATGGGCCCGAGCATGGTGACCATCTTCCTGTTCCAGTTTGTCGCGATCTGGAACAACTTCCTGCTCCCATTCATCATGCTCGCCGACGACGGGAAATTCCCCCTGACGGTCGGGCTCTACACGCTGTTGGTCACGGGCGCGAACCAGCCGGCACTGTATAACCTGGTAATCACCGGAGCGTTACTGTCCATTATCCCGCTGATCGCGCTCTTCCTCACGATGCAGCGATATTGGCGCACCGATCTCTCCAGTGGATCCTTGAAAGGTTGATGAGCGCGTGAGCAGTCCAAGACGGCTTTTTGGGGAAGGCTGGTCGGCGTGAATAACGCGAGACGGCGTCCGACCATCCACGACGTGGCCCGCGCGTCGGGCGTGTCGCGGGGCACGGTTTCGCGCGCGCTCAACGGCGACCCCTACGTGAGCACGGCCGCCAAGGCGGCCGTGCAGCGGGCGGTGGTCGAGACCGGATACGTCGTCAACCGCAACGCGCGCAGCCTGGTCACCCAGCGCACGGGCTCCGTGGTCATGGTCCTGTCCGAGCCGCAGGAGAAGCTGTTCGAGGATCCCAACTTCGGCCTGCTGCTGCGGGTCGCCATGCGCAGGCTGGCAAACAAGGACGTCGCGCTGGTCCTGATGGTCGCCGGCGACGACGGTGACCGCGAGCGCGTGGTGCGCTACCTGCGCGGCGGCCACGCCGACGGGGTGCTGCTGCTGTCGACGCACGCGGGCGATCCGCTCGTCGACGAGCTCGAGGGGCTGGCGCTTCCGGCCGTCGCGTGCGGTGCCGTGCTCGGGCGCGAGGGCGTGATCCCCTACGCGGCGGCCGACGACCGCGAGGGGGCGCGCCAGATGACGCGCTATCTGGTCGAGCAGGGCCGCAGGCGGATCGCGACGATCACCGGCCCGCTCGACACGCCCGGCGGGCTCAACCGGCTCGAGGGATTCTGCGATGTGCTGGGGCGCAAGGCGACCAAGAAGCTGATCGCGCACGGCGACTACACCCGGCACAGCGGCTTCGTGGCGATGGAGGAGCTTTTGTCGCGCGCGCCCGACATCGATGCCGTCTTCGTCGGATCGGACCTGATGGCCGCCGGCGCGCTGGCGGCGCTGCGCGCACAAGGGCGGCGGGTGCCCGAAGACGTTGCGGTGGGCGGGTTTGACGACTCGGCCGTGGCGGCCTCGACCCACCCTCCACTCACGACGGTGCGGCATCCGCTGGAACGGGTGGGCGAGGAGACCGTGCGCATGCTGCTGGAGCTGATGGAGAGCGGCGAGCGGCCGCAGTCGGTCGTGCTGCCCACGGAGCTCGTGGTCAGGGAGTCCGCCTGACCCGTCCCCGCGGCTTGAGCGGCGTGGCCGGCAGGGGCGGCGCCGGGATCGTGCCACCCGCATAGCCTCCGCGGACGGGAGCGAACTCGCCCGACTCCCACGACTGTCTGAAGTGGACGATCTCGTCATGCGAGCGGCCGACGAAATTCCACCACATCACGAGCTCCTCGGCGAACGGCTCGCCGCCCAGCAGCAGGACACGGCTGGGGCGCTGCGCCATCAGCCGCACGCTGGTGCGCCCGCGCCCGAGGTAGAGCAGCGGCCCGGGCGGCAGGGTCACCAGGCCCACCTGGATCTCACCCTCCATCACGAGCACCGCGTGCTCGAAATCCTTGCGCAGCGGGATCGTGGCCGCCGACCCGAGCGTGATCTCGGCCCCGACCAGCGGGGTGTAGGCCTGCGCGGCCGACGACTCGCCATCGACCGAGCCCATGATCACGGTGATGGTGGCGCCCGGCGTATCGATGATCGGCAGGTCGGCGTGGTGGGCGAAGGCCGGGTCGATCCCGGCGCTGCCGCCCGGCAGCGCCACCCACAGCTGCACCCCCTGCAGGACATCGCTGTGCGCGGGCGGAGACAGCTCGGCGTGCGCGATGCCCCGCCCCGAAGTCATCAGGTTGAGCTCGCCCGGCCGGATCAACTGGCTGCTGCCCAGGCTGTCGTAGTGGTGCACCTCGCCCGCGATCAGCCAGCTCACGGTCTGCAGGCCGGTGTGCGGGTGCGCGGCGACCCGCATGCCGGCAAGACCTGAGATGTCGGTCGGGCCGTAGGCGTCGAGGAAACACCAGGCGCCGACCATGCGCCGGTCCTTGTTGGGCAGGGTGCGGGTGACGGAGGTGCCGTCGCGCGTGCCGAGCACCACCTCGCGCCCGTGCAACAGCTCAAGGGTCTGATCTGCCGCCTCGTCGCCGCCGCAGTATTCCTCGGCCGGAGCCGTCTCGACGTTGCTCATGGGTCAACTCTAGAGACAGCCGCCCCGCGCGCGCACGACCCGTCGCAAAGCCTCGCCGAGCGTGTGCTGCCAAGCGAAAAACGGTTGTTGCGCCACGAAACTCCAGCCTAATCTGAGTCCGCCTGAGTGAGGAGGTGATCCGGTGACCGGAGTGCTTGTGTTGAACGCCGATTTGGGCCCGTTGCACCGGGTGACCATCCGGCATGCGATCAGGATGCTGCTGCGCGAGGTGGCGGTGATCCATGAGGCGGAGGGCGACCGGCTGATCGGCGTCTTCCCGATCCCGCGCGTGGTGCGGTTGGTGACCTATGTCGTCACCCGCTGGCGGCACAACCGCGGGCCGACGTGGACGCGGTCGGGTGTGCTGGCCCGCGACGGGCACCGGTGTGCCTACTGCGGCGCCAAGGCCACGACGGTCGACCACGTGCTGCCCAGCTCCCGCGGTGGGCGCAACACGTGGGCCAACACCGTCGCGGCCTGTTACCCGTGCAACCAGCGCAAGGGCGACCGCACGCCGGCCGAGGCCCGCATGCCGTTGCTCGTGCGGCCGGGCACGCCCACGTGGTCCGCCTACAGCGGCGCCACCCAGTAGGGCGCGACGTCCATCCAGCCGTTGGCGCGTGCGCCGTTGAGACGGCCGGAGCTTGAGGTAGCGAGGGTATACCAAGAGTCGACATAGTCGGGATCGTCGGTCCACCACGACGCCGGGATGGCGTTGAGGATCGCGGTGACCAGCGGCGCGTAGACACCGGCGTCGATGATGGTGAGGAGCACGTTGACGATGGCGATGGCCAGCTGTTGATAGTTGGTGTCGCCATCGTCCTCCATCATGACGATGTCGGCCAGGTTGTACTTGTATGCGTTGTAGTGCACGACGAGCTGGTTGGGGTAGTAGGTCGTGCCATCGTGGTCCAGGTACGGCATCTGCACGATGTTGGCGGTGGCGTGCCCGTCGAGGCCCCACCCGCCGACGACACTGAAGATCTCGGCCGCGCCTTTGATCCACGGTTCTTCGTCGTCGCTCAGGCGGACGGCCGTGATTTTCGTGGCCCAGTAGCCGGAGGTCGCTGATTGCGTCAGCACGCCGTGGGCGGCGAGCTCGCGGCGGACCACCTCGAGTCCGGCCTGGACCGACTTGGCGACGTTCACCTCGATCACGAACACGGGTCGTTGCGGCGCTTCGGACGCGCTGAGGTGCACGGCTTTGCCACGGGTGTCGTAGGCGACGACCGTGGCGGTCTTGTCATCATCGTTGACGGCTTCGGCGACGAGCGGTTCGCCGGTGCCGCCCGGGTTGGCCAGCCGGATCTGCAGGATGGACCCGGTGGACGCGGGCAGACCTTTGGTGGCGAGCCGTTCCTGGTTGGCTCGGTCGGCGGCGGGCGCGATCGCGAGCAGATCGGCCGGGCCGGAGGCGGTGGCGGCGAAAAGCTGTTGCCGCGCTTGGGTTGTCGCGAGCGAGAGGGCGACCTGTTGGGCCAGCCCACCCGTTGCGGCCTGCGCGGGTGGCGCGGGCACGAGCACTGCGGTGGCCGCGATCGTCATCGCGGAGAGCATACGGAACATGTCCCCATGTTCCGGTAACACATTCCTACATGTCAATTGAACGATTCTGTGGTGGCGGGTGGGCTGTTTTGTCGTACCGTCCCGCTAGTGTGCGAGACGTGATCAGCGTTGCGGATGTGAGGCGCATTGCCCTGTCGTTGCCCAGGTCTTACGAGGTGCTGGTGCGCGATCGCATCAAGTTCCGGGTCGGGCAGATCGTCTACCTGTCGCTGTCGCGCGACGAGACGGTCATGGGGTTCGGTTTCCCCAAGGAGGAGCGGGCGGCGCTGGTCGCGGCCGAGCCGGAGAAGTTCATGCTGCCGAGCCAGACCGATATGAGATTCAATTGGTTACACGTCCGCCTCGACGCGATCGACCACGACGAGCTGCGCGAGCTCATCATCGAGTCGTGGCGCATGTGCGTGCCGAAGAAGGTGATGGCCTCACGGATCCCGATGGATCTGGCGGCCTATCGGGAGCGCGTGCAGAGTGGGCCGTGCTTCATCTGCGGCATCGTGGATGGGGACGACTCGCATGAGGTGTTCTACGACGACGGGGCACACATCGCGTTCCTGAGCAGATATCCGACCGTGCCCGGCTACACGCTGGTCGCGCCCAAGTCGCATGTGGAGCACGCCATCCGGGGGTTCGAGCTGGACGACTACCTGGCCATCCAGGCGGCGATCCACAGGGTGGCGCGAGCGGTGGAGGCGGTCGTGCCGAGCGAGCGCACCTATGTGCTGTCGCTGGGCAGCCAGCAGGGCAACGCGCACGTGCACTGGCACGTGGTGCCCTGCCCGCGCGGGCTGCCCTACGAGCAGCAGCAGTTCCATGCGCTGATGGCCGAGCACGGTGTGCTGCCTTGGACGCGCGCACAGGCCTACGCTCTCGCCGAAAAGCTCCGCGCGGCGCTGGCGTTGCCTGTGGGCTGACGGGGGTGGGGGTTTGCGCGGGGGCGGGCCGTTGCGCGTGGTGGCGGCACGAGCGGATCCGGGTG
>JBIOYB010000311.1:0-21821 GCA_044869915.1 Allorhizocola sp.
TGGGCTCGGTGAGCACCAGCCGGATCTGGTTGCGGCCGAGCCCGACCTGTCTCGCGCCTCGGGCCAGATCGACGAGTTTTTGAAGAATCACGGCGGCGCCGGCGTGCAGCACATCGCCTTCAACACCGACGATATCGTCCGGGCGGTGGGCGCCATCCGCGACCACGGTGTCGAGTTTTTGAGCACGCCGGACGCCTACTACAGCCTGCTCGGCGAGCGGCTGCAACCGGCCAAGCATTCCCTTGAAGCGTTGCACGGACTCAACATCCTGGTGGACCAGGACCACCTGGGCCAGCTGTTCCAGATTTTCGCCCGCTCGGTGCACCCGCGCAAGACCCTGTTCTTCGAGGTGATCGAGCGCCTCGGCGCCCAGACGTTCGGCAGTGGCAACATCCGGGCGCTTTACGAGGCGGTCGAGTTGCAGCGGCACAAGGATGCGGCCAACCCGTGAGCACGATGGCCCAGCAACTTCAGGACGTCGACCTCTCCGATCCGGCGACGTTCCTGCGGCCGGACATGGATGAGGTGTGGCGGTGGCTGCGGCGCGAGGCGCCGGTCCACTGGCACGAGGCCGGTCGCGGCCCGGGATTCTGGGTGGTGACCCGGCACGCCGACGTCCTGTCGGTGTATCAGGATGCCGAACGGTTCGTCTCGTCGCGCGGCAACATGCTCACGTCGCTGCTCACCGGCGGCGACCCGGCCGGGGGCAAGCTGCTCGCGGTCACGGATCCGCCGCGCCACACGTCCGTGCGCATGATGCTGCTGAAATCGTTTTCGCCGCGCGTGCTCAAGTCGGTCGCGCTGGGGGTGTGGGAGCGTGCCGAAGAGCTTGTCACGGCGATGGTCCGCTCCGGCGGTGGTGACTTCGCGGCGGCGGTCGCCGAGCAGGTGCCCATCGGGACGGTGTGCGATCTGCTCGGCGTGCCCCGTTCCGACCAAAGTGGACTGTTGCGGCTGAGCAAGCAGGCGCTCAGCTCCGACGAGGCCAACCAGTCCCCGCGCGAGACCGCGCTGGCCCGCAACGAGATCCTGCTCTATTTCATTGAACTAGCCGCGCAGCGCAGGTCGCAACCACGCGAAGACATCGTCAGTGCGCTGGTGCAGGCCTCGGTCGACGGCCGGCCGCTGACCGACGAGGAGGTCGTGCTCAACTGCTACGGGCTGATCCTGGCCGGCGACGAGACGAGCCGGCTCGCGATGATCGGGGCGGTGCTGAACTTCACCCAGTTTCCCGATCAGTGGCGGGCGCTGCGCGACGGGCGGGTGACGCTTTCGACCGCGGTCGAGGAGATCCTGCGCTGGAACACCCCGGCGATGCACGTCGGCCGGACGGCACAGGCCGACGTCGACCTGGGCGGGCGCACGATCCGCGCGGGCGACCTGGTCACAGCGTGGAACGTTTCGGCCAACGCGGACGAGACGGTGTTTGACCTGCCGGAGGTGTTTGACCTCGGGCGCACGCCCAACCGGCACCTGGCCTTCGGCTACGGGCCGCACTTCTGCCTCGGCGCCTATTTGGGCCGGGCGGAGGTGTCGGCGGTCGTGGAAGCGCTGCGCCGCACCGCCCGCGACATCGAGCTTACCGACCAGCCGCGCCCGCTGTATTCGACATTCCTGCGCGGCTACACGAGTCTCCCCGTCGCCTTCACAGCCGCTTGAACGACAACGAGAAGGGAAGTACTCCATGGATTTTGGCGCAATTCCGGAGTGGTTCGCCGCACGGTGCCGGCTCACGCCCGACGCGGAGGCCGTGGTGATGGGTGGGCTGCGATGGACGTACCGGGAACTGGACCAGCGGTCCAACCGGCTGGCGCACCTGCTGGTGTCGCTGGGCGTGCGGGCCGACGATCCGGTGGTCGTGCTGATGGAGCGCACGCCGGATCTGGTGACCGCGCTGCTGGCCGTCGTCAAGGCGGGCGGCTGCTACATGCCGCTGCACAGCACGTATCCGTTGGACCGCATGGAGTGGATCGTGCGGCAGGCGGGCCGGCCCGTCCTGCTCACGGACGCGGCGTGGCAGGAGCGTGGCCTGCCGGGTGGCGCGCCCGCGGTGGTTGTCGACCGGGACGAACGGCTGGCGTCCATGCCGGACACCGATGCGGGCATCGTGCCGGAGCCCGGCCATCTGGCCTACGTGATGTACACGTCGGGGTCGACCGGCGAGCCGAAGGGCGTGGCGGTCAGCCACCGCAGCGTGCTGGATCTGGTGCGCGACCGGAGCTGGGACACCGGCTGGCATCGCCGCGTGCCGATGCTCGCGCCTTATGCCTTCGATGTTTCGACCTACGAGGTGTGGGTCCCGCTGCTGCGCGGCGGCACTGTCGTCATGCCGGAGCCGGGCGAGATCGATGTCGGTACCATAAAATCGCTTATCCAGACGGAAGACATCACGGGGCTGCATCTGACCGCCGGGCTGTTCCGGGTCATCGCGGAGGAGGCGCCGGAGTGCCTGTCCGGCGTGCGTGAGGTGATGACCGGCGGCGACGTGGTCGCGCCCGGCGCCGTGCAGCGCGTGCTGCAGGCGTGCCCGGACATCGTGGTGCGCGCGATGTATGGCCCGACCGAGACGACGCTGTTTGCCACGCATGCCGCGTTTTCGTCGCCCTACGAGCCGGGTGCGACTGTCCCGATTGGACAGCCCATGGACGGCATGCGTGTCTACATTCTCGATCCGGAGCTGCGCCCGGTCCCGCCGGGTGTCACGGGCGAGTTGTACGTCGCCGGCACGGGTGTGGCGCGCGGCTATCTGGGGCGCCCGGCGCTGACCGCGGAACGGTTCGTGGCCGACTGTGTGCTCGGCGGCGGCGAACGCATGTATCGCACCGGCGATCTGGCCCGCTGGACCGCGGACGGGAGCGCGGACTTCGTGGGGCGGGCCGACGAGCAGGTGAAGATCCGGGGCTTCCGGATCGAGCTCGCCGAGGTGGAGTCGGTCCTCGCCAGGCATCCGGACGTGAACGACGTGGCCGTGGTCGCGCGGGAAAACGGCTTGGGCGACAAGGCTTTGGCGGCTTATGTCGTACCGGCTGAAAGAGATCTTGATCTTTCGGTTTTGACCGCACATGCCGCGCGTGCGCTTCCGGACTACATGGTGCCGTCGGCGTTTGTCGTGTTGCCCGCGCTTCCGTTGACCCCCAACGGAAAGCTCGATCGGAAGGCGTTGCGGGAGCCGGAGGTCGCCGCGGCACAGTCCGGATCGGCCTATCGGGCGCCGCGCGACGCGCTGGAGGAGTCGCTGTGCGGGCTGTTCGCCGAGGTGCTCGACCTGCCGCGGGTGGGCGTCGACGACGACTTCTTCGACCAGGGCGGCCAATCGCTGCTCGCGATGCGGCTGATCAGCCGGATCGACGCGGTGCTCGGGATGCGGGTGACCATCCGCATGCTGTTTGACGCGCCGACGGTGGCCGACCTCGCCGCGGAATTACACAGGACGGCCGCTGTGCAAGTGGCGTAAAGGCGTGCAAAGGGCGGGGCACGAGCCCCGCCCATTTGAGCCGGCTGGAAACTAGGCCAACCGCAGCGGGGCATCGGGCGCGAGCACGGTGTCCCTCAGCGTCTCGGTGTAGCGGGAGACCATGTCGCGCACGGTGTGCTCGGTGAACAGCCCGCTGCGGAACTGCACGCTGCCGATGACATCGCCCGTCGGATCGACGTTGAGCGTCCACAGCATGCCGTCCGGCACGTCACAGCCGACCGGCTGCCCGATCAGGCGCCGGCGCACCTCGGTGTATTCCACATCGCCGACCCGCTCGCGATCCATCAGGAACGGGAACGGAAACGCTTGGAAGACAACGGTGGCGCGCCCGTCCTGCATGGCGGGGCGCATCAGTTCCGGCGCCTCACCAAAGACAAAAATGCTGGGGATATCATGTGAGTACGCGTCCAGGCAGGCCACCCGCGCCGCCCGCACTGCCTCGCGGAAGGTCGCGCACCCGGCGAGCTCCGCGCGCATCGGCAAGAAGTTGAAAAACGATCCGACCGTGCGCTCAAACTGTTCCGTGCGCCCGGGCGAAAATGTGGGCACCGAAATGTCGGTCGTCCCGGTCATGCGCGCCGCCAGCACATAAAAGCCGGCGAGCAGCATCATAAAGGGTGAGCTGCGCGTGGCCTTGGCCAGTGCCAGTGCAGGCCCAATGATGTCCTCGCCGATGCGGAAGCGAAACACCGCGGTCTCCTGCCCCAGCCCCGCGGAGCGCGGATGATCGGTGGGCAGGGTGAAGATCTGCGCGCCGGTGAGCTGATCGCGCCAATACCCGCGCCCGATGTCCACAGTGGAGTTTGCGGGGTCGGCGACGTGCTCCCGTTGCCACGCCGCGTATTCGCGGTATGCCGGGGCCTTGGGCAGGTCCACGGGGTGCCCGCGCCGCGCGGCATAGAGCTCGGCGAGATCGCGCATGGTCACGCGCATCGACCAGCCGTCGGTGGCCGTGTGGTGCACGATGATGATCAGCACCGCGTCGTCATTGTCGAACCGGCCGAGGATCGCCCGGATCAGCGGGACATTATGCGAGCTGATGGTGCCCGACTCCACCTCGATCAGCAGCTGCTCGACCGCGCGGTCGCGCGCCCGCGCGTCATCGGCCGCCAGGTCACGCAGCACCAGCTGCGGCTCGCTCGGCGGGAACAGGCGCGGCACACGGCCACCGCCCTCGACGGGCGCCAACACGGTGCGCAGCGTCTCGTGCCGCTCGACCAGGTCATACAGCGCCCCGCGCAACGCGTCGACGTGGATCTCGCCGCGCACGCGCCAGCCGTGGACAAGGTGATAGCGCGGGCCGAACGGGCCGGCGCCGTCGCCCTGATCCCAGATGCACAGGAACTCTTGGTTGAACGATAGCGGGATGGATTCCGGTGGGGAGTGAACTACGCTCATGGCCTGGCCCCTTCCTGTCTACTTTGGACTATGTCGTGCCGGAACAGGCCCGATGGGTCCACGCGGGCGCGCACGCGATCGACGGCCGCCGCTTGTTCCGGGCTGAGGTGACCCTGCGGCCTGGTGCGCCCGCCGGCGAACGTCGGTGCCATGCGGCCGGTGTCCCAGGGACGCAAAGCCTGGCGTACCAACGCATGCTGAGCCTCGATCGGCCCGCGCGAGGACGGGTCGTCCTCGAGTCCCGCGCCGACGTACGCATACCGCGCGTCAAGGTGGTTCAGGACACCGCCGTCCGGCCGGGCGACGGCGAACGCGCCACCGAGCTGGCGTAGCTCGGCGTCGACGAGCGGGGAGGCGGACTGCGGCCCGACCACGCCCAGCCAAGCCGTCGCGGCGGCCTCGTCGAGCTCGTGCAGCAGCATGTGGTCCGTGTTGGACGGGACCGGCTCGGGCGGATCCAGGTGCGCCTCGAGGACCGCCTGCGGCGAGGCCTCGTGCCACGAGTCGAGCAGCGGCGCCGCCACCGACCGCAGCGGCTTGAGGAGCTCGTCGGCGTAACGCCGGGCCGCCGCCAGATCGTCCTCGCCCTGCGACATCACCGCGCCGTCCACGCACACGACGGGCCCGGCGCTCAACTCGTCCGGGATGATGCCCGGCAGCACCGGCAGCCGCATGATCCGCCACGACGTCGTGGCCTCTTCGGGCGCGTGGCGCGCCCACCGCAGCCAGATCGAGAGCAGTCGATCGGCGTGGGCGGCGGGCCAAAACGCCGCACCCGTGATCACCTTGGCCACCGGGGTCAGGCCGACCTCGACCGCGGTGACGACACCGAAGCCGCCCCCGCCGCCGCGCAGCGCCCAAAGCAGCTCCGGGTCGGCGGAGGCGTCCACCCGCCGGAGCCGGCCGTCGGCCGTGACCAGTTCGACCGCGCGGACGCAGTTGGCGGCCAGCCCGAGCCTGCGGCCGTAGAAGCTCAGACCGCCACGCAGCAGATATCCGACCACACCCACGAGCGGCGACGAGCCGTGCGGCGCGGTCAGGCCGTGCGGCGTCACGGCCTCGATGACCGCGCCCCAGCCCGTGCCCGCGGGCACGCGCGCCACGCGGCGGGTCGTGTCGACCTCGACCTCACCGGCCAGTTGGGTGCGGATCAGCAGCGCCTCGGGCACGTCGGCCATGCCCGCGCTGGCGTGGCCGGTCGTGTGCACGAGCACCGGCATGCCCCGGTCACGGGCGTAACCGAGCGCGTCCTGCACCTGCTCGACCGTGTGCGCCGTCGTGGCGGCCGCGGGCCGCACCGGCGCCGCGAGGTTGAAAACCTGTGTGGCGGCGGCATAGACGGCGTCGCCGGGCAGGGCGATGCCGGTGCCCCGGATCTCGCTCGTGGTCAAGAGAACACCCCGGTCGCCTGCTCGAACCGGAGCCGGGCCAGATCGCGGTTGGCGACCGTCGGCAGGAACACGCCGAACCCGGCGTGGCTTTGCACCATCGACAGGTCGCGCCAGACGCGCTCGACGCGCTCGCCTTGGCGCACCGAGCTCGAACCGGCGGTGGGGAAGAGATGGCGCTCGACCGCATACCAGCAAAGCTTGATGATGTGCCGGCAGATCGTGGTCAGCCGGATGTCCTGCTCCCGCGTGAAGGCCTGCGGCCCGGCCGCCGAAAGCTCCTGCCACTGCTGGATCGTGTTGAGCACGGCCGCCTCGGCGGTGGCTATCATGCCGGCGGCCTCGCCGTACCAGAACTGATAATCGGGGTCGGCGGTGCGCAAGGCAAACGGGGGCAGCAGCGTCGTCCTGGTTTGCATGAGACCCGCGTAGGCGTCCAGGGCGCCCTGCGCGATGCCGACGCTGAGGGCGGCCGCCTCCATCACCATGTAGCTCAGCTGCCCGCCACCGTATTGCGGGTTGCCGTGAATCGTGCGCCCGGCGGTGCCGCCGGTGACGTTGACCTCGCTGATGTGCACCCCGTGCAGCGCGAAGCCCTCCGGGATCCGTCCATCCCGGATGGTGATGCTGTGCGAACCACTGCCGCGCAGGCCCAGCTGCGAACCCCAGTCGTCCAGCCGCTGCCACTGATCGCGCGGCGCGATGAACATCATGGGAGCCGGGGGCTGGTCCGGCCCGGTGGGCACCAGGGTGTGCCCGATGAAATGGGTGGCGTAGGGCGCACCGGAGCAGTAGGCCCACGTGCCGTTGACGGTCCAGGACCCGTCCGGCTGACGTTGCGCGCTGCCGGACGGCACGATCGTGGCCGGGGCGATGAAATCGCCGCCGCCGAAGATCTCCGACTGCGCCCGCTCGTCGAACAGCGTGGCCACCGGGAGCGCATGGGTCGCGCCCAGGCAATACATCCATGCCGTCGACGGGCAGGCCCGAGCGAGGATCATCGTCACCCGGAAGAACGTGTCGATGCCGAACTCATATCCGCCATAGCGTTTGGGCACCAACAGGCGGTAGAGGCCCGCCCGGGCAAAGGCCTCGTGCGTGTCCTCGGCATAGTAGGTACGTTTTTCGGTCTCCGCTTGGCGGTCGACCAGCCCGCCGGCGATGGCGTGCGCGCGCTGCAAGACTTCCGCAGGCGTCAGCCCGGGCTCCGGCGGCGAAACCATTGCTGGAGATTCGTTTGCGGCAAGGGTCATGACAGCAGGGTGGCAACGTTGACCGGCGGGCGCATCCTTGAGATTGCGTAGTATCGGTCCGGCGGGTCGACGGGGCAACCGGGAAGAAGACGCGCGGCCTTGGGACGGCTACGGTTTGGGGCGTCCTACCGTCGCCCGCCGAGGAGGCGTGTGTCATGCAACCGCAACGCCCTGTTGCCATCGACCGCACCGGACACGACATCCATGACGAGGCCGCACGGATCCGTGCCGCCGGGACGGTCGCGCGCATAGTGCTGCCCGGCGAGGTCGAAGCGTGGTCGATCGCGGGACACGATGCGGCGCAACGCGCGCTGACCGATCCGCGATTTTCCAAGGATGCCCGGCAGCACTGGATCGCCTTCGCCAACGGCGAGATCGGCCCGGACTTCCCGTTGCTCAGCTGGGCCCTGATGGACAACGTCGCGGGGTCCTACGGCGAGCAGCACACGAGGCTGCGCAAGCTGATCCTCAAGGCGTTCACCGCGCGGCGGGTGGAGGGGATGCGGCCCATCGTCGAGCGGATCGTCGGCACGCTGCTGGACAATCTCGCCGCCGAGCCGCCCGGCTCCGCCGTCGACCTCAAGGCACGCTTCGCCCAGCCGCTCACCACGCTGGTGATCTGTGAGCTGTGCGGTGTGCCCGACGACTTCCGCGACGAGATGCTCACCGGCGGCGTCGTCAACGTCACCACCACCATCACGCCGGAGGAGGCGGCGGCCAACGTCGCGCGCTGGCGCCAAGCGATGCACGGCTTCGTCGAGGCCAAGCGGCGCAGGCCGGGAGACGACCTCACCGCCGACCTGATCGCCGCGCAGGAGGCCGACGGCTCCCGCCTCACCGACGCCGAAATCGTGGGCACACTGCACTTCTTGCGGGCCGCCGGCACCGTGCCGACGATGAACCTCATCGCCAACACCGTTTTCGCGCTGCTGACCCACCCGGATCAGCTGCGCCTGGTCGAGAGCGGGCGGGTCGGCTGGGACGAGGTCATCGAGGAGTCGCTGCGCGTGCAGGCGCCCGTGGCCCATCTACCGTTCCGCTTCCCGGTCGAGGACGTGGAGATCGACGGCGTGTGCATCCCCAAGGGCGAGCCGGTGCTGGTCAACTATGCCGCGATCGGGCGCGACCCCGACGTCCACGGCGACAGCGCGGGCCAGTTCGACATCACCCGCGCCGGCAAGCAGCACCTGGCATTCGGCTATGGCATCTATCGCTGCATCGGGGTCCCGCTGGCCCGGGTGGAGGCTTCGGTAGCGCTTTCCATGCTGTACCAACGCTTCCCCGGCCTGAGCCTGGCGGTCGACCCGCGGGAGGTGGCGCCCGAGCCCAGTTTCATCATGAACGGGCGCCAGACCGTCCCGGTATATCTACACTGATCCGGCTATCCGACCAGCAGGTGCACGGGGCTGCGCGACGCTCTCGCGGAGGCGGCGGCCCCGCAGCCGGCGTGGTAGTCGTCGAGCAACCGGTGCGCCTGCTCGCCGGCCTCGGTGAAACGGGCCAGCGGATCGGCGCCCGCGGTCAGCACGTCGTGCATGGCGCGCACCATCAGGATCTGTATCTCCGCGAACCCGCCAAGCACCGCACCGCGCGCGGCGGCCGAACGGTCGCCCAGCGCCAGCTGGTCGACGGCCACCCGGCGATGCGGGTGATCGGCGAACCAGCCCTGCCGGTCGAGCAGGCCGACGGCGGACAGGGTGCTCGGAAGATAGTGACCGGTCTTGTGCCGCTCGGCCGCCAGGGCGGGGCTGTGCAGGTACTGCATAAAAGCCAAGGCGGTATCGCGAGTCGCGGGATCGAGGCCGGCGCGCAGCCACAACGCGTCCCCGCCGATGATGTTGCCCGCGAACGGAACGGCGGCGTTGTACGGGATCCGGCTCGCGCGCACCGCGAAGCCCGCGGCGGCACCGGCCCCGACCATGCGCTCGGCCTCCACCGACGAGCTCTGCACGAAGGCCACACGCCCGGCCGCGAACGCCGCGTAGTTGTCCTCCCAGACCTGCATCGCGTTGGTGTCGTCGCCCTGGGTGCCGGTGTAGAGATAGTGGCCCTCCTGGTGCAGCTGCCGCCACCAGCGCACGAAGTCCATCAGCTGCGGCGACACCAGGTCGACCCGGCGGGCCCGGCCGCCGCGGCCGTTGTCGAGCTCGGCCAGCAGCCCACCCTGCGAGGCCACGGCCTGCTGGAAGATCCAGCCGTGGTTGGGCCACGTGATGCCGTGCGCGGGACTGGATCCGTTGCGGGCCAATGCTTTGCAGGCCAGGACGAGCTCGTCCCAGGTCTGCGGCGGGCGGGCGATCCCGGCGGCCCCGAGCATCGCCATGTTGCTGTAGAGCACGGTGCTCGACCCCGACATCGGCATCGCGACCAGGCCACCGTCCAATGTGTAGTAGTCACGGACGGCCGGCAGGAGATCGGGCACCACCACGGGTTCGCCCAGGATCTCGGTGCGGCCGGCGATCTCCGCCTCCACCGAAGCGAAAAGCGGTGCGCCCGAGGCGGTCCGCATGTCCAGGGCCACCTGGGCGCCGGTGTAGAAGTATTGCGCGACAGCAGGCGCCGCGCCCTGCTCGGCCGCACGGGCGACCGCCGCGGGCAGCTCCCGATAGTCGAATCCGCGGATCTGGACCCGGTGTCCCGGATGCGCCCGATGGAAAGCCTCGGCGAGCTCTCTCATCCCGTCGAGCGACTCCGGGAAACCGTAATGATGCAGCCAAACCTCGATGACGCCATCCATGCCAGTATCGTCTCGGCGCGGTCGCGGCCGGGCATCTCTCACCTTGCGATACCGCAAGGGAAAGCAATGACGAAGATGCGCGCGGTCCGGCGACGATGTGAATCTTTTTTGCGTGGCCCACAGCCGGTGCCCGCGGCATGGCGAGATAGTCGCTAACGTACGCTGATTTGGACAATCCACATTGGCGGAAACGTCAGCGACTCGGCTGGAGACCACGTGAGCAAGGTCAGATTGGACATGAGCATGTCGATGGACGGGCTGTCCACCGGACCGGACGACGACCTGGAACTGTTGCACGACTGGCTGTTGCGCGACAGCTCGCCGGGCACCGTCAACGGCAAGGTGCTGGCCGAGTTCTTCGCCAACACGGGCGCCTATGTCATAGGTCGCCGCACCTTCGACATGGGTCTCGAGCCGTGGGGTGACGAGCCTCCCTTCGGCAACCCCAGCTTCGTGGTGACACACCAGAGCCGGGACCCGCTGGTCAAGGGTGCCACGACATTTACCTTCGTCAACGGAGTCGAGTCAGCCGTGGGGCAGGCCCGGCAGGCGGCGGGGGACAGGGACGTCACGGTCATCGGCGGCGCCGACATCGCACGGCAGTGCGTGCGGGCCGGCCTGCTCGACGAGCTCGACATCCACGTGGTCCCGCTGCTGTTGGGCGATGGCATCCGGCTGTTCGACCAGCTCGCCATCAAACCCACAGTCTTGGAGCGGGTCCGGCTCATCGATGGCGGTCATGTCATCCATCTGAGATACCGCTTCCAGCCATAGGCCGAGCCATGAGGCGCTTGGTCCGAAGGAGGGACAACACATGGCTTCTTCACTGGAGAGTCCACGTGCCGGGCGCCGGGAATGGTTAGGTCTGGCAGTACTGGGTCTGCCGACGCTGCTGGTGTCGCTGGACATCGGCGCGCTCTTCCTCGCGTTGCCGCATTTGAGCGCCGATCTGGGCGCCAGCAGCACGGAACAACTGTGGATCACGGATGTCTACGGCTTCCTCACCGCGGGGTTCCTGATCACCATGGGGACGCTCGGCGACCGGATCGGCCGGCGCAAGCTCCTGCTCATCGGCGCGGCCATCTTCGGCGTGCTGTCGGTGCTGGCCGCATATTCCACGACCCCCGAGATGCTGATCGCCTCGCGGGCGCTGCTGGGCATTGCGGGCGCCACGCTGATGCCGTCGACGCTGGCCCTCATCACCAACATGTTCCTCGATGGGCGCCAGCGCGGCGTGGCCATCGCCGCCTGGGTCAGCTGCATGATGACCGGCGCGGCGCTCGGCCCGGTGATCGGTGGCGTCCTGCTCAACTACTTCTGGTGGGGGGCGGTCTTCCTGCTCGGTGTGCCGGTCATGTTGCTGTTGCTCGTGGCCGGGCCGGTTTTGCTTCCCGAGTATCGCAACGATAACGCCGGCCGGCTTGACCTGACCAGTGTCGTGCTCTCACTCGTCACCATCCTGCCGATCATCTACGGGTTCAAGGAGCTGGCGATCTACGGGCTCGACGCTCCGGCGGGTCCCGTGGCTTCGATCGTCGTCGGCGTGCTCTTCGGCGTTTTGTTTGTGCGGCGCCAGTTCCGGCTCGCCCAGCCGCTGCTGGATCTGCGCCTGTTCGCCAACCGCGCGTTCAGCGTGACGCTGACCTCGATGATGTTGGCCGCGGCCGGGATGGCCGGCACGTTCCTGCTCGCGAGCCAATACGTGCAAAGCGTGCTGGGCATGTCGCCCGCTCAGGCCGGACTGTGGCTGGCGCCGACGGGGCTGGCGATCGCGCTGGGTTCGCAGCTGGCACCCGTGCTCAACCGTCGCCTGAGCACGAGCGCCACCATCGCGAGCGGGTTGCTGCTCGGCGCGGCCGGGTTCCTCATGATCTCGTTGGTGCGCGGC
Organism: Allorhizocola sp.; assembly: GCA_044869915.1. Classification (GTDB taxonomy): domain Bacteria; phylum Actinomycetota; class Actinomycetes; order Mycobacteriales; family Micromonosporaceae; genus Allorhizocola. The sequence goes on from JBIOYB010000311.1 coordinate 12,140, forward strand.
ACCGGCGGGCTGTTGCTGGTCGTGGCGGGACTGGCCCTGCTGCATCTGGGCGCGGGCCCGCTGTTTGCGCTCGGGGCGCACCTCGTGGTCGGCGCCGTGCCGCCCGAGCGGGCCGGATCGGCGGCGTCGATGTCGGAGACGAGCAACAACTTCGGCTCCACGCTCGGCCTCGCGGTGCTGGGCACCATCGGCACCGCGATCTATAGCCGCGAGATGAGCGGTGTCACCGTGCAAGGGCTCTCGGAGCAGGCGCTGGAGACCGCGCGCGGCACGCTCGCGGGCGCGGCGGATGTGGCGCAGGGGCTCGCATCCGGCGGCTCCGTGTTGCTCGCCGCGGCCGGTGACGCCTTTACGTCGGGGCTGAACGCGGCCGGGCTCGTCGGGCTCGCGGTCTTCCTGATCCTTGCCGGGCTCATCGCCACCGGCCGCCGGCCACCCGTCTCGCAAGCACCGGCCGACGCACCGCAGCGGGAAAAGGTCAAGGCCTGACCCGCAAATCAGCTGGGGCGGCACCGGATCGGTGCCGCCCCAAGCTTGTCACGACTTCTCGGCGGCCGGTGCGAGCTCGTCGCTGGGCTGTGCCGCCTGCGGGACTTCGGGAGCCGGGCGGTGCGCGAGCAGGTTGGTCACGGCCACGACCGCGAAGATGACGCCGCCCAGGACGGCGGCGACCGTCATGCCGGAGGAGAAGGCCTCGCTGGCCCGCCGCAGCAGCTCATCGCCCAGTGCGGGAGACAGCTGCTCGGCGACCGTCGTGGCGCCGGCCAGGGTCTCCCGGGCCGTCTGCGCCTGTTCGCCGTTGAGCCCGCTGGGTATCGCGTCCGCCATCTGGGTGCGATAGATCGCCGCACCGATCATGCCCATCAACGCCATGCCCATGGTGGTGCCGAAGTAGTTGCTCGTCTCCGACACGGACGCGGCGGACCCGGCCTGCTCCATTGGTGCGGACCCGATGACGATCCCCGTGCCCAGGGCGACCAGCGGCCCCGCTCCAAAGTGGATGATCGCGAGGCCCACGGCCACGAGCCCCAAGGCTCCGGTGCTCACGGCGGACGTGATGAGCACGAACCCGAGCACCGCGATCACGAGCCCGCCGACGATGGCCGTGCGCATGCTCATGTACTTGAGGAAGATCGGCGCCCCGAACGTGCCGACGGCGATGCCCAGCCCCGCGGGCGCGAGCCAGATCCCGGTCTGCGACGGCGAAAGGCCCAGCGCGGACTGGACATACTGGCTCACCAGCAGGAAGGTGCCGGCCAGACCGATCGAGGTGAACACCAGACTGGTCACCGTGACGGTGAACAGGCGATTGCGGAACAGGTTGAGGTTGAGCAGCGGGCTCTCCAGGCTGAGCTGGCGCCGGACGAAGATCACGGCGAAAACCGAGCCGATGACGAGCGCGACGACCGGACCGGCCCAGTTGGTGAACCCGTGCACGACCAGTTCCTTGAGGCCGTAGATGATCGGCAGGATGGCCACCAGCGACAGCACGACACTGAGCGGATCAAGCCGGCCGGCGTTGGGCGCCTTGTATTCCGGCAGCACCGCCGGCCCCGCGATCAGCAGCACAATCATGGCCGGCACACCGAGCAGGAATGCCGCACCCCACCAGAAACTCTCCAGCAGGATGCCGCCGACGACCGGTCCCATCGCGGCGCCGGTCATGAGGGCGGTCACCACGATCGAGATGGCCATGCCCATCTGCTTCGGGTCGCGGAACATGTTGCTGATCAGCGCAAACGTCGACGGCATCAGCGTGGCGCCCGCGATGCCCAGCAGCGCCCGGGTCACGATGAGCATCTCGGGACTGGTCGAATATGCCGCGAGGACAGACATGACGCCGAAGGCGGCCGCACCGATCAGGAGCAGCTTGCGCCGGCCGATCCGGTCGCCGAGAGTCCCCATGGTGATGAGGAATCCGGCAATCATGAAGCCGTAAATGTCGGTGATCCACAATTGCGCGGTGCTGCTGGCGCCCAAATCGGTGGTCAGATGCGGCAACGCCAGAAACAGTGCGCCAATGTCGAGGGCGGTCAGTAGGGCAGGCAGGGTCAGCACTGCCAACCCGATCCACTCCCGCCGTTGCGCCTTTGTCGCAGTTCCTTCATGCATCGGAAAGGTTCCTCCTCGTTCAAGGCGAATGCCGTGCAGCGTCTCGGGTCTGCCGGACAAATCCTGTGGACGCCGGCCACAGAAAACCGGGGCAATCGTATGTTATGGCCACGCGGGGAGTGCATTCGGAAATTGGTGCTCATCAAAAGAGCAATTTGGAAGATGCGCGATGCCGAGGAAGATGCATGCGGCCGTGGGGAAACAGGGGCCGAACTGGGTGAACTTCAACCCGATCCGGTGCGGGCAAGGATCTTGGCGCCGCAGAGAGCAATTTGGAAGAAGATTTCCGCGCAGGGCGATGCCACCCTGAGCCGATGACTGGATCTCCCACGCTCACGCGATTACCAGCCCTGACCGGTCTGCGTTTTGTTGCAGCAGCGATGGTGTTCGCGTTCCATTACATATATTTTTATGCTTCTGAACCCATTCGAGAGACCCTCGGGCCGGTGGTAGCGCAGGGAGGCTACACCGGAGTGGGATTCTTCTTCATCCTCAGTGGATTCGTGCTCGCCTGGGTGTGGCGGCCCACGGACACCATCTCCGGCTTCTGGCGGCGCCGGATCTTCAAGATTTTCCCAAACCACATTCTGGTTTTCGCGGTGGCGCTGCTCCTGGTCGCCTCCGTGGCCAAGAGCCAGATCGACTTTGGCAAGCAGATTTGGGCCATCCTCCTGCTGCAGGCATGGTCGCCCGACCCCAGCGTGTTCCTGTCCGCAAACTCGGTGACGTGGTCGCTGTCCTGCGAGTTGCTCTTCTACTTCCTGTTCCCGTTCCTCATCCGCCCGCTGAGCCGGATCAATCCGAAGTGGCTGTGGGCCTCAATCGGCATCGTCGGCGTCACCATCGCCGCCCTGCCCGCGATCGCGGGCGCCGCCCTGCCCGCCCAGCCGACCATGCAGGGCAGCAACATCCCGCAATACCCCTTCTGGTTCGTCTACTTCTTCCCGCCGGCGCGGCTGCTCGACTTCATTCTCGGCATCCTGCTGGCCCTCCTGGTGCTCAGCGGACGGCGCCTTCCGGTGCGCCTCGGCGGAGCGATCGCCCTGAGCGTCGTGGCCTACGCCGTCACCCCGCTGTTCCCGATGAGCTACCAATGGGTTGCCGTGACGGCCGTCCCGATCGGACTCGTGATCGCCGCGGCGGCGGTGGGCGAGGCCAAGGGCGAGCGGTTCTGGCTCGCCCGGCCCGTGCCGGTGTTGCTCGGCAACATCTCGTTCGCCTTCTACCTGTGGCACTTCCTGGTGCTGCAATACGGGCACAGCCTCCTCGGCGTCGGCGCCACCTCGTCCACCCCGGCCACGCTCGGCGCCTTCGCGATCCTGCTGACCGTGACCCTGGTGCTGTCGTGGTTGCTGTTCACGTTCGTCGAAGACCCGATCATGCGGACCTGGGCCCGGCCGCGCCGGTCCCGTGACTCGCGCCCCGCGACTGCCGCAACGCCGGAGCCGGCTCCGGCCCAGCGCACCGAGCCGGCGCTCGCGCTCGAAACGGCCAGCCCCAACGACTGACCCTTCCCAACCGGCTCATGGGCGCAGCGGCCCATGGGTCGGCGGTGGCAGAATCGCGCGGGTGAGCGTGCTTCCCAGCGATTACGACTCGGCTATCTCGATCCCGTCGGTCCCCACGCCACCATCCGAGGTGGCCCGCAACGCCGGGCTGCGGCAGCGGCCCGCGCCATCACGATCACCCCGGGCGGGGCGGGACCCGCCGCACCGCGACGCCGACCCGGGTCGTTTTCCATCACCAAGCGCGGGCTGGGCTAGACGCACGTCTGGTCGGCGCTGCGCGGGTCGTCGACCCGGCGGGTGCGGTAGATGTCGCCCTGTCGAGCGCTGGCGCGCCACGGGCGGGCCGCGTTGAGGGCGATGTGTAGCTCCGGCGCGTCCCGGTCCATGGTGGCCACGACCAAACCGGCGCCGGCTCCGGCCCCAGCGAAGGCGCCGTGCCCGTGCCCGTGGCCGCCACCGTCGCCGATGATGCCGTCGCCGCCGACCGACGCGAGGGTGGTGCCCTCCGGCCCGATGAGCCCGGAGGCCATCAGGCTGGCCGTCTGCGCGGGCACGGACAGCGAGAGCCAGAAGTTGTTGATGGCGGCGTGCGCCCGCGCCTTCATGTAGAAGGCGGAATCGATGGGGTAGGCCGACAGCAGCAGGCAATCCACGCCCATCCGCTCATAGTCGGCGAACAGCTCCGGGAAGTTGACCTCGACGCAGATGACGCAGCCGAAGCGGAAGCCGTCGACGTCGAACACAAGCGGCTCGAAACCCGGGCTGTAGAAGCGGGTGATCTCGGTGTGGGAGCAGATGCGCTTGTCGTATCGGGCGACCACCTGCCCCCGGTCGGAGATGACGTAGAGGCTGTTGTGCGGCCAATGAGGTGGGGTCAGGGGATGCGCCGAGCCGAGGACCACCCACACACCGAGCTCGGCCGCGAGCCCCGCGATCTGGGTGATCTCCTCACGCGCCGCCGCCCAGTCGACGTCGGCCCAGTCGGCGATCTGCTCCTTGGCATATCCGGACAGGAAGCCCTCGGGGAAGTGCACCAACCTGGCCCACGCGCCCGCGGCCTCCCGCATCATCTGGCGCACCGCCTGACCGTTGCGGCGGACGTCGGCACTCGCGGTCGGCTGCGTGATGGCGATCCGGAACGGCATGAGCCGCATCGTCGCACGCACCTGCGACACTCCAGCGATGGCCGCACCCGCCGAGCCTGGCGTCAGCGGGAGGGCGCCAGGCCCAACTGCTCGAGGAGCTCCATCTGGTCGTAGTACATCCGGTAGTCCACGATGTGCCCGTTTTCGACGGTCGCGGCATCGCAGCCCCGGATGCGGATGGTCTTGTTGGTCGCGGGCAGTTTCTCGCCCGTGGGCATGGTCAGCGGGCCGGTGTTCTTGCCGCCCCAGATGCCTTCGTCGACGGCGGTGTCGCCCGACTCGTGCTTGTGCAGCGATTCGTAGCGGCCCTGTGGCACGGCCTCCAGCATCTGCCGCCACCACTCGACGATTTCGTGCCTTCCCTTGATCTCCCCGTGATCCGGCGTGTGCGCGATCGCGTCCTCCGCGAAGCACTCGCCAACGGCCTTGAGGTCTCTGCTCTTGGTGAAGGACTCGGTGAGGCGGTCCATCACATCACGCGCTTGCCCCATGATCTTCCTCCCTCGGGAGCGCCAATGATGTGCCTATTTTCGCACAAGTGGGGCATGCCGATCTACCGGCGGGACGCGAGCAGTGCCTGCAAGCGTGCGGCCTGGGTGTCCCAGCCCCACTCGGCCTCGACCCACTGCCGCCCTGCCGCGCCCATCTTGTGGGCCAGCGCCGGATCGCGCAGCAGCGTGAGGAGCCGATCGGCCAGGGCCCCGATGTCGCGGCCCGGCACCACGAATCCGGTCTCGCCCTCGCGCACCGCATCGGGCGCGCCGCCCGAATCGCCGGCGATGACGGGCAGCCCGATCGCTGACGCCTCAAGGTAGACGATGCCGAGGCCCTCCACGTCGAGCCCGCCCCGCCTCGTGCGGCACGGCATCGCGAACACGTCTCCGGCCGCGAAGTGCTCCGGCAGCTCGGCCCAGGGCATCGAACCGGTGAACACGACGTGCTCGGCCACGCCCGCGTCGCGCGCCATCCGCTCCAGAGTGGACCGATATGGCCCGCCGCTCGCGATGAGCAGCGCCGCGTCGGGGACGGTCCTCCGGACCAGAGGCAAGGCCCGGATCAGGCTGTCCTGTCCTTTTCTTGGTACGAGGCGCGACACGCAAACGATCACCGGCCGATCCGCGAGCCCGAGCCGCGCGCGCACCCCCGAGCCGTCGACGGTGGGCGAATACATCCCGCTGTCCACGCCCGGCACGAGCCGCTCGAGCGAGGTGCGCGAACCGATGACGGGCTCGAGCCGGTCCCGCTGATATGACGTCAGGTATGTCACCACATCGCACCCGTCGGCGATGCGCCGCAGCGCCGTGCGCGCCAACGGGAGTGCCGCCCAACCGACCTCGTGCCCGTGCGTCAGCGCCACCGACCGCTCGACGCCCATGTGCCGGGCCAGCAACCCCAACGGCGCGGCCGCACCGAACCACACCCGGTCGCACCCGTGCTCCCGCGCGAGTGAACGCGCCCGCCGCCTGACCACACGTGTGGGCAGCAACACCGACGTCCGCTCCCGGATCACCGGAAACGGCTGGTCCGCATCGAACTCGGCCGACCCGGGCCAGTCCGACGAATACACGACAAGCGATCCGGGTGCGAACCGGATCGCCAGATCGTGCACGAACCGCTGGATCCCGCCTGGCCGCGGCGGAAAGTCGTTGGTAATCAGTAAGGTCCGCAAGGGTTTAGGCGAGCCGCCGCAACTCGGAGATGATGGACTCGCGCAGGGCGTCGAACTCCTCGGCCCGGTCGGACTTGATGGGGTCGGCCGAGATGGCGTTGCGCACCTCGTCCGGATATTTCCAGATCGGGCCGGACCGGAACTCCGCCGCCTCCCAGCTGTATCTGGGCGTCACGTGCGCGTGGAGGTGCTCATACGAGTTGCCCAGGATCTCGTAATTGATCCGCCGGAACGCCGGATCGTAGCCGCTGCACGCGTTGAACACGGCCTCGCCCACCAACGCCATGTCGGCGAGGAACAGCTGCCGCTGATGGAACGGCAGGTCCGTCAGGTGCGAGGCATCGTCCACATCGGACAGAAGGACACAATAGCCGGGCAGGAACTGTGTGGCGCCGAAGACCACGTAACCGCTGTCGAGTTTTGCCATCGTCAGCGGGTTGTCATCGTTGCGCGCCAGCGCCAGCCAGTCAGGCTCGAGCGATCCGTCCCCAAGGGGTGACGAAGAGGAGTGACGACCCATGTGATCAGGATAGGTTGGGCGCATCCGGGGCCTGGAGCAACCCAAGCCGCAACGCCGTCATCAGGGCCTGCGCCCGGTTGGCGGCGCCAAGCTTCTCGTAAAGCTTGGAGATGTGCGTCTTGGCGGTCGACTCGCTGACGAACAGTTGCTTGGCGATGCCCGACACGCTCATGCCCTCGGCGAGCAGCTTGAGCACCTGGCTCTCGCGCGGCGACAGCTGCGGCCCGCTCGGGGTCAGGCGGCGCTTCATCGCCTCCGCCAGATCGGCAGCCGTGAACGCGCTCGGTGCGGACGCTGCGTGGCGCGCGGCCGCAACGACCTCATCGGCGGGCGCGGTCTTGGGCACGAACGCACTGGCGCCGGCCTCCAGCGCACCAAACAATTGATCATCGCCCGCATACATGGTCAGGACGACGATGCCCATGTTGGCGCTCGACTTGCGCAGGGTGCGGGTGGCCTCGAGGCCGCTGCCGTCGGGCAGCCGCAGATCCATGATCACAACGTCGGGGTGCAGCGCGCCGGCCTGGCGGACGGCCTCGGCGGCGGTGCCGGCCTCGCCCACGACCTCGAATTGGCGGTCGCGCTCAAACGCGTGCCGAAGACCTTTGCGGATCAGGTCGTGGTCGTCGACAAGCAGGACTCTCGTCCGACCCCCTGTCGGCACGGCGTTGGTAGACATGCCCGAATCTCCCTACTTAAAACGGTGGTAACACGTTATCTCGTGGTGTGCATTTCCTGTCTAGTGGTCCCACCTATGACCACTGCGACGGTTGTGCCGGTCGGCTCCCTTGGTCGGATCTCGAGCCGACCACGGATACGTTCCGCCCTCTCAGCCATGATCGCAAGGCCGTAGCTGCCCTGGTTACGCTGGTCGGACAGTCCCTGTCCGTCATCCGACACCTCGATAGACGCAAACGGTGGATCTATCGAGCAGGCGACCCAAAGATTACCGGCGAACGCGTGCTTGCGCGCGTTTGTGATCGCTTCTTGCGCGATTCGAAGCAGTTCGGACTCGACCGAGGCCGGAAGCCGGCCCGTTTCGTCGAGCGAAAGATGTACCTTGAGCCCCGCCTGGTTGCCCGAGATCCGGGCGAACTCGGCGATCGCGGCCGTCAGCCCGCCGTGCCGGTCGACCTCGGTGCGCAGCTCGAACAGGCTCAGCCGCAGCTCGGTGATCACCCGGGTGACCTCGCCGCGCAGCTCCTGCAGGTCGGCGATGGTCCGCTCGACGTTGTCGGGCAGGCCGGCCTGCGCGTTGTCGATGCCGTAGCCGATCATCGCGAGCTCCTGCGCCACCCCGTCGTGGATCTCGCGGGCCAGCCGCTGCCGCTCCTCGTTGGTCGCCAGCGACCTGACCTCGTCGAAGAGGAGAGCCGCCTCCAACCGCAAGGCCGCCGGCGCCGCCGTGGAGATGATCTTATAAGTGAGATTTGGGGGGTACCCTCCGACGCCATCCCGCTCCAGGACGACCAGGCCGACCGTGCGCACCCCGGCCACCAGCGGCACGACGAGCGCCGACACCGGGTCGTTGCCCATCGATCCATGCGTGCGCAGCTGCGTGCGGCTCGACACCTGGGGCTGCTGGCTCGCCCACGCGTCCGCGATCGCCGAATCGGCGTCTAGATGCGTCTCCCACACCGCCCGCGTCGAGGGGTCGCTGTCGACGCCCGCCTGCGCGAGCACCTCCAGCCGGCCGCCACCGCTCGCGGCGAACACCGCGCAGCGGTCGGCCCGCCCGGTCGACCGCAGCTCCTCCAGCAGGTGCTCGGCGATGCTGCCGGGGTCGAGCGTGGCGCCGGGCAGCTGGCGCGCGACGTGGCGCAGCTGCGTGAGCAGGCGCGTGGCCTCGGCGTAGGGCTGGGGAGCCCGCCGCGCGAGCATCGCCCGCTGCATCGCGCCCGCCGTGATGGTCCCGATCGCTGCGAGCGTCAGCCATTGCGCGCACACGGCCAGGTAGCCGACCTGACCGAGCTGGCTCATCCCGTCGGACTTCGTGAACCACCCGGCCGCCGTCAGCGTGGTCGCGGCGAGGCTGAGCAGGCCCGCCGACTCCAGCGGCCGCCCCTGGAACGTGGCCGCCGCCAGCGGCACGACCAGGTAGGGCAGCACCGCCCCCCCGCCCGCCCCGCCGCTGACCGAGTCGCTCGCGTCCGCCGCCGCGGCCACGGAGCTCGCCGCGAGGCACACGATCACGACCTCGGCGAGCCGGCCGAGCGGGGCGGCATACCGCTGATCGGGCGCGAACACGGCCGGGATCGAGGCGATCGCGAGCAGCCCGATCCAGGTCAGCTGGACCGGATCGCCGGTGGCCAGATAGACGAGCCCGGCGATGAGCACGAGCAGCGCGACGCGCAGCGCGACACCGACGGCGTGCGCGCTGATGGTCTGTCCGGGCGGGCGGCGCCCGCCGAAGGTGGTGGTGGTGTCAGCGACCGTAAATGGCATCGATCTCGCCTGCGTACTCCTTCATGACGACGGCTCGCTTGACCTTCAGCGACGGGGTCAGCTCGCCAGTGGCTTCGGTGAAGTCACGGGGCAGGATGCGGAACACCTTAATCGCCTCGGCCTTGGACACCGCCTTATTGGCCTCATCGACCGCCGACTGTATTTCGGCCCGCAGATCTTCGGGCGGCTGGGGGAGGGCAATAAGGCGGTGTCCAAGGCCGAGGCGATTAAGGTGTTCCGCATCCTGCCCCGTGACTTCACCGAAGCCACTGGCGAGCTGACC
>JBIOYB010000312.1:0-4947 GCA_044869915.1 Allorhizocola sp.
CCACCCCATGCACACCCACCGCCTTCGGCACCGACCCCCTACCAGGCATACAAAAAACCTGCTACCTGACCCAATAGCAGCGGCATGACCTCGTCACGGCCGGTCCGGCATCCGCCCGGACCGGCCCCCGCGGCGCAAACGCCCCGCCGACGCCGGGCCGGAGGTCCATGACGTCTGCGTTGGCCGGGCAGGACGCGGTGAGGCCGTCATTGACCAACGTCATCACCATCAGATAGTGCGCTCCACAGATTGACATTGATGAGCCGATTGTTCACCCTCTTTAGAGAGCGCTCTCACACTGCAGGAGGGTTCCCATGTTCCAGCCGTTCACGAGAACAGTCCCCCTGCTGCTGGCCGCGCTGCTGCTCGCGCCTGCCGTGCCGGGCGCCGCCGTCCCCTCGGCCGGTGCATCTGTTGGTACAGCGGCAAATCTGCTCGCGGTGATCTGCAATCGATTCTGCGACGTGCGTGATCCCGCGCTGGCCCCGACCGACCGGGTGCCCGTCACGGCAACGATTTACTCCCGCCAGCTCACCCTGCATGTCAACGACACCGATGCCATGGCCTGGGCGGCGATCGGCAACGGCAACCCCGGCGACGAGGTATGGCTGGACCGATCCTTCGACGGTGGCAGGAGTTGGGCGTCGGGCAGCAAGCTCGGCGCCACCTCGATCCCGGTGGGCAGCAGGGGCTGGCGCACCATGATGTACAACGTGGACGGCTGGAACAACCTCGGCGTGGGCGCGCTACGTGCCTGCGGCAAGGCCGGCGACCGGCCGGAGATCGCCTGTACGCAGTGGGCCCGCTCCACCTGGAACGCCGGCAACCGCCGGACGGCGTCGGCGACCGCTCTGATGATGTTCTACAACCTCGGCACCGGGCTGTTCGACACGACGGGCTGGTGGAACTCGGCCAACGCGCTCAACGCCGTCATCGACAACATCCGCGTCACCGGAATGCCCAGTTACCGCTACACAATCGCCAACACCTACGACCGCAACCTCAATAGCCGCCTCGGCCAGTTCCGCAACGAGTACATCGACGACACCGGCTGGTGGGCGATGGCCTGGATCGCCGCTTACGACCTGACCGGCGAAAGCCGCTACCTGAACACGGCTCGAGCCGGCGCCGATCACATGGCGGCCTACTGGGACGGGGTCTGCGGCGGCGGCGTGTGGTGGAGTACCGCCCGCACCTACAAGGCGGCCATTGCCAACAGTCTCTACCTGCAGGTCAATGCCGCACTGCACAACCGGATCCCGGGTGACACCGTATACCTGCAACGGGCGCAACAGGAGTGGAGCTGGTTCACCGGCACCGGGATGATCAATTCGTCCAACCTGGTGAACGACGGGATCAGCCTGTCGACCTGCCGGAACAACGGCGCGCCAGTGTGGTCGTACAACCAGGGCGTGCTGCTGGCCGGCCTGGCCGAGTTGTATCGCGCGACCGGAAACACCGGCCTGCTCACCGCCGCCCGCCAGATCGCGGACGCGGCCACCACCAGCTCGCTGCTCCACTCCGGCGGGATCCTGCGCGACCCGTGCGAGTCGGGTGACTGCGGTGGGGACGGACCCTCCTTCAAAGGCGCCTACGCACGCGGGCTCGGACGGCTCAACGCGCTGCTGGCCGACCACCCGTACACCGCATACCTGCAACGCCAGGCCAACTCCGCCTACACCAGCAACCGCAACGCGCTGGACGCCTACGGCCTGCGCTGGGCCGGTCCGGTCGACCGGACCGACGCCGCCCGGCAGCACAGCGCGGTCGACCTGATGAACGCGGCCCCCTGACCTGCCTGGCCGCCCACGCTACCGCTGGCTGTGCGGCGCGCGTCCACACGCACGCCGGGCGAAGGCGGGTCACCGAGGGCTGAGTATTGCCCGGACCGGATCGGCGGGACGCAGGGTGATCATCGGCGCGAGGCGCAGGTGCTCGTCCAGCGCTTCGACCTGGTAGCGAGCCAGCAGGTTGCGTAGCAGTATGGTCCCCTCCGCCAGCGCGAAGTGTTCCCCGATGCAGCTGCGTGGTCCGCCGCCAAAGGGAAAGTAGGCGTATCGCGGCCGCTTGTGCTCACCCGTGAACCGGCCGGGGTCGAAGCGGTCCGGATCGGGCCAGAAGTCTGGGTGCCGGTGGGTGACCCAGGAGGAGACCATCACCCTGGTCCCGGCCGGCACCTCGTAGCCGCGGATGGTGGTATCGGTCTCGGCGAGCCGTTCCGTGCTGTACGCCGGTGGAAACAGCCGCATGCCCTCCAGCAGCGCTGCCCGGGCCAGATCCACGTCGCCGCCGCCGGTGCCGCCGGCCGCGATGCGGTGTTGCCACTGCGGATGCCGGCCCAGAAGGTGCAGGGTGAAGGTCAGCGCACCCGCCGTCGTCTCGTGCCCGGCGAGCAGGAAGACCAGCACCTGATCCCGTATCTCGTCGGTGGACAGCGATTGTCCGGTCTCCGGGTCACGTGCGGCGTGCAACCGGCTGAGCATGTCCTCACGGTCTGCGCCCCTTGCGCGGTCTGCGTGGCGGGCGATGATCCTGTCCACGATCGCGTATTGCGCCGCGCGCTCCCGGATGATCCGGCGGGACAATGGTGTGGGCCAGCTCAGCGGCGGCCGGATCACCTGCAGGGCGCGCGTCAGCGCCAGATCGCCCACGACGGGCATGAGCCGCTGAAGCTGTGGGATGGCTTCGTCGACGTCGTCGCCGAACAGTGCCCGGCCAACCACCCGCAGCGTGTAGCGCTGCATGAGGTGGTGCAGATCCACGGTGGAGCCCGGAGCGAGCGTGGGCTCGGCCGCGATGCGCGCCGCCTCAGCCTCCATCAGCCCCGCATAGCCCGCCACCCGCCGCGGCGTGAACAGCGGCTGCAGGGTCCGCCGCTGGCGCAGCCACACGTCGCCGTCGCTGGTCAACAGTCCCGTGCCGATGAACTCGGCGAGCACCTGAAACCCGATCGTGCGGCGGCCGAAAACCCGCGTATTGGTGAGCACCTCGTGGATGCTGTCGGGGTGGTGTGCCATGAGCACGTCCTGGCTCACCGCACGTGGCCCCCACCGCGGCCCGAAGTGGTATGCCACGACGTCGCCGTATGTGTGAAAGCCCGCCAGCAACGTGCCGAGCATGTCGCGGCGGAATGCCCGCGCCATCCCCAGCACCGGATGCCCGGCCGGGCCCGGTGCGGCAGACACCACAGCCGATTTCACCGCCATATGATCACCCACCGTCCCGGGTCAAAGCCCCACCAGCCAGCTTGCCACGACTCCCGCCCCATCAGAAAGGCTCAATTTGTGATCGCGGATGCGCCCGTGCCAAGCAGCTGAAGGAATTCGCCCCGGCCATGGCCGGGGCGGCCGCGCACCCATCGATGATCAAATTGTGACGGATCGATGACGATCATCGCTACGGTCCGCTTGTCTGGTCGACCGCAGGCGGGCGGCCGCATGGCGAACATATCAACGGACGCACAACCGCGCGTCAATGATCGGGATCAAAACATCGACACCGGAGGTTTGTCTTGTCCTGGAAGCGAGGTCTGCCCCTCGTCGCGGTGGCGACGGCGTTTACGGTGGCCATCACCGCCGCCCCCGCCATGGCCGTGTTCGATCCAATCGGCACCGAGCCCACCGCCCCCTACGCCCAGCCCGCGGACGCCGCCGTCCCCAAGCGGGGTTGTGCCACAACGATTGCCGACCCCAAGTCACCGGGAAGCGGCATCCCCGCAGTGCAGGTCATCTATGCCTGGCACGACGGCAACGGCAACAACTACGCGACCCAAGTCGAGAAAATCGCCAAAATCATGGACCGGATCGACTGGCTCCTCGACAGCTCCACCAACTACGACCAGCACTTCAACTTCAGCTGCCGCACCGGATTCGACACCAGCACCTACAACGGCTACGCGCAGGCCCTAGTGGTACCAGAAAAAATCGAAGCTGGAAACCTCAGCGGCGAAACCGGATTGGGCACCATCGTCAATGACCTGGCAGCCGCCGGTTACAACGACAGCCCCAACCGCATTTACCTGGTGTTCGAGGATTTCGATGGCACCGCCACCGCGACCGAGGTGGGCTGCACCGTCAACCCCTGCGTGGCCAGCACCGACCACTGGGACTCGGGCACGGCTGGCCACGAGTTGATGCACAGCATGGGCGCCGAGCACACCTACATCACCGAGGTGGCCAACGCCACCTACGGCAACGACATCATGATCAGCCAGTACAACGACTGGCAGTGGGACCAGGACTTCAACCACTACTATGACCCCAGCGAACTGTCCGCGACCTTCTTTATCGATCAATACCAGGGCATCGGTGAGCCCGCCCCGGATTACCGCAAGGACAACCTGGCCGACCACCCCCTGCTGACCGCCCCGGTCTGCTGCGACATCGGCTACAGCACCGACCTGCTCACCGCGCAGGAGCGCACGATTGAGGCCAACGCGCCGTGGAGCAGCCCCACCGGGTTCAGCGTCTCCGGCGGTGGCTGGTTCCAGGTCACCCCACCCGGACCGGAAAGCGGCGTGTCGGCGCGCTACTACGACGGCCGCCGCTCCCTGACCATGAACGTGCAGTCCTATGCCGAAGGCTTGGTGTCGGTGACCCGCAAACCAAGCGTCACGCCTGGCACCCGATACCGCTTCTTCACGCGCCTGACCACCAACACCTCCGGCAACCTCAAGCTCCGCCTGTCCTGGTACAACTCCTCGAACACCCTTCTGTCCACTACCGACAGTTCCACCTTCGCCCTCGACTCGGTCTGGCGGGAATACTCCGTCTCGGCCCTGGCGCCGGTCGGCGCGGCCACCGTGCAGATCTCGGTGGTCAGCCCGTCCGGGCAGAACTTCGCCTACCTCCTTGACAGCCTGCAGCTCAACGAATGCACCAACGGCATCACCAGTGATGGCTGCCGCCTTCCGCACCCCTGATCCCACCAACGGCTGTGGCCCCGCTC
>JBIOYB010000313.1:0-8381 GCA_044869915.1 Allorhizocola sp.
CGACATCACGCCGAGGCACGCCAGACCGCGCGACGCGACCAGCTTGGCGGTCAGATGGGCCGACACGGCCGCGCCCAGCCCACGCCCCTCGCAGTCGGGGTGCACGGCCACACCGCCGATCACACCCGCGAGCTCTCCGCTGCGGTCTGCGGCGCAGGCGATCAGCCGGTCGCCCGCCCAGATCCCATACCAGCCCAACGCCATCGGATGTCCCGGCCGCACGACGCTGTCGGGCAGCGCGAGGTCGAGCAGCCCGTTGACGGCCGCGTCGTCGTCGACCGGCACGACCCGCTCCTGACCCGGCTGCGTGGGCGGGATCGCGGTGGTCCAACGGAAGTCCCAGCCGTCTGAAGAAGCGGGCGGGCGCACGACGTTGACCCAGCCGACCTCGTCGCGCACGAGCCGCGCGATCTCGGCCGGCGGCACCGGCCCGAGCGCGTGCCCGATGCGGCCCAGCGGCGTCTCGCCCCACCACAGCACGGCGTCGTCCCAGGCCAGCCCTTGCACACCCGTGGCCATGCCGGTCGTGAACCGGCCGAAGGCGTGATCGGCGCCCAGCGCGGCCAGCACCTGATCCCGCCCGGTCAACCCAATCACGCCTGGATACTACGCAGCCGCCGCAGCATCCGGGCATCGGAGAAGCCCACGGCCCGCGCGGCCGCCTCGACCGTCGAGCCGTGCCCGATCAGGTGTCCGGCCAGTTCGACCCGCAGCAGCTGCTGGTAGCGCAGCGGGCTCATCCCGATCGCGCCGTCGAACTGCCGGGTCAGCGTGCGTTCGCTCACACCGAACCGGTGGGCCAGTTGCGCCAGCGGGAGCCGTTCGGTGAACCGGGCGTCGATGAGGTCCTGTGCCCGGTGCACGGCGTCGCTGAGGTGCGCGCGGTGCCGCAGCATCGCGCTGGCCTGCTGTTCGTCGCCGTTGCGCCGCGTGTAGACGACCATCTCGCGGGCGATGCGCGCCGCGAGGCCGGGCCCGTGCCGCTCGGCGATCAGGTGCAGGGCGAGGTCGATGCCGCTGGCGATGCCCGCCGACGTGATCACCCGGTCGTCGATGACATACAGCACATCGGGGACGACGGTCGCCCTCGGGTAGCGCCTCGCCAGGTGTTCCTGCAGGTCGTGATGGGTGGTGCAGCGCCTGCCGTCGAGCAGCCCGGCCTGGCCCAGCGCCTCGGCGCCCGCGCAGACGCTCACGACGGTGCCGCCCCGCGCGTGGTGCCGCGCCAGGCGCGCGGTCAGCTCCGGGTCGAGGGCGGCGTTGGTCAGTGGGCTGCGCCAGCCGGGGACGATCAGGATGTCGGCGTCGGGCCAGGCGGTCTCGGCCTTGAGCGGAATCCCTTGCGCCGTCGGCACTTCGGCCTGCCGGGCCACATAGGACAGCCGGTAGGGCAGGCCGAGATCGATCGCGGTCGAGAAGACCTGTGCCGGCCCGGCCAGGTCGAGCAGGTGCAGCCGCGGGATGAGCACGAAGACGATACGAGTCATGAGTCCAGATAGGCGATGGTCGCGAACCGCCCGGCGAGGGCGTATTCCGTACGCTCAAATATGTCCTTTGTGGACAGCGGGCGGTCGACGGCCGGATCGCGGTGCGGGATCGGGAAGGTGGCGGTCGCGTCGATGACAAACGTCACGTCGTAGCCCAGATCGGAGGCGACCCGCGTGGTGGTCTCGCAGCATTGCTCGGTCTGGATGCCGCAGATCGTGAGCTCGCGGATGCCGCGCGCGGTCAGCAACTGCTGCAGGTTGGTGGTGGTGAACGCGTTGATCGACGTCTTGGTGATGACCGGCTCGTCGTCCAGCGGTTTCAGCGAGGGCATGAGGCGGACGTATCCGGACACCGGGTCGAACACGCCGCCCGTGCCCGGCTCGCTGTGCAGGACCCACACGACGAGGTCGCCGGAGGCCCGGAAGCGCTCGACCAGACGGTCGGCCCGCTCGGCGATGTCGGGCGTGGAAACGTGTGCCCAGCTGGGCCGCTGCCGGAACGACTCCTGGATGTCAATCACGATCAGTGCTCGGGTCATCCTCTGATCCTGCCCCGAAAAGCAGTGAGCGGTAAGGCACGATCGAGCCCGGCACCGGAACGATCCGGTCAAGCGCTATCGGCGGGGCACGCCGCCTGCATAACATGTGCCAATGCCACTGCGGCGCCGCCCTGTCGACATCGCGTTCATCGCGTTCTTCGCCGTGAACTTCGTCTTCGTCACCTACATCATCGATCTGGAGGCCATCGTCCGGCCCGCGACGGTCTGGCCGCCAGCGCCGTTCGTGGACCTCATCCATTGGTACGGAAAGAATTATGACCCGCTGCTGATGGCCAACCCGCCGTTCTGGCAGGCCACGATGTGGATCGATGTGGTGTTCTTCGGGCCGTTCTACCTGTTCGCCATCTACGCGTTTGCCAAGGGGCGCAACTGGATCCGGGTCCCGGCGCTGGTCTGGGCCGGGACCATGCTGGCCAACGTGACCATCATCCTGTTCGAGGAGCGGTTCGGGCAGTGGGCGGCGCCCGACTTCGGGTTGGTGGTGCTGGCCAACCTGGCGTGGCTGCTGGTGCCCCTGGCTATGATCTGGCGCATGCGTAAAGAGCCGTTCCCGGCATGAACTTCAAGGAGCATTACGGCCCGTGGGCGCTGATCGCGGGCGCCAGTGAGGGCATCGGCGCCGCGTTCGCGCGCGAGCTGTCCGCCCGTGGCCTGGGCGTCGTGCTGGTCGCCCGGCGGGAAGAGCCTTTGGCCTCCCTGGCGGCCGAGCTTTCCGGGCCGTCGCGGGTGATCGCAGCCGATCTTTCCGATTTGGGGGGTACGGCGAAAGTCGTGCAGGAAGTCGAGGACTTGGAGATCGGGCTGGTGGTGGCCAACGCCGCACTGTCCCCGATCGGTCCATTCACGACACTGGACCCGGGCGCGCTGCTGCAGGCCCTCGACCTCAACTGCCGCGCGCCCGTCGTGCTGGCCCGCCACCTCCTGCCGCACATGGTCGGGCGCAAGCGCGGCGGGCTCATCGTGATGTCGTCGCTGGCCGGGCAGCAGGGCTCGCCGGGCATCGCCGTCTACGCGGGCACGAAGGCGTTCGACGGCATCTTCGCCGAGAGCTTGTGGGCCGAGATGCGCCCGCACGGCGTGCATGTGCTCGCCTGCGTGGCGGGCGCGGTCGAGACGCCGGGCCTGTCGCGCAACTCCAAGGGGCGCGCGCCCGGCACGGTCACCCCCGACGTCGTCGTGTCCGCCGCGCTCAAGGCGCTGGGCCGCAAGCCCCGCGTCGTGCCCGGTGCGGTCTCGAGCCTGTCGGCGATCCTGATGTCGCGCCTGCTGCCACGCCGCACGGCCATCGGGATCATCGAGCGGGCGTCACGTAACGTCCTCCCGTAGCAGCAGGCGGGCATAGTTGGCCATCGACCGCTGATAGCGCGGCAGGTGCCGGGCGAGCGCGCCGATCACGAGCGAGACGGCCTCGCGCTCCTGGCCGAGATCGGTGAGCGCGAGCGCCAGCGTGCACTTGACCGCGTCGTCCAGCTCGTCCGATCCGGCCTGCATTTCGGCGCGCAGCAGGCGCACGCTCTCGTCGGGCCGGCCGATGTTGCGCAGCGAGCTCGACATCTGGATCACGGCCCGCCGGCGCCTGATTCCGGGCAGGCCCTTGTCGAGCGCCCTGCGGTAGAGCGGCACGGCCCGGTCGGAGTGCCCGGTGGAGTCGAAGGCGCACGCCCGCTCGAAGTCGGCCAGGGCGGGCGTCGGCGCCTCGTCGGCCAGGGCGTCGATCAGCGCGCGGAACGCCTCTTCGCGGTCCTCATATTCGTCTATGGACGCCCATGCGTCGGCTACCCGCCGCTCCCACTCCGCGTTCTCGATCATCGCGATAGCCTCTCACATGTGTCAGACGCCATTCCGCGGGCTGTGCACGACCGGGATCACCTGGCCCGGCTGCTGCAGCGCGACCCGCACATGCACGCCTATTCGCTGGGCGACCTGGACGACTTCTTCTGGCCGTACACGACGTGGTACGAGCAAGACGAGCAGGTAATCCTGGTCTACCACGGCGCGGGCATCCCGACCGTGCTCGCGTTCGACCGCGACACCGACGCCCTGCGCGGCTTCGTCGAATCGGCGCTTTTCCTTCTGCCGCAACGGTTCTATGCGCACGT
The DNA here is from genome assembly GCA_044869915.1 of Allorhizocola sp. Lineage (GTDB taxonomy): Bacteria > Actinomycetota > Actinomycetes > Mycobacteriales > Micromonosporaceae > Allorhizocola. Next base: position 4,147 of record JBIOYB010000313.1, read on the forward strand.
GTCGGCCGGCGCGTCGCCGTGGCCGGGCGGCGAGCTGCACCTGAAGATGGCGCTGACCGGCCTACGCCCTTCGCCGGAGGAAGGGGAGCCGTTGACCCGCGCCGACCTGGACGACCTCACCGAGCTGTACGAGGCCGCCTATCCGGGCAACTGGTTCGACCCGCGCATGCTCGACACCGGGCAATACCTGGGCGTGCGCCGCGACGGGCGCCTGGTCGCGGTGGCGGGCGTGCACGTGTGGTCGCCCGTGTATCGCATCTGCGCGCTGGGCAACGTGACGACGCATCCCGGCCATCGGGGCAAGGGCATCGGCAAGGCCGTGGTGGCCGCGCTGTGCCGGCGCCTGCTCGAGACGGTCGACCACATCACGCTCAACGTGAAGGCCGACAACGACTCCGCCGTCGGGCTCTATCGCTCGCTGGGCTTCACCGAGGTGGGCCGCTATCACGAGATGTGGGTGCAACGCTGATCCGGTCGAGCTCCCGCGCCACCACGATCTCGCCGCCGAAGTGCCGGGCCGCCTCGTCGCCGAACACGCTCGGGTCGGCGTGCCGCTGCGAGAAGTGAACCAGAGCTTCGCGCTCACAGCCGCCCCTTCTACAGCGGTGCAAGGTCCGTGGGGATGGCGGTCAGCACGAGTTTGCGGGCGCCCGCCTCGGCGGCGGGGCGGCCTGCCCGGCCGTCAGATGCCCGGCGGCCGCCGCGAGCTCGGCCTCCGCCTCCAGGAACGTAGACTCGATGACCTGCATGTCGGCGTCGGCCGCGAGTTCGACGGCGGCGTCGCACACGCCCGTGTCCATGACAAACGCGAACACCTGGCCACGCTTGGGCACACTCACCGCCTCGAGCAGCGGGCCGCCCGCGCGCTGCAGCTCGCCGATGGCCGGGCCGCAGATGCCGTGCGCGGCAAGCAACTCGGGCACCATGCGCCGGCCGTCGGGCTCCCGCAGCCGGTAGCCGTAGGTCTCCACCGGGTGCGCCAGCGGGCGGGCCGGCCAGTGCCCGAAGCTCTGGGCTCCGGTGAGGGGGTGCGGGCGCAGCCGGACTCGATCATAGAAGATACTGGCATTTCGGAGCCGATCCAGGTAATCGTTTCCGCTGGCCGGGTAGTGCACGTCCACCTCGTGCGCCGCGCCGTCCAACGACAGCCGCTGAATGATCCCGGGCAGGCCAAGACAGTGATCGCCGTGAAAATGTGTGACGCAGATCCGGGTGATGGCGCTCGCCGCCACGCCCGCCAGCAGCAGCTGCCGCTGCGCTCCCTCGCCGGGGTCAAACAGGACCCCTTCGTCGTCCCAGCGCAGCAGATACCCGTTGTGTACCCGCTCCCGCGTCGGCACCTGGCTCGCCGTCCCCAGCACGATCAGCTCACGCATCCCCGCAGCCTATGGGTCACGCTCGTGATGGCGCTCCTGCTTACCGCTTGTTCGTCGACCGCGCCGGTGCCCCCGTCCGCCTCGGCGCAGGCCGTGCAGATGTGGGAGGCCGCGGTGGTCGCGACCTACCCGCATGACCGGGGCGCGTTCACCCAGGGGCTCGAATATCACGATGGCGTGCTGTATGAAAGCTCGGGCCTGTTCGGCGAGTCGTGGATCGGCACGTCCACACTGGAGGATCCCACGCCCACCAAGCGGGTGCCCAACCCGGCCGAGCACTTCGCCGAGGGCATGACCGTGGTGGGCGACAAGATCTGGCAGATCACGTGGCGCAACAACGTGGCCGTGCTGCGCGACCGGGCCTCCCTCGCGCCGCTGCGGGAGGCCCGCTACGACGGCGAGGGCTGGGGCCTGTGCTTGTCGGGCAACCGGCTCGTGATGAGCAACGGCACGAGCGAGCTGTCCTTTCGCGACCCGGCCACGTTCGCCCCGCTGGGCACCCTGCAGGTCAAGCGGGACGGCGAGCCCGTCGAGCGGCTCAACGAGCTCGAGTGCGTCGGCTCCTCCGTGTGGGCCAACGTGTGGATGACCGAGGAGCTCGTGCGCATCGACCTCGCGACCGGCAACGTCACCGGCGTCCTGCACGTCGGCATGCTGCCGGGCCTCGTGTCCGCCAACTTCCAGGACGGCCGGCTCAACGGCGTGGCCGCCCTGCCCGGCACCGACGACCTGCTCATCACGGGCAAGAACTGGCCCCACATGTACCGGATCCGCCTCGCCCCCCGCTGACCCAAACCTATGATCGCGGCTGAACGGACTACGATCTTGCCCGATCGGCTTTGACGCCAGACCCTAGCCGGGCCCGGCCGCGATCACCGCTTCGGCGTCGGCGATGGTGCCCGGCGGTATCCAGCGGCCCCACCACGTGGCGCCCGCGGCGGCGAAGCGGCGAACTCGCCGATCAGGTGCGGGTTGCCGCTGGCCTTGATGTCGAACCCGGAGACGTCGCCACGCGCGGCGCGGACCAGTTCGGCGATGTCGTGTATGTCATCGGGATCGAGGGCACGCTCCCGATACACGCAGGCGCCGTCCCAACTCGTGAGGCGCCGCCGGACACCGGGCCGGCGCAGATCGCCGCCGATCCAGATCGGGATCCGTGGTTTCTGCAGGGGGACGGCCGACAGCTTCAGCCGCCCGCCTTCCGGCAGGATCGTGTCGGCGCCGGACCAGAGCCCGGCGATCGTTTCAAGCCCTTCGTCCAAGCGGCGGGCCAATCCGGCGGCGCCGGCGGCCGGGATGCCCGCGGCCGCGAATCCCGGGTCCGCGATGTCACCGGCTCCGACCCCGAGGACCAGCCGCCCGCCGCTGAGGTGGTCGAGCGCGACGGCCTGGGCGGCCAGCTCCCAGGCCCGGCGGCGTGGCACCGGTGTCACCGTCGGACCGAGGGTGATCCGGCTTGTGGCCGACGCGATCGCGGCCAGGCATACCCACACATCCCAGGTGGGCAGGCCGGTGCCCTGATAGTCGACGTAGTCCTCGAGAAACATCGCGTCCCAACCGGACGCCTCGGCCAGGGCTGCCAGCCGCGCCAACTCCGCCGGATGGCGGTCATCACCGACGGCGCCGAGCGTGACGCTGAACTTCATGGGCCGAGCCTAGTGATCGGCCGCTATCCGTTGGGGTCCATGCCCCGGGTCGCCATCGGTGGCGCTTGAGCCCGGCACGCTGGCCGCCGAATTCGGCAGCCGTGGCGTCGCCTTCAGCGCGCCGCTGTCCGACACCGACGATGGCCTGCGCGGCTTCGAGTTGGTGGATCGGGACGGCTATCTTCTCTTCTTCGTGCGCCCGCGCTGACTTGACCGTCACGCCACGACGTGCGTGGGCGGCGGTGCGTGCCGGTCCAGATCCCACACCATGGTGCCGCTGGCGTGTCGCTTGGTGGCCGCGGTCCGGAAGCCGAAGCCCTGTGCCACCAGCTTCGCCGGCCGATCCGGCACCGTGATGAGGACCCTGCGGATCCCGCCCTCGCGCCGAAGGGCGCTGGCACACAAGCGAATAGCCGTATGCCGGGCCACGTCGGCGGTGGGCACGAACTCGATCGGCATCCCGGCCGACCGGGACAACAGCCCGCGCTCATACGGCCGCAGGATCGCGTTGAGCCACACCGTCGTCGCCGGGTCGTCGGCGTCCGGCTGGACGCCGAGGTGGCCGACGGCCGTACCCAGTATAAGAATCTCTTTCGAAGGGGTCAGGATGACCAGATCGTCCTCGAAGGCGATCTCGTCCTTGCGCAGGCATTTACATCCGTGCTGATAGTTTTTGCAGGTGCCGACGTAGCCCGTCAGCCATTTGGGCGCTGCGGGATCCTTGGCCGCGGCCGTGCGGCAGCCGGCATCGCAGTAGCTGGCCGGACGGCCGCGCTTGCGGGGTTCGAGCGCCTTGCGCAGCACCGCGTGGCAAAACTTGCACGGCACGATGGATGCGGCCCGCCTGCGGGAGGGCAGCCACCCGCCCAGCGGTGCGACCATCCGGCCGAGCCCTGCCAGGATCTCGGGGACGTCGTGGCGGCGCGCCCTGAACGCCAGCCAGGCAATCGAAATGATCACGGCGGCGAGCAGGGCGACGGTGCAAACCCAGGTGGCCGCAGTGATGAGGACGAACTCGACCATGTGGCGGGCTTCCCTTTCCGGAAAGGACGAAGGCCCCCGGGTGTCCCCAGGGGCCTTCGTCATATGGGCATGAAAAAGGCCCCGACCCAGAGGGTCCGGAGCCAAGATCCACTTATGGTTGCTTATCTACTGCGGAAACCATGCCACGCCGCGTTTGCGCATGTCAAACACGCAGGTCAGCGGCCCGGGG
>JBIOYB010000314.1:0-31866 GCA_044869915.1 Allorhizocola sp.
TCTGGCTCAGGGCCGGCCGGTGAGGGCCGTGGCCGTTACTTGCCGCCGGTGGTCGCGATGCCCTTGACCAGGAACCGCTGGCCGAACAGGAACACCAGGAACACGGGCAGCAGCGACACGATGGACATCGCGAAGAGCGAGCCCCAACACGTGGCGGACTGTGAGTCCACGAACGCCCGGAGGGCAACCGGTACGGTGAACATCTCCGGATCCGTCAGGTAGATCAGGGCGCCGAAGAAGTCGTTCCACGTCCAGATGAACGTGAAGATGGTGGTCGTGGCGAGGGCCGGGGTCATCAGCGGCAGGATGATCCGCAGGAAGATGCGCGGATGCCCTGCGCCGTCGATGCGCGCCGCCTCGTCGAGCTCCCTCGGCAGGCCCCGGATGAACTGCACCATGAGGAAGACGAAGAACGCGTCGGTGGCGAGCATCTTCGGCACCATCAGCGGCAGGAACGTGTTCACCCAGCCGGCCTGGGAGAACATGATGTACTGCGGCACGATGATGACGTGGATCGGCAGCATGATCGTGCCGAGCATGAGGGCAAACCACACTCGTTTGCCGGTGAACTCGAGGCGGGCGAAGGCATATGCGGCCATCGAGCACGACATGAGGTTGCCGACGATGGCGCCGAGCACGACGATCGACGAATTGACCATGTAGTGTCCGAACGGTGACGCGAGCGCATCCCAGCCCTGGACATAGTTTTGCGTGTGCAGGCCGTCGAGCACCAGGCCGGGGTTGCGGAAGATCTCGTTGTTGGGCCGCAGCGAGCTGACCACCATCCACAGCACCGGATAGAGCATCAGCAGGGCTAGCGCGATCAGGCCAATGTGGCGGATCCCCTTATGGAGGCTAGTCATCGTAGAACACCCAACGCTTGGCGGCCCAGAAGTTGACCGCGGTGAAGCCCGCGATAATGACTAGTAGCAACCAGGCCAGCGCGGAAGCGTACCCCATATCGAAATTATTAAATCCTCTTTGGTACAGGTAGAGCGTGTAGAACATCGTCGAGTCCGATGGTCCGCCGCTGCCGCCGGAGACCACGAACGCCTGGGTGAACGACTGAAACGCGTGAATGATCTGCAGCACCAGGTTGAAGAAGATGATCGGCGACAGCAGCGGCAGCGTGATCCGCCTCAGCTGCGTCCAGCGCCCGGCCCCGTCGACCTGTGCGGCCTCGTAGTACATGACCGGGATCTGCCGCAGCCCGGCCAGGAAGATGACCATCGGCGCGCCGAACGTCCAGACGTTGAGCACGATCAGTGTGGACAGTGCGGTGTCCGGGTCGGAGATCCAGCCCCGGCCCTGCACACCGATCAGCGCGAGCACCTGGTTGACCATCCCCTCGGCGCCGAAGATCTGCCGCCACAGCACCGCGATCGCCACGCTGGAGCCCAGCAGCGACGGCAGGTAAAACGCCGAGCGGTAGAACGCGAGCCCGCGCAGCCCCCGGTCGAGCAGCAGCGCCAGGCCCAGCGCGCAGATCAGCTGCAGCGGCACCGAAACCAGCACGTAGGTGAACGTGACCCGCAGCGCCGAGTGCAGGCGCGTGTCGGTCAGCATCCGCTCGAAGTTGGCCAGGCCGTTGAACTCCGGCGGCTGGATCAGGTTGTAGTCGGTGAAGCCGAGCACGAGCGAGCCCAGGATCGGCCCGGCCGTGATGAGCAGCAGCCCGGCGAACCATGGCAGCAGGAACCAGAACGCGGCCTTGTTGTCGCGCTTGCGCGGCGGGCCGCCGCCTTCGGCGGCACGGAGCCGCTGAAGCTCGCCCAGGGCGCTCATGCCGACACCTCCGCAAGCCCCGGGGTCACCAGGCTTCGCGTGCTGAGCTTGCTCACGCGGCCCCTCCCTCACACGCCGGAAAACGTATTCCGCAGTCTGCATCCACGCGGGTTTGGCGTCAAGTGTTTCCGGCTTCGTTGTCCGCGGCGGCGCAAAGCAAGCCGCCACCGACGCAGCGGCCGCACAGACCTGTGGCCGCACAGAAAATGGCAGGTGACCGTTGCTAGCGCGTGCGGTCCACCGTGCTGTCCCGGATGATGAGCGCGGCCCGCACGGTCTCGCGCATCGGACCGTCTCCCGCGGGCGGGGCCACGGCAATGCGGATCGCCTCGGCGCCGATGTCGGCCAGCGGCAGCGCCATCGTGGTCAACCGGGGCGTCACGTCCATCGCGAGCTGAAGGTCGTCGAACCCGGTGACCGAGACCCGCGACGGCACCTCGACACCGGCCGCGCGGCAGGCCGACAGCGCACCGATCGCGATGATGTCGTTGGCGGCCACGAGGGCGTCGGTGTCGCCCAGCCCCTCGCCGATCAGGCGAGCCGTCGCGTCGAAGCTGCCCTGCCGGCTGACGTCGCAGTTGACGATGCGCACGTCCTGGGCGTCCACCCCGCCGGCGAGCATGCCCTCGAGAAAGCCCGACGTGCGAGCCAAAACGTTGGCCCGGTCGCGCGGCCCGGCCAGGATCACGGGCCGCCGATGGCCGGTCTGCGCCAGGTGCTCGCCCATCACCCGGGCGGACCCCCGGTCGTCGACCCTGATCGAGTCGAACGGCATGTCGGTGTTGCCGAAGATGACGACCCGCCCGCCCTGCTGCTCGTAGGCCAGCAGGGCGTCGAGCAGCCGCCCGCCGAGCGCCGCGGCCTCGAATCGGCTGGACGTCAGCACGAGCGCGCGCGGCCGGAAAGCGCACAGCGTGCGCACGGTCTCGTATTGCCGCTCGGGAATGCCCCGCGCGGAGGACACGGTGACGAAAGCGTCGACCGTGCGCGCCTGCCGCTCCATCGCCGCGACCACAAGGCCGATCGAGGCCGTCGTGAGATCGTCGGCGATCAGCGCGATGGAGTCGCTCTTGCGCCGCATCGCGCGCGCCGACATGTCGGACGTGTAGCGCAACGCGGAAGCGGCGGCGTGCACACGGGTCACATACTCGGGCGCGACCGTGCGCGAACTTCCGCCCAGCACCCGGGAGGCCGTCGCCACGGACACGCCCGCGGCCGCGGCCACATCGCGCAGCGTCACTGTCGGCCTCGAGGGATGTGGCACGCCTGTCCTTTCTGTCCGGTTAGTCTGTCCGGCTGGATGCATGGGATCGCCGGCACCTTCTCGTGTGCTACATCTTTGCACCGGAATAGCGGTGCAAAGATGTAGCACCGAGCAAAGCCATGCCTGAAGAGGTCTGAGGCGCCATCACCACCGCACGGTGACCGTCAGCGGGTCGCCGCGGGTCGCGCCCGCCGCGTTGACGAATTCCACAACATATGTGTATGTGCCGGCGGGCCGGCCGGTGACGGCTACGGTCACCTGCTGTGCCGCGGGGGTCGCCGCCGCGAGCGCGCCCTCATCGACAAGCAGCCCGTTTTCGTAGAGCCGATAGCCGGTGGCGTTGGTGCCCCACCACATGTTGGCGGTGACCGTGTAGGCGCCGTCGCGATCCCAGTTGTCCGACGAGAGCACGGGCTTGCCCGGATCCGCGTCGTCGACGACCACGGTCACGCTCGCCGTGGCCGTGCGGCCGGCCTGGTTTCGCAGCTCGCCCGTGTAGACGTAAGTGCCATTGACCCGGCCCCTGATCGGGATGGCGGCGCGCTGCGCCGACGGGCTTGCCGGGGTCAACGTGCCGCGGGCGATCTCGGTGCCGTTCTCGTACAGCACGAAAAGGCTGGCGTTGCTGCCCCACCACAGGTTCATCACCACGTCGAAGTCGCCGTCGTGCAAGCCATTGGCCCAGCCGCTGGTGCTCGACAGCACCCCACGCGCCGGGGGCTGCGTCGCGCCGTCCTGCGGCAACTGCGGTGCGGGGCGGGTGATGGTGATGGTGTAGGTGGCGTTCGCCGTCCCGTCCTCGGAGACGACCACCACCGCGATGTCGCTGGTCCCCTCCGGCACCGCGACCGTCGCCGAGGTCGCGCCGCTTGCCACGGTGCGGCCGGCGATAGTGATGACCGCGCGCGGGTTGGTGGCCACCGGGGTGACCCGCACGCCCGTCCGCTCCGCGTCGATGGTCAGGGCGTATTGATAGACGTCAGGCGCGAACCCGGGTTCGAGCGCGCCCGCGTCGGTGACGAGACCGCTCAGGCTGGCGTCCAGCGCGAGCGACGGCTTTCTGATCTCCAGTGAATAGGTGCCCTGCGTGCCGTCCTCCGCGGTCACCACGATGGTGACTTCCGCTCCGGTGTCCCCCAGTTCGACCACGCTCGTCGCCGTACGGGCGAACGGGCTGCGCGCCACGGGCGTCACCTCCACCCGGGTCACGGTCGCGGGCACCTCAATCAGGTATCCGCCACCGGGGCGCAATGTGGGCGCACCGTGGTTGGTGGCGAGCGCGAGCAGGCCCGCGTCGTTGGGCAACACGCCTATGCCGTGCGAGACCCGGAAGTCGTCGACGTGCACGCTGCCGTAGTTGCTGCTGTTGGCGTAGTGGTCGATCTGCGCCACGCCGTCCAGCGGTGCCCGGAACGCGGCCGCCGTGAGCACGGCCTGCCCGTCGAGGTAAAGGTCGAACCGCTGGTTCGGCACATCGATCACCGTGCGCACGTGATACCACCGGCCCAATTCATATCCGCCCAGGGTGACGGTGCCCGTGCCGGAGTAGGCGACGATCGTGTTCTTGGTGAAGGCCACGCTGATCGCGTTGGCCCCGTTGGATCCTCGGATGTACGGGACGCCGAACCAGTTGTTGCCCGAGACGTACGGATCGTCGCGCATCACCCGCGCCTCGACCGTGACGAGCCCCTGCAGCGCGGGCGAAAACGTGCGCAGCAGACTCGTGCTCCCGCTGTTGGCGGTGCGGGTCAGCTTCACGCCGCGGTCGGTGGCCGACGGCAGCTCGACGACGTCGACCCGCCCACCGGCCGCGCTGACCGTGAACCCGTTGGCGCCGTTGGGCAGCGTGCCCACCGCGAGCGAGTCGAAGTCCTGCACGTCCCGGTAGTCCGGCACGGGAGCCGCGAGCACGAGCGCACCGGCCGGGGTCGTGGTCGCGGGTGTCACCGCGAGCCCGGCTCGGGTTGCCGGCGTCAGGCCCGCCGATGCCGCCGTGAGCGTGTAGCCCTCGCCCACGGGCACGTCCGCGACCGTGAACTCGCCGTCCGCTCCGCTTGTGGCGGCGCCGATCGGCTGCTGTCCATCGTGGACGGTCAGGCCAGCCCCTGCCAGCGGTTGCCCGGTCTGGCCCAGCACGCGCCCGGCGATGCTACCGACGATGCTCGTGGAGCGCAGGCTCAGCCGCACCGTGGTCCGGTTGCCGGCGCGCACGTCGACCTGGGTGCTCGAGGGCTCGTATCCATTGCGGGACGCGGAAACGGTGACGCCGCCGGCGAACGGCACACCCTCGACCGCGAACCGCCCATCCGCACCGGTTGTCGTGGACACTGTCCCGACGGACACGGTCGCACCTGCGATCGGCATCCCGGCCGTGTCGCGCACGATGCCCGCCACGGTCTCGGTGGAAGCGCCGGCCGGTGTGGCGTATTCGAACGCGCCGATGTCCGGGAATCCGTTGTACAGCGGCGCACCCGCGTAGTCGCGGCCGCCGTTGCCGGTGATCGCGACGCCCGCGTCGATGGCCGGCGACGCGGACCGCAGCCGGAAGGCCAGCGGTCCGCCGCCCGACGGGTTGACGAACAGCGGGTCGGCGACGATCGCGTTGGTGTCCCCGTCGGGGATGGCGAGCGCCGCGCCGCCGTAAAGGTTGGTGTCGTAGCGAATGGTCGGGCTGGTGGTCAGCACCGCGCCCGGGCGGGTGGTGTGCAAGACGTTGTTGGTGAGGTCATAGGTCGCCGCGAGCGAACTTCCGTACCCATAAATTAAATAATCACTTCTGTCGCTGTAGACGGTGTTGTTGTAGACCTTCGCCGTCGCCGCCCTGTCTGAATGAAGATATATCTGGTACCGCGTGTTGCTCGCGATGACGTTGCCGCGCACGATGACGTCGCCAAACACAAACTGGCACAACAGGATGCCGTCCCCGTTGTGGTGCAGATAGTTGTACTGCACCACCTGGCGCGTGGTGCCCTTGTCCGGGTCGATGCCGTTGGAGTCGGCACCGCCCGCCTTCCGTGTCGTCTCGTAGACCTCGTTGAACTGGAAGGTGACATCGTCGGCGTAGTACGACTCGATACCCGACGTGCCCGCGCGATAGACGACGTTGCGCTCCACCAAGGCACCGCGCACGTTGGTCAGGTAGATGCCGTTGCAGCCGTGGGCCGTGCCCTCCTGCGTGATGAAGTTGTCGCGGATCACGACGTTGGTGTGCGGCACAAATTTGGGGTCGGCGGCGTTGACCCGCGTGCCCCATCCGGTGGACACCGCGATCGTTTCCCCGGCGGCGTTCTTGCCGTCGCCCGTGTACTGCTTGACGACGATCCCGGCAAACGAGGTGTTGGCGACCGTCGAGTTCTGGATCAGCACGTCGTTGAGGATCGTGGGCGTGGCCGGTGGCGCGTGGATGTCGGGCACGCCCGCGTCGAAGACGATCCCGCCGGTCTTCTTCGACCCGTCCCAGCCCGTCTGGAAGTGCACGCCCGGGGCGTTGTCGGCGACGCTGCCGCTGATCCAGTTCACCTCGCCGGTGACGTCGTGCACGTCGACAGAGTCGATGACGAACCCGTCGAGGGTCTGGCCGTTGTCGCCGCCGACGTGGATGCCGCGCAGGTCGCGCAGGTTTTCGCCGGGTGTGCCGGTGGCGGGCAACGCATTGGTGATCTCGAGGTTGCGTACCGTCCAGAATTCCTGATTGAACAGGCGCACGACGTCGGCGACCGCACCCGCGCCGTCGATCCGCGGCTTGGTCCCCTCGCCGTAGCGATCGATGGTGATCGGTGCCCCGGCGGCACCGGAACCCTTGGGCCACAGCTGCCCGGTCCACCGCCCGCCGGCCTTGAGCAGGATCCGGTCCCCCTCAGCGAACGTGGTGCGGCTGACCTTCTCCAGGCTGCGCCACGGCTGGTCCTCGCTCAAGCCCGATACCGCGTCGTCGCCGCTCGTGGAATCGACGTAGTAGCTGGCACCGATGGCTTGCGCTGCGGCGGGCGCGGGCACGGCGATCGCACCGGCCGCCACGATGAGGACCGCGATCGTTTTCGAGACGGACGGCATGGACGCTCCTCACCGCGAAGGTTCCGGGAAAACGTATTCCAACACACATTCCCGGGATGCTCAAGACATCCGGTCTTGGTGGCACAATCGGCGGCGTGAGAAGGCCCGTGACTTTGCACGACGTGGCGCGCGAGGCGGGAGTCTCCTACGCCACCGCCTCCCGCGCGCTCAACGGCAGCGACCGCACCGTCCGAGCCGAAAACGTGAGCCGTGTGCGGGCCGCGGCCGAGCGGCTCGGTTACGCGCCGCACCTGTCGGCACAGGCCATCGCCCGGGGCTCCACGAGCACCGCCGCGCTGGTGGTCAGCGACGTCGACGACCCCTACTTCTCGTCGATCGCCGCGGGCGTCATCGAGGCCGCGGAGGCTGCGGGCCTCATCGTCACGATGGCCGTGGCCGACCGCTCCCCCGACCTCGAGCTGCAGATCGTGCGGACCATGCGCGGCCAGCGCCCGCGCGCCATCATCATCGCCGGCAGCCGCATCGACGGCGCCGACACCCGAGACGCGCTCATCGAGGAGCTGGCGGCATATCGCACCGCGGGCGGCCGGATCGCCATCATCAGCCAGCAGGACCTGCCGTTCGACACCCTCGCCATGGACAACCACGGCGGCGCGCGGCGGCTGGCCCTCGCACTGGTCGAGCAGGGCTATCGGACATTCGCCATCATCCATGGCGGCGACGCCATCCGCACCTCACACGACCGCCGCGCCGGCTTCGCCGACGGCCTGCGGCAGGCCGGCATCGCCATCGGCCAGCGGCGGTCGATCGAGGTGGCCTTCACCCGCGAGGGAGGCATGCGGGGAGCCCGCGAGCTTGTGGCGCAAGGACTCGACGGCATCGAGGCGGTGTTCGCGGTCAACGACATGATGGCGATCGGTGCCATGACCGCCTTGCGGGACGCTGGGCTCACCCCGGGCCGGGACATCGCCGTGGCCGGATTCGACGACATCGGCTCGGCGGTGGATGTCGTGCCCGCCCTGACCACCGTGCGGGTGCCGCTGCACGAGGTGGGCCTGATGGCCATGCGGCGCGCGCTTTCCGGCGAAACCCCCGGCGTCGTCGACATCCCGACCGAGGTGGTCCTCAGGGACAGCACGCCGCCGCGGAGGCGAACGCGCGGATGATGGGGTGCACACGGCCCGCCTCGTCGGCGAGCTCCGGCTGGAACAGGGTGGCCATGAAGAACCGGTGGCCGGGCAGCTCGGCGATGCGCACCTCGCCGTCGTCGTCGTGCCCGGTGAAGCGCATGCCGTGTTCCTCAAGCACCACGACATGTTTCGCGTTGAGGCCGTACGCGCAGTGGTAGCGCTCAACCGTGCGTTGCGCGCCAAGGATTTCGGCCGCGCGTGAGCTCGGTGCGATGTGGACGGTGCGCTCGTGCCCGACCAGTGAGCAGGCCAGCTCCACGATCAGGAAGTCGTCCGGAGAAGCGGAGGGCGTGCTTTCGGCGTGTGCCATGCTCGTCAGGCCGCACACGTTGTGGGCGAACTCGAGCATCGCATGCTGGAAGCCGCCGCACGTGCCCAGGTGCGGGATGTCCTTCTCCCGGGCTGTCCGTGTGGCGTGCAGCGCGCCGTCCTGGCTGCGGTAGGGGCTGCCGGGCAGCACCCAGATCGCGTCGAAGCCCGCCAGGTCGGTGTCGCACGCCTCGTCGGTCGCGATCCAGTATGCGTCGAGCGCCAGGCCTTCGTCGCGCCGCAGCGCCTCCAGGATCGCGGGGATGCGCATGTGAGCTCGCACGTGCGCGGAACGGTCGCCCACCAGGGCCAGTCTTGTCATGGATACCATCGTGTCCGGCCTGGCAGCATAAGGCCAACGACAATCCCACACGTCGCCATTAGGGTTGCTTATGGACACCGGTCTGCTCAAGACGTTCGTCGTCGTGGCGCGCCACGGCTCGTTCTCGGCCGCGGCGGCCGAGCTCGGATACACCCAGTCGGCCGTGTCGCAGCAGGTCGCGTTGCTCGAGCGGCAGATCGGCGCGAAGCTGCTGCACCGCCGCCCGGTCGAGCCGACCGAGGCCGGGCGCCGCCTGCTGGGTCACGCCGAGCCGCTGCTGCTGCGGCTCAATGCCGCGATCGCCGATGTGGCAAGGATTTCCGCCGGGCCGCCGGCTTTGCTCTCGGTCGGTCTCTCCCCCTTTTCTGGTACGCGGGAGGCGTTGACTGCGTTATCCGACGTGCACGATTCCCACCCGCGCGTGACCGTTTCGGTGCGTGTCGCCGGCCGGCGGCAGGTGCTGGCCGGCCTGGCCGCGGGCGAGCTGGACCTGGCCCTGGTGGACGGCGTCACGGCGGCCAGCGATCCGCTACGCCTGCTCGACACCGGCCCGCTCACCTCCGCCACCGTCGCCGAAAGCCCGGTGGCCGTGGCGCTTGCGGCCACCCACCCGCTGGCCACCCGCCGATCCCTGTCACTGCACGCGGTCATCGACGCCCTGTGGCTCGACGCCCCCGACATCGTGACCCCGCTGGCCCAGCTGGGCGCGCTCGCCCACGCCGATCGCGTCCGCGCGGGCCTGCGCTATGACGGCACCGACCGGCACACCCTGTTGGCGCTCATCGCCTCCGGCCGGGGCATCGCCCTCCTGCCGGCCCACGCGACCCGCCTCCGCCCGGATCTGGCCGCCGTCCCGCTGACCGCCCCGCGCCTGGTCCACCGCGTCGAACTCGTCCACCACACCACCGTGAGCCCGGCCGCGGCCACCCTCGCCGCCGCCCTCACCCACGCCTGAGATGGCAGGCCAACACCACCAGGATCACGCCGCCGGCGGCGGTGGCGGGCAGCAGCACCTGCTGGACGCCCATGTCTTGCAGATGGGCCGAAACCCCGAAACTCGCCTGCGTCAAAGATGATCCGAATGCGGCCAGCGTGGCACTGCTGACCGCGCCCTCCAGCAGGTCCAGCGCGGGCCATGCCAGCAGTGCCCCGCCCGCGATGCCCAGCCATGCCACGCCCGCCCGCTGACCGGCCACCACCGCGATGGCCAGGCTCGCCAGCAGGCCCAGCCCGGCCACCCACACCGCCGGCCGCCAGTCCACATCGGACACCGTGAGGACGGCCAGGCCCATGTATGCCACCACGACCACACCCGCGACAACCACGAGCGCGGCACTGTGCCGGCGCGGCAGCGACCACACCGCGCCCAGCAGGCAGACAACGCCCGCGAGCCCGACCAGCCCCGCCCACGCCAGCGAACGCAACGACCGCTCCGCCACCGAGCGCACCATCTGATCGATGTCGGTGCCCGAGTCGTAGGTCAGGAAGCCAAAGTCTTCGGACGGCCCAAACGGCACCACCATCCCGGCCACGACCAGCACCGAACCGGCAATCAGCAACGCGTACCTGACATACGACACGCACGGATGCTATCGCCACGCCCGTCACGTCCTGGTGCGGTGGTCCCTGCCGAAGCGCACGGTGAAGGCGTCGGGCATCCGGAAGCTCAGATTGTCGGGGCACCATGGCGCGCGCACGACCTTTGCCTTGCGCAGCAGCGGGAAGGTCTCGCCCACGACGACCGCGGACTCCATCCGCGACAGGTGGGCGCCGACGCAGCGGTGCGTGCCCGCGCCAAACGCCAGGTGCCTGCGCGAGCCGGGCTGACCGGGCACGAAGGACGATCCCGCGATCTGCGCGCCCGCACGGGCCAGCCACAGCACGATGCTGCGGCCCTCGGGGATCGGGTGGCCGCCCAGCTCCGTGTCGCGGGCCGCGATCCTGCGCCAGGTCGGGATCGGCGGGGTAAGGCGCAGGCCCTCCTCCACCACGTCATCGACCGCGATCGAACCATCGGCCAGGCCGTCGAGAACCGCGCGCTCCCTTACCAAAAGGTGCATGAGCAGGGTCAGGAACTGCGACGTGGTCTCCTGCCCGGCCACCAGGAGGAAGAACAGCGCGCCGACCGGGGTGTCTGGATGAAGGCCGTGGCGCTCGGCGTGGTCGCGCAGCTCGCCCACCATGCCTTCCGCTGTTTTGACAAAATTTCTGAGTACGGTGTGAAAGCGGCCAACCTCCCCGGAGAGTGCCCGCTGCCGCGGCTCGTCGACGGGCGCCCAAAACAGCTCCAGCGCCGCGCGCGAGAAGTCCCGCACCGCCTCGGCCGGAGCGTCCGGCAGCTCGACGAGGCGGGACAGCACGAGCAGTGGCACGTCCGCCGCCAGCTCGGCATAGAGGTCGACGTGCTCGCCCGCCTCGAGCCGCTTGGCGAACCCGGCCACCCGCTCCCGCACGAGGTCGGTCAGCCACGGGCGCACCGCTTCCACCCGATCGGGGTGCAGGGCGCGCGCCGTGATCGCGCGTATCCCCGGGTGCGACGGCATCCCGTTGTTGGCCAGTGTCGGCGGCAGGCGAAACCCGTGCCCGGTCAGGATGCGCAGCACGCTCACCGGGATGGGCGTCATCGCGTCGAGCGCGTTGTGCGGCGGGAACGCGACCGGGTCGGCCAGGACCCGCTTGACGAGCGCATGGCTCGACACGACCGTGTGGGTCACGCCCACATGGTCGGCCACCTCGGCTATGCCTGGGAGGTCCGTGTCATCGAAGTCCCAGGTCCGGAACAACACCCGCCCACGCTACCCCCTCGCCGGGAGCGGCCCCGAGGTAGACGGCGCAGGTGAGAATGTGTTCACCCGCTTGTAAAGAGCCCGTGAGCGTCGGGATCGTGGTCCGCGGGTGCAGCACGTTGGTGCCGGACAGGGGCCGGATCAGCACGCCTTCCCGGCCACCCGATAGGTCCTCGATGGCGGCGTTTGCGAAGCCGGCTCGACCGGGGCTCGCATTTCCCTCGGGCATCGGCGCCGTCCACGGCTGGGCGAAGCCGCCCTCGGCCGTCCACAGCTCCCGTGCGGTCGTAATCCGGTGCACGCGCAGGTGCCATTCGCCCCGCGGGATCAGCCAGGTTTCGATCGTCACGTCCGGCCAGGGACGCCAGCGCGCCCACACCGTGTCACCGTCCACACGCGACTCTTCGACCGCCTCACGGGCGCGCCAATGGCGCCCGCCGTCGTCGGACAGCGCGAGCGTGCTGTCGAAGGCGCCTTGCTCGAGCCCGTGCGTGCCGGCGCTCACGCTGAAGCCGGCCCGGGTCGAATAGGCGAAGCGCGCGTATTTGGCCTCGCCGCCGCGCGCCCAGTCGGCCCAGCCCTGCCCGTTGTACAGGACCACGTCGCCGTTGTGCCGCTGCACCACCGCTTTGGCGGACGGCTGGCTGGAAGTCCCGTCGGCGACCGGCTCCGGCTCGGCCGTCCAAAATGGATGGTCGGGCGGCAGCGCGAGCGGCAGGAAAAACTTGGTGCCCCAGTAGGGCGATCCGCCGCCCATGTATTGCTCCACCACAGCCGTGTTGGGGTAGCGATAGCCGACGCTCAGCAGGCCATCACCGTCCAGGATCGGCTGCTGCCACCACCATTCGAGGTGCCGCTGGGCCAGACCGCGCACCCGCCCCCACGGCAGCGCCTCGACGCCCGCATAGGCCAGCGCGCCCCAAAACGCCCCCTGCGCCATGCGGTAGCCCATGCTCCGGCCGAACGGTATGGCCTCACCGGTCGCGGCGAACCAATACTCAAACTGGCGCGCGAACGCCTTCAAATGGTCGGTGTGCCGCCCCAGCAACGCGTTGTAGAAATGGAACCCGAACGGGTTGTAGTAGTCGAACCGGCCGGTGAAGCCATCCTGGTACCAGCCGTCATCAATATAAAATTCGTCAAGCCTGGCCAGATGCGCGCTGCCGTCGATGCCCAGCGGCAGCCCGGCGAGCACCGGGAAGAAGTGCCAGTTGTTGTCCACCGGCTCGGTCGCCGCGGCGACACGCAGCCACGCCTCCAGCTCCGGGCTCGCAAGGTGCTGCGGCACACGGGAAAGGGCCCACCCGGCGGCGGCCGCCTCCACCAGCCGCTGGGTGCGGTCGAAGGGCGGACCGATATACCACTCGTGCTCCGGGTCCACGGCCTTGTGCACGTTGTCGGCCACGGCCGGCCACAGCTCGCAGTCGGGGCCCAGCGCCGCCAACCCCCACATCGGCCGCGTCACCAGCTCCCACCACGTGGCGCCCGGGTCGCTCGCGCTGGCCACCGCGGGCTGCCGATCCGGCCCCAGCGCCGCCCGCTCCACCGCCGGCGTCGCCAGCCGCAGCAGCGCCCACTCCCATCCGTCGCGCCCACCCGGCAACGGCCCGTACACAGCAAAAGGCGACGTCATAACAGCCCAGTCTTCCCCATCGCGGGCCGGGCCGGGTCACCAACCCCTCGCTCGGGCGCGCTCAAGTCCGGTCGGCGAAGGCCTCGGCGACCAGGTGGTTGTCGCCGGAGGGCCGGCGGCCTAGCACCCTCGCATGGCGGCAAAGCGTTTGGACATCGGCGGGTGTGCCCGATCCGAACAGGGTGCACGCGCCAAACCACGCCATCAGATAGCCGTCGCCGCCGTCGCCGCGCACGGGGGTGGGCGCAGGGATGGTGCCGGTGTTCATATAGGCGAGCACGCGCTGGGCGTGATGGGCGTATGCGGCGTGCAGCCGGTCGCGGGCGGGTGCCTCCAGCGTGTCGCCCTGTGCCAGGATCGTGCGGGCGCCGTGCATGAAGGCGCCCAGCCCCATCGACACATGGCTGAGGTCGCGCGTGCGTTCGGCGTTGGTGCCGTTGGGGAACTGTGCCGGGCGGATCGGCGTGAGGTCGGTGTTGATCTGGTGTGCGCTCGCGCCCCACTCGCCACCCCAATGCGTCCTGGTCGTGCCGATCGCCGGGGTGCCGTTGGCGTTGAGCAGCGGGCGCACCTTGTCGCCGTCGTGGGTGGCGTGGTAGATCGACTGGGCTATCCGCCGATAGAAGTAAGCCTTGGCGTCGGCCCACAGCGCGGTGTCGCCCGCGTATGCCGCGATGGCCAGTTTGGCGTCGGCGAAGCTCGCATGCCAGTTGGGGCCGGTGGGCCAGTCCAGGAGCGGGTAGCAGACGCTCACCAAGAACCGCCTGAACCCAGGGTCTTCGTAGCCGATGATCGCGGCGGCTTGGGCGACGTTGGTCGCGGACCAGCCGGCCACGAGGCGATACTGCTCGACCTCGTCCCACTGGAACGAAGTGACGCCGCGCAGGTCGTTGAGCAATGCGACCACTTTGTTGCGGCGGGCCGCATTGCCGTCGGCGGCCCACAGCACCGCTTGGACTTTGAGGTAAACGGATTCGTCGAGGAAGACGTCGCGTTCGACGCTGCTGATTTCGGTGCCGAACGGCGCATACGCACGATTGACGTTGCCCGCCCAGGAGCCGGCGAGCCGGGTGTATTCGGCCGAGCCGGTGGACCAGGCGTCGATTTCGGCTTGGGTATACACGGGATGCCCGAAAGTGACGGCCGCGCCCACGTCAGCCACGGCCGCAGGCGCCCCCGCCACCGACGCCGCCAGGACGGCGAGGACCGCCACGACCTTCACGGCGACACGCGATCCCACCCGCAGCCTCCGATGCCCCATCATCCGCTCCCCAGGTCGAAACTTCGCTTTATCTAACTACATGATTGTCCACAAAATACACTCGCTGTGCACGGACCCAAAGGGACCCTGCTCACAGGTCCGCCTCGAGCCACACCGATTCCCGTGCCTGCCCCGCCAGCCGCCTGGGCCAACGCCTCGGCCCGCACGCCAAAATCGCCACGCTGCTGGTCGATTCCGGGTGGAAATACCTCAGCACCGGCCTCTACCCGGGCTCCGGCGGCTCGTAACCCTCGCCGCGCAGATCGTTCATCGTGCGCGGTGATCGCTCAGTCGGCGAGGGCGTCCGTGAGGTCGTGCAGGTTGTCGCAGGAGCCGTGCAGGTCGGGCGTGAACCAGCCGGGGGCGCTGCGCCGGAAGACGCCCGGGGCAAGCGCGCCCGCGCCGTCGGGCAGCAGGCCGTGCAGCGGGCCGGGCAGGTCGTCGAGGTTGGCGAAGTGCACGAGCTCCGGCGCGGCCGGCCACGAGCCGATGACGACGTGCGCGGTGACGCCGCGCCGCTCGAGGGCCTCAAGCGTGAGCGCGGTGTGGTTGAGCGTGCCGAGGCCCGCGCGCACCACGACGACCGCGGGCGCGTCGAGGGCGACCGCGAGATCGGCGACGGTCCAGGGGGCGCCGCCCGGCCGCAGGCCCATCGGGACTAGCAGCCCGCCCGCGCCCTCGACGAGGGTGAGCTCGTGCCCGGCCGCGATCTCCTTGATCGAGTCGGCGGTGGCGTAAAGGTCAAGCGGCTCAAGGCCCGCGACACGCGCGGCGGCCAAGGGCGCGAGCGGGTCCGGGAAGGATGCCAGCGTCTTGGCGGACGCGGGCGCGGCGAGACGCCCCACGGTGTCCATATCGGACATCTCGTCTGAGGAGCCCGTTTGGGCGGGCTTGACGACCGCGACGCCCCGGCCCACCGCGGCGGCGATGGCCGCGGTCACGATGGTCTTGCCGACACCTGTGTCGGTGCCGGTGACGACCATTATGGACGGCATTGCGCGATGACCTCCCATGCGTGCTCGAAGTCGTCCCGCGGCACGCCCGCGTTGATCGTGAGGCGCAGCCGCGAGCTGCCATCCGGCGTCGACGGCGGCCGGAAGCACCCTACCGCCACGCCCTTGTCGCGGCACGCGGCCGCCCACTGCACGGCTTCGGCGGCCGACAAAGCGCGCAGCGACGCGACGCCGCCGGGGACGCCCGGCTCGATGAGGCCGGCCCGCTCGTGCAGCTCGGCCCGCAGCGCGTCGCCCTCGAGTGAGCCCGCGATGTCAAGCGCCACAAGCACCCCGGCGATCACGGCGGGCGGCGGCGCGGTGTCGAAGATGAACGTGCGGCACGTGTCGACCAGATGCCGGATGAGCGCGTCGTCGCCGGCCACGAACCCGCCGGCCCCGCCCAGCGCCTTGGACAGCGTCGCCGTGATGATCACATCCGGTTCGCCGGCCATGACCGGCTGGTCGACCACGCCCAGCCCGTGCGCGTCATCGATCACGAGTAGCGCACCATGCGACCGCGCGAGTTCGTGGTACGACGAAAGCGGGGCCTGATCACCGTCCACCGAGAAGATCGACTCTGTGAGCACGATCATCGGCCGGCCGGCGTGCCGGTCCAAAGCGGACGCGAGCGCCGCCACCGATCCGTGCTCAAACACCTCATATTCCGCGCGCGACAGCCGCACCCCGTCGATCATCGAGGCGTGGCAGTGCGCGTCGGCAAGCAGCAGGCATCGCGCCTGCGACGCCGCCAGCGCGGAGATCACGCCGAGGTTGGCCAGGTATCCGGACGAAAACACCAGCGCTGCGGACGTGCCCATCCAATCGGCGAGCCGCGACTCGAGCTCCACGTGAAGGTCGGTCGTCCCGCGCACGAGACGTGACGCCTTCGAACCCAGGCCGTAGCGCCCGGCCGCTTCGGAAAAGGCCTGAACCACTCGAGGAT
Organism: Allorhizocola sp.; assembly: GCA_044869915.1. GTDB lineage: Bacteria > Actinomycetota > Actinomycetes > Mycobacteriales > Micromonosporaceae > Allorhizocola. The sequence continues at coordinate 16,503 of JBIOYB010000314.1, forward strand.
CGCTGGACAGCCCCAGATAGTCGTTGCCGGCCAGATCGATCCCGCCCGGGAAAACAGCGGCCGACCGGCGCAGACCCGCCCGCTCGCGCAGTCTTGCCTTGTGCGTGAGCCGCTCCAGCCAGTCGTTATAGGGTACCGACATGGCCTCCATTCTTGACCATGCCCGTGTAGAAGTGCTCGAGAAGGGCATCGGCCTCGACGAGGCCGGTGTGCTACAGGTGCTGCGGCTGCCCGACGCCGACATCCCGGCGGCGCTGCAGCTCGCCCACGAGGTGCGGATGCGCTGGTGCGGCCCGGAGGTGGAGGTCGAGGGCATCGTGTCGCTGAAGACCGGCGGCTGCCCGGAGGATTGCCACTTCTGCTCGCAATCCGGGCTTTTTTCGTCTCCGGTGCGCAGCGTCTGGCTTGACGTCCCGTCGCTGGTCGAAGCGGCCAAGCAGACGGCAGCGACCGGCGCGTCCGAGTTCTGCATCGTCGCGGCCGTCCGCGGGCCCGACGACAAGCTCATGAAGCAGATGCGCGACGGCGTGGCGGCCATCAAGGCGGCGGTCGACATCAACGTCGCCGCGTCGCTGGGGATGCTTACGCAGCAACAGGTTGACGAGCTCGTCGAGATGGGCGTGCATCGATACAACCACAACCTCGAGACCGCGCAGTCCTACTTCCCCAACGTCGTCACGACGCACACGTGGGAGGAGCGGTGGAGCACGCTCAAGATGGTCCGCGAGTCGGGCATGGAGGTGTGCTGCGGCGGCATCCTCGGCCTCGGTGAGACGATCGAGCAGCGGGCGGAGTTCGCCGTCCAGCTCGGCGAGCTGCTGCCGCACGAGGTGCCACTCAACTTCCTCAATCCCCGGCCGGGCACACCCCTGGGCGACCGGCCCGTCATGGATCCCAAAGACGCGCTGCGCGCGATCGCCGCGTTCCGGCTCGCGCTCCCCCGCACGATCCTTCGCTATGCCGGTGGCAGAGAGATAACCCTTGGCGATTTGGGCACGAGGGACGGCCTGCTCGGCGGCATCAACGCCGTTATCGTGGGCAACTACCTGACCACCCTGGGCCGCCCCGCGACACAGGATTTGGAGTTGCTGCAGGAGCTCAAGATGCCGGTCAAGGCCCTCTCGGCAACACTATGACTTTTTGCGACCGGTGTGGCGGGGAAGGCACCCACGAGGCCTGTCAAAAGGCCCGCGCGCTCGAGCCGCCCCGCTTCTGCCCGCAATGCCGGCGCCGGATGAAGGTGCAGGTCGTCCCCGCCGGGTGGACGGCGACTTGCGTCGAGCATGGCACGCGCCAAGAATCACCCAATGGCTGACGATCGCCGCCGCCGGTCGGCCGCCCTGTCCGCGTGCGAACGCATCGTCTCGGGCATTGGCGCCATCACGCCCCGCCAGCAGCTGGCGCAGCTGCTCGATGTGGGCGACGCCCTCGACGGCCCGCCCGACGTCTACGGTGACGGCGCCGTGCGCGAGCTCGAGGAGCGCGTCGCCGAGTTGCTGGGCAAGCAGGACGCGGCGTTCTTCCCCAGCGGCACGATGGCCCAGCAGGTGGCGCTGCGCTGCTGGGCGGCCCGCAGCGGCAACCAGACCGTGGCCCTGCACCCGCTGCAGCATCCGGCGATGTGGGAGCGCGACGCGCTGACCGTCCTTTCCGGACTGCGCACGGTGCCCCTCACGCGCGAGCCGCGCCAGCCCACGGCCGACGACGTGCAGGCGCTGGACGAGCCGTTCGGCACGCTCATGATGGAGCTGCCGCTGCGCGAGGCCGGATATCTACTCCCGTCGTTCGCCGAGTTGACCGATGTCGTGGCGGCGGCACGGGCGCGCAAGGCATACGTCCACTTCGACGGCGCCCGGCTGTGGGAGTCGGCGCCGGCCCTGGGCGAGGACCTGCCGACCATCGCGGCCCTGGCGGACAGCGTGTATGTCTCGTTTTACAAGACGCTGATGGGCCTGTCGGGCGCGGCCCTCGCCGGCTCCGCGGATCTCATCCGCGAGGCGAAGGCGTGGCGGCACCGATACGGCGGCAAGCTTTATCAGCAGTGGCCGTTCGCCTACACCGCGCTGCACGGGCTCGACACGATCCTGCCGGAGCTGCCCTCGTTTGTGGCGCACGCCCGCTCACTGGCCACGGCCATGCCCGGCCGCGTCCACCCCGATCCGCCGCACACGCACCAGTTCCAGCTGTGGCTGCCCGGCCCGGCGGCGGCGCTCAACGAGGCGTGCCTGAGGCTCGCCGAGCGGGAGAAGGTCTGGTTCGCCTACGGCTGGCGGGACCGGCCGCCGACCGGCCTCGCGATGACCGAGATCACAATCGCCCGCCCGGCGATGTCGCTGTCGGCCGCGGAAGTGACGGACATCGCCGACGCATTCCTGGAGGAGCTCGCCGGCGGATAGCGCGGGGTAGGTTTTGAGCATGCGGGTACAGGTAGAGCAGACCACGCTTCCCGGCATCGGCGTCCGCCACGATCTCATCACGGCCAAGGGCCGCCGGATCGGGGTGATCTCGTTCCGATCGGGCCGGCGCGACTTCATCAGCTTCGATCCGGAGGACCCCGACAGCTGCCGCGAGTCGATCGAGCTCAACGACGACGAGGCCGAGGCGCTGGCCGACATCCTGGGGGCATCGCTGATCCTGGGCCAGCTGGCGGGCATCCGCGAGCAGGCCGCCGGGCTGCGCACGGAGCAGATCACGATTCCGGCCGGTTCGGCGTTTGTCGGGCACACGCTGGGCGAGACGCAGGCCCGCAGCCGCACCGGCGCGTCGATCGTGGCGGTGCTGCGCGACGCCTCGGTGATCCCCTCTCCGGACCCGCAATTCGTGTTCGCACCGGGCGACGTGGTGGTCGCTGTCGGGACACCCGAAGGAGTGGAAGGCGTCACCCAAATCCTCGGCGAGGGTCCGTAAATGCATTCCACCACCCTGCTTTTAATTGAACTTGGTGCGGTGCTGCTCGGGCTGGGCGTGCTCAGCCGCATCGCCCGCCGCATGGGCATCTCGCCGATCTCGCTGTGGCTGCTGGCCGGGCTGGCCTTCGGGCACGGCGGGCTGGTGCCGCTGGGCGCCACCGAGGAGTTCATCGCCGTGGGCGCCGAGATCGGCGTCATCCTGATGCTGTTCATGCTCGGCCTGGAATACTCCGCCACCGAGCTGGTCGGCAACCTGCGCGCGGCAGCGCCCGCAGGGGTGATCGACGCCGTGCTCAACGCGCTGCCGGGCGCCCTGCTCGCGCTCGCGCTCGGCTGGGGGCCGGTGGCGGCCGTGGCGCTCGCGGGCATCACGTGGGTGTCCTCGTCGGGCGTGATCGCCAAGGTGCTCAACGATTTGGGCCGGATCGGTAATCGGGAGACCCCGACCATCCTGTCCGTGCTCGTGCTCGAGGACCTGGCGATGGCGGTCTATCTCCCGCTGCTCGTGACGGTGATGGCCGGCTCGGGACTGGTCGCGGGCGGCATCTCGCTGTCGGTCGCGCTGGGCGCGGTCGCGGTCGTCATGGTGGTCGCGGTGCGCTATGGGCACATCGTGTCGCGCGTGGTCGCCTCCGACGACTCCGACGGCCTGCTGCTGGCCGTGCTCGGGCTCACCCTCGTGGTCGCCGGTCTGGCCGCGAGCATCCAGGTGTCGGCGGCCATCGGCGCGTTCCTGGTCGGCATCGCCATCTCGGGCGAGATCGTCGAGAGCGTCGCGGCCCTTCTGGCCCCGCTGCGCGACGTGTTCGCCGCGGTGTTCTTCGTCTTCTTCGGCCTGGCCACCGACCCGTCGGCCATGCCGCCCGTGCTGCTGCCGGCCATCGGCCTCGCGATCGTCACGATGGCCACCAAGGTGCTCACCGGGCACCTGGCCGCGCGGCGCGCCAAAATCGCGACCCTCGGCCGCTGGCGCACCGGGCTCGCGCTCACCCCGCGCGGCGAGTTCTCCATCGTCATCGCTGGGCTCGCGGTCGGCGCGGGCGTCGCGGCACAGCTGGCCCCGCTCGCGACGGCCTATGTGCTCATCACCGTCGTTTGTGGACCGGTGCTGGCCCGCGTGCCCGACATGACATGGTTCCGGCGCTGGGTGCGCCCTGGCTACACACCCGCACCGGCGCCGGTCCCGCCCCCAGCCATCGCGCTGCCGTCGATGCACCCGACCAATCTGGGCCCGCTCGCCCGCCCCGCGCCGAAGAAGGCCAAAGACCCGCTCGGATAATCGCTCGGATAATCGCTCGGATAAATGGATGATCGGCTTTCAACCCTCGGGCCCTCGCCGACGTCTACGGGTGTGTGGTGGCGGAGGAGAGGAATCCGGCGGACGGCGATCCAAGGGCTGAGGACTTCCGCGAATTCGTACAGGCCAAATACGCCAAACTGCTGCGCATAGCGTTCCTGCTCGTCGGCGACCCGGACGAGGCCGAGGATGTGCTGCAGGCGGCGCTGCTGGCCGTGCTGCCGCGCTGGCGCAAAATGGACCATCCCGAGGCATATGTGCGCGCGACGATGGTCAACCAGCTCATCGGGCGCTGGCGTCGCCGCCGGGTCATCGAGGTTCTGACGGGGGTACTGCCGGAGCGGCCGACAACGGCCGCGCCGGGTAACGATCTCGAAAGCCGTGACGAGCTGTGGCGGGCGCTGCAGTCCCTGCCCGGCCAGATGCGTGCGGTGCTCGTGCTGCGCTACTGGGAGGACCTGTCCGAGGCCGAGACCGCCGCGCTGCTGCGTTGCTCGGTGGGCACGGTCAAGAGCCAGGCCTCCCGAGGGTTGGCCCGCCTGCGCCAGATGATCGAGCAGCCGCGGCCTGCCCACTCGGCGCTGCTCGCCGTCCTGGCGGGAGACGCGGAATGATCGACGAACTGCGGGACACCATGCAGCGGCAGGCGGAGGCCCTCACCCCCAAGCCCGATCCGTACCGCAGGCTCATGCTCAGGCGGACCAGGCGCCGGGCGATCGTCGCCGCCACGGTCACGACGCTTTTCCTGTCACTCGCCGTCCCTGCTGGCTTTCTGTTGTCCCGCAATGGTTTTCTTGGGTACGCGGCCCGCCCCGGCGGCACGCCGCCGGCCGAACTCGAGCCGATCCTGGGCAGCAGCACCCGCGGCACGCTCGCCGGGGACACCGCGTTTCTGCGGGAGATGCGGGTCCGGGCGGCCGAGGAGGTCAACCGGTCCCGCCAGGGCGACCCGCGCGAGGTCTACATGCCCACCGATCCGGACGCGATCCGCGTGCTGTTCGCCGGCGACATCGCCAACTGCGGCCGGATCGTCGTGCTCGGCGGCGTGACCGGCCGCCCGCTGCAGGCCACCTACATAGGCGCGGTCGGCGAGCCGTCGCAAGCGTTGCGCCTGGCCGGGTCGGGCATGCTGTCGGCCGTCGCGCAGCCCGCGTGGACCGGGCCCACCGGGCCCTATCAGCTGATCTTCGGGCCGGAGCGCAGCCGGCTGGAGGTCTCCGTGCACACGCGCTACCTGCGCGACGGGCCCGTCACGCAGTGGCGGCCGGTGGACGGCGATGTCTACCTGGCCAGCAGCGTCACCACGCCGGCGGGCACGCGGGTGCGCGTGAGCGGCAACGATTTCACCCCGGCCGAGATCGCGGTCACGGCCGTGCAGGCCATACCGCCGCAGCTGGCCACCGTCGACGAGGAGTCGCTGCGCGGGCACGGCGACGGCATCCGGCGGGCGGCGGAGCAGGCGGCCCTGATGATCGCCCGGCGCACCGGGCTGACGACGGCCGGCGCCAAGTTCGTCCTGCTGTGGGGCGGGCAGGTGGAGATGCGCGGGCTCTCCCGCCCGGCCGCGCCGGTCGCGACGGTGCTGGCCCTCACCCCGGACGGCGGCGGTCCATTCGCGACGGTCGCGGTCGATCCGATCAGTCCGTATGTCCCGCCCATCACCCACCCGACCGGGGATGGCGTCATCGGCGACCCGGCAAACTCCTTGATCGTGCAACGCCTTCCCGCGGGCGCGCCGTCCGGCGGCGACGCGGCGGGGCCGCCGCCCGAGTCGGACCACCTGCTGATCATCGCGCCGCCGTCGGCCGTCCAAGCCAAGATCATCCAGGGTGGGACGCTGGTCGAGCGGGTGGAGCTGCACCAGGGCGTCGGGCAGATCCGGATGTCCGCCAAGCTGGTCATTGTCGTGCGTGCCCTGGACCAAACTGGCGACTTCGTTGCCGAGGCCGGTTTCTACGATGTCCCGTAACGCGCTGCCATCCGACCCCGCCAGCACACTGCGCCGCCTCTGGCGTTCGCTGGCGGTCGCCACGGCCACCGGCGATCGCGCCGGCGAGGCGGCCATCCTCAACGGCCTCGGCAAGGTGCTTCGCGCGCTGGGCCGGGCGGCAGACGCCGCGGCCTCGCACCGGGCCGCGCTGGCGGTCGCCACCGCGGGCGGGCTCCGGTCGGAGGAGGTGTCCGCTCACCTGGGCCTCGGCTATGCGCTGCACGACGCCGGCGACGCGCAGGGCGCCCGGCGTCATTGGGTGGCCGCGCTGCACCTGCGCCGCAATCCGGCCGCGATCCTGGCGCCGCAGGATCTCCTACCCCTTCGCGAGACCTGACCTGACGGCGAGGATCGCCAGGCGGATCCGGTTGGGGCAGCCCGTCTTCGTCAGCAGATGAGCGATGTGGGTCTTCACCGTCGTGACGCCGATGTGGAGCCGCTCGGCGATCTGCGCGTTGGACAGGCCCTCGCCGACGTGGGCCAGCACGTCACGCTCGCGCGACGTGAGGTCGGGCGGGACGGCCGCGGTCGTGCTCCCCCGGACCGCCCGATCGATCATCCGCCGCAGCACGGCCCCGCTGAACGGGCTGTCGCCCGCGGCCGCACGGCGAACGCCGTCGAGCAGCTCGATGGCGGCGGCGTTTTTGACCAGGAACCCGCACGCGCCCGCGGCCAAGGCCGGATACAGGTGCTCATCGTCATCGAAGGTGGTCAACGCCACCACCCGTGTCGCGGGGCGTGCGGCCACGATCCGCGCGGTGGCCGCGATGCCGTCGAGCCCGGGCATGCGCAGGTCCATGAGCACGACATCGGGCAGCACCTGTCCGGCCAGGCGGATGGCCGCGTGGCCGTTGTCGGCCTCGCCCACCACCTCCATGTCCGGGGCGGTTTCGCAGAGCATGCGCAGGCCGGCCCGGACCAGCTGCTGATCGTCCACGAGCAAAAGCCGGATCACGCCGGAAGCACCGCCAACAGCCGCCAGCCCGTGCCCACCGAGCCGGCGTCGAACGTGCCGCCTAGCAGCTCCACCCGCTCCCGCATGCCGATCAGGCCGTGCCCACCGCCAGGGCCGTGCCCGCCGCCCCCGCCCTCGTCCCGGATCTCCAGGCGCACCGCGTTGTCGCCGGTGACGCTCATGGCGATCCGAGCCCGGGCCCCGGGGCCGGCATGCTTGACCACATTGGTCAGTCCCTCCTGGGTCAGCCGCAGCACCGTGAGCCCGCGGACAGTGTCGAGCTCGGCGATGGCCGGGTCGAGGGAGGCCTCGATGTGCAGGCCCACCCGCCGGCTCCGCTCGACCGCGGCCTGCACCGCCTCGGGCAGCCGGGCGGTGTCCACCAGTCCGTCGACGAGGCTCTCGGGCGGGCGGTCGTGGGTCTCCCGCAGCACAATCACCAGGCGCTGCAAGTCTTCCAGCGCGCTGTTGCCGGTGCGGTGCAGGTCGTCGAGCACCTCCCGCACGCGGGCGTCGGCCGCACCGATCCCGGCCGAGAGCGCATGCCGCGCGGCCTCGGTGCGCAGCACCATCGAGGCGACATGGTGGGCGACAAGGTCGTGCAGCTCCCGGGCGATCGCCGTGCGCTCCGCGGTCCTCGCGTCGCGCACCTCGAGCGCGCGCTGCCGCCGCTGCTGCTCGACGAGGGCACGCAGGTGGGCACCGAGCAGCAGCGGGCCTCCAATCACGACGATCGCGCGGAAGACCAGCCCGGCCGGGTCGGCCGGCACGTGTACGGCATAGACCGCGACCAGTGCACCGGCGCCGGCCGCGAGCGGCCAGCCCGATCGGCGCAGCGCGAGCTCAAACAGGGCGATGCTCGCCGAAACCTTGAGCGCGATCGCGCTTGCCGCGCCGGCCTGCTCGGCGATCAGCAGCAGCCCGGTCTGGCTCAGCGCCACCGCGAGCGGCCACCGGCGGCCGGCCATGCTCGCCGCGGACGCGGCCACCACCAGCGCCCAGTCGAGGGCGGTCAGCTCCTCGGGGCCGCGGATCACCAACAGGTATCCGGTCGCGGCGGCGAGCAGGGCGATGGCTCGCAGAGGGGGATTCGTGCGGTCGAGCCAAGCCGTGTTCATCCCTGAACCGTAGCCGTCACATAACGCCGAAGGCTCCTGCCGGGGAAGGAGGCGCCTCATCCCACTGGCCGCCTGGTCCGGCCCCGGTGCGGACGCCTGCCCGCCGCGCCGCGGCGAGGGTGAAACCATGAACCTTTCGTCAGTCAGCAGAAGGACATTGCTCGCCGGGATGGCCGTGGCGGGCGCGGTGGCCATGCCCACCGCCGCCGAAGCCGTTGGCACACAAGGATACCGGCGCTTCCATCGCAAGGTGGTCGTGATAACCGGTGCGACGTCCGGCATCGGCAGGATGGCCGCGTTCGCGTTCGCCGCCGAGGGCGCGCGGGTCGGATTCTGCGGCCGCCGCGCCAACCTGGGCCACGAGGTCGCCGAGCAGATCCGGCGCGCGGGCGGCGAGGCGATGTATGTCCAGGCCGACGTGCGCCACGAGGATCAGGTGAAGGCGTTCGTGGATCAGGTGGTCGCGCGCTACGGCGGGCTGGACATCGCCTTCAACAACGCGGGGATCGGCGGCTTCGGCCCACCGCATGAGCTCACGGCGGCGCACTGGGACGACGTCAACGACACCAACGCGCGCGGCGTCTTCTTCGCGCTCAAACACGAGGTACCGCATATGCTTCGAGCAGGCCGCGGCGTCATCATCTGCACCTCTTCCTCGGCGGCCGAGCGGGCCCGTCCCGATGGCGCGGCCTATTCGGCCAGCAAGGCCGCGATCCTGGGCCTGGTCCGGGCGGCCGCGCTGGCCTATGGCGCGCAAGGGATCCGGGTCAACGCGATCCTGCCGGGCACCACGGACACACCGTTCTTCCGCCCGCCGGGCATCCCGGACCCGCTGTGGCAGCAGTTCCTGGCGGCCTATGGCCCGCTGAACGTCTCGGGCATCGAGCGCGTGGCGACCGCCGACGAGATCGCGAGTGCCGTGCTGGGCTTGGCTTCGCCGGATTTCGCCTACCTGAACGGCGCGACTGTGCTCGTCGACGGAGGCGAAGGGGCCGGGCGCAAGCGCATCATGCCGCCCGGCTTCCCCGCGCCTTAAAAGCCCGGCGGCTCACCCTTTAAAAAGCCACCCCTAAACGGGCAGGCCGTCGCGCGGCAGGGCGGTGAGCGTGAAGCGTGCCTTGAGCCACGGCAACAGGGTGTGCAAAGCCGTTGTGGTGTCGGGCTTTTGGTAGTCGTGCATGAGGATGATCGAGCCCGGCCTGGTCTCGGCCTGCACCGCGCTCACAATGTGGTTGACCATCGAGTCGCCCCTGCCCCACTTGGACGACTCCCAGTCACGGGTGTCAATGTCCCAGTGGGTCGGTGTCATGCCCATCTCGCCGCACACGCTGATGTAGTCGGGCGTCCACCGCCCGCCGGGCGCGCGGAAGTAGGAGATCTTCGCGTCCGGCACGATGGCCCGGATGGCGTTGTTGGTGTCGGTCAGATCCTGCCGGATCAGGTCCTTGCCATAGTCGCCGAGCTGGGTGATGTGCCGCCACGTGTGGTTGCAGAAGGTGTGCCCATCGGCATCGATGCGCCGGATGAGGGTCGGGTTGGCCTGCGCCTTGACGCCGTTGACGCAGAAGGTGGCCTTGACACCGCACTGCCGCAGCAGGTCGAGCACCTTCGGCGTGTTGACCGGGTCGGGCCCGTCGTCGAACGTCAGCGCGACCGCGCTCGATCCCGTGGTCTTGATGGTGCCGGGCGGTGGGTTGCCGCCGGCCGGCGGCCGGTCCATCGGCTCGGAGCCGGAGCAGTTGAGCGACGCCGGCGGGGTCGTGACCCGGGGCGGGCGCGGCGACGACGGAGCCTTTGACTGGGTCGGTGAGGGCGAGGCGGAGGCCGACTCGGCGGGCAACGCGGACGGTGAAGGCGAGGGCGACTCCACATTGGACGGAGCGGGCGTGGGCGGAGGCGCCGCGACGGGCTTGGCCGACGTGCACCCGGCCAGCCCGATCGTCACCACCGCCACTAGTGCGGCCACCGTGCTGTTTCGAATCATGTCCGGCCGAGCCCACCCGGCGGCAGGCCGATCAGCGTGTAGCGCGACTTCAGCCAGGGCAGGAGATATTTGAACGCGGTCACCGTGTCGGGCTTGAGACTGTCGTGCGCCAACACGATCGAGCCGTTGCGGCACTTGTTTTGCACGGTGGACACGATGTGGTTGACCATGCTCTGCCCGCGCCCGTACTTCGAAAACTCCCAGTCGCGGGTGTCGACGTCCCAGTAAAGCGGGGTCATGCCCATGTTGCGGGCGATCGACGCGAGGTTGCTGTCGAAGTTGCCGCCTGGTGCGCGGAAGTAGGCCACCTTGGCCCCGGGCACGGCGTCCTTGATCGCGTTGTTGGTCGCGGCCAGGTCGTCGCGGATCGCGGCCTCATCCCGCTTGCGGAGGTCAAGGTCGTGCCGCCAGGAGTGGTTGCACAGGGTGTGCCCCTCGGCGTGAATGCGCCGGATCAGGTCGGGATAGTTGTGCGCGTTTTTGCCGATGACGCAGAACGTGGCCTTGACCCCGTTGTCGCGCAACAGGTCCAGCACCTGCGGGGTGTGCTCGGGATAGGGCCCGTCGTCGAAGGTGAGCGCGACGTCCTTTGTGCCGGTCAGGCTGTATGACCCGCCGGGCCCGCCCCTCGGCTTGGGCAGCGACGACGGCGAAGGCGACGAGGGTTTGGGCGAGGCCGTCGAGGGGGAAGGCGACGGGGATGGCGAGGGAGACGGCGAAGGCGACGGGGATGGTGAGGCGGCCTGCGAGGACGACGGAGGCGCCGGAGGTGCGGCCTGATCGGACTTGCCCGAACAGCCGGTGACCGCTAGGAGCAGGAGCAGGGCAGGCAGCACTGAGCGGACTCGCACAAAGTCCTCCCGAGTGTGGGGGCAGGGGACTCCTGACGATAGACCACGCGTGCGACAACGACGGCCCTCGCCGAGAGCTTCGTCACGCGACATGGGAAAACCACAGCTCAGAGGGCATGCGCTCATCCCGGAATGTGAAAGTCCTCTTGTCAGGTTCGAGCGCCCGGCGGCAAGGTACGCCCATGCAGCTGCGAACCGGCGCCGAATGGCAGACGACTCTCACCCGCGCGACCCAGGTCGCGCCGGAGGCGTTCGACGGTGATGTCCTCCGCAACCTGATCCGGGGGCAGTGGCAGGCGGTGGGCCGGCAGTCCCCGCTGGTCACTCCGGTCGACGGCACGACCATCGCCCAGCTGTCGCGTTTGGACGCGGCGACGGCGCAGGCGGCGGTGGAGCACTCGCTGCGCGACCACAAGCAGTGGGCGAGCACCCCGTTGAAGGAGCGCACGGAGCGGGTGGTGCAGGCGCTCGACCTGCTCACCGAGCACCGCGACCTGCTCGCCATGCTGCTGGTTTGGGAGATCGGCAAGCCGTGGCGGCTGGCCTGCGCCGACGTCGACCGTGCGCTCGACGGCGTGCGGTGGTATGTGGAGGAGATCACCCGCCAGCTGGGCCGCAGGACTCCCCTGCCGGGCCCGGTGTCCAACATCGCCAGCTGGAATTATCCGATGTCCGTGCTCGTGCACGCCGAGCTGGTGCAGCTGCTCGCGGGCAACGCGGTCATCGCGAAGACCCCGTCGCAGGGCGGCGCGGTGTGCCTGACCGTCGCCCACGCGCTCATGCACCGCGCGGGCCTGCCCGCGACGCTGGTCTCCGGCGGCGGCGAGGAGCTGTCCGAGGTGCTGGTGCGCGCGCCGCAGATCGGCGCGGTCGCGTTTGTCGGCGGCCGGTCCAACGGCGGCAAGGTGGCCGCGGCCCTGCTCGACACCGACAAGCGGCACATGATCGAGCAGGAGGGCCTCAACGCCTGGGGCGTATGGGAGTTTTCCCAGTGGGATGTGCTCGCCGCGCACCTGCGCAAGGGGTTCGAATATGGCAAGCAGCGCTGCACCGCCTACCCCCGCTTCGTGGTCCAGCGCGAGCTCGTCGACAGCTTCCTCGATGTGTACCTCCCGGTCGTCAAGTCGATCCGGTTCGGACACCCGGCGGCCGTGGCCAACGCCGACGATCCCCTGCCCGAGCTCGACTTCGGCCCGCTGATCAGCGCGGCAAAGGCCGACGAGCTGCGCCGCAAGGTCGACGAGGCGGTGAAGGCGGGCGCGGTCCCGCTCTACCGCGGCAAGATCGAGAGTGGGACGTTCCTCGATGGGCAGGACACCGACGCTTATGTGGCGCCGGCCGCGCTGCTCGCCCCGCCCGGCCGCAGCCGGCTCATGCACGCCGAGCCGTTCGGCCCGGTCGACACGATCGTCGTGGTCGACACCGAAGACGAGCTTCTCGCGGCGATGAACGCGTCCAACGGCGCGCTGGTCGCGAGCCTCGCCTGCGACGACGAGGACCTCGCCGCCAAACTCGCCAAGGATCTGCAGGCGTTCAAGGTGGGCGTCAACAAGCCTCGATCCCGCGGTGACCGGGAGGAGCCCTTCGGCGGGCGCGGCGCGAGCTGGAAGGGCGCGTTCGTCGGCGGCGACCTGCTCGTGCAGGCGGTCACGATCGGCGACGACCCGGGCGAGCGGCTCTATGGCAACTTCCCCGACTACAACCGCTACCCCGCCACCTGAGACCGACTACAACCGTTACCCCGCAACCTGATAGAAGTACCGGCTACAACCGTTACCCCGCAACCTGATAGAAGTTGGGCCGCAGGTCGGCCTCGGTGTAATAGCGGTGGAAGACGGGCGTGAGCGACGCCGACATCGGCGGCACGATCCACGTCCAGTCCGCCGGGACCGGCCTGCCAGCTGCGTTCTCACGCTCCACATGCGACATGAACAGGCGCGACTCGGTGTGGTGGTCGGACACACGCACGCCCGCCCGGGCAAACGAGTGCAGCACCGCACGGTTGATTTCGACCAGCGCGCGGTCGCGCCACAGCGTCGCCTCGCTCGACATGTCCAGGCCCATGCGCGCGGCCACGACCGGGACCATGTTGTAGCGGCCCTCGTCGGCGAGGTTGCGTGCGCCGATCTCGGTGCCCATGTACCAGCCGGAGAACGGCGCCAGCGGGTAGTCGATCCCGCCGATCGACAGCCGCATGTTGGATATGGCCGGGACCGCATGCCAGCGCAGACCGAGTTCGGCGAACCATGCGAACTCGGGATGTGCCAGCGGGACCTCGAGCACAGCGGTCTCCGGCAGCTCGAAAAGGGCGGGCTCGCCGCCACCGGTTTGCAGGATCAAGGGCAGGAGGTCGAACGCGCTGCCCTTGCCCTGCCAGCCCAACGCGTTGGCGGCGCGCGCCAGGTGGCGATATTGAGGATCGCCGATATCGTCGTAGCCCGCGTACCGGATCAGCTGGTCGTTCCACAGCCTGGTCAAAGGGCGGCCGGGCAACGCCTGTCCAAAGATCGAAATCATGGGACGCAGCCTGCCGCGCTGCCTGCCCTCCCCGGTCGCTTTCTTCAGGTGGGACACCAGGTTCTCAAAAATCTCTTTGTGGGTACCGGTTGAGCGCCGGTCGAGCACGACGAGGCTGCGCCAATACACCCGGCCGATGCATCGGCTCGAGTTGCGCCACGCCATGCGCGCGCCGTGCACGAGCTCGTGCCGCGTGTGCCAGTAGGTGCCGAGGGTCTCGATCTGGTCCCGGACGGCGGCGATGCGGGGGCCGACCGGGCCGAGCCTGGGCACCTCCGCGTACACGGCCCGCAAGAACTCCACGGCCTCGAGCGCGTCGACCGGTCGGTCCGGCGCCCAGTCGCTCAGCGCAGCGTTTCGATAACCAACCGGAGGGGTCGAAGCCATGCGAGCGATATTCGTCTACTTCAACCTTTCCGGATCGCACAGACTGTGCGACTAAGTCGTGGCAACTAAGTCGCGCACGGGCACGGTTGCGCTGACCAGGCCCTCGTCCCGCTCGAAGGTCGTTTGTGGACGGACACGGAGGATGGTGCGCGCCATCGCGTGGTTGTCGGCCTGGGTGTGCAGCACGACGCCGCGCAGGCCCAGCGGACCGGCCAGAGCCAGCATCCGGCGCAGCAGCGCGGTGCCGATCCCCTTGCGCTGCATGGCATCCTCCACCAGCAGGGCGGCCTCGGCCACCTCGCCCTCGCCGATCAGGTTGGCCACGGCCACGACGTCACCGCGCTCGTCCTCGGCCAGCAGGGCCACACCCCGAGCCGGACTCAGCAGGCGCTGCAGTTGCGGGTCGGACGGTCCGCCGGTCCCCGCCAAATAGCGCTTGAAAAGGGTCTGAGCGGCGCAACGGGCGTGCATCTGGCGCACCTTCGGCAGGTCCGACTGCCCGGCCGGGCGCACGGTCAGCTCGCGGCCGTCGGGCAGGAGCAGGGTCGCGTTGCCGGTGCGGCACATGATCGCGGCGCGGGCCACGTCGACCAGTGCCTGGGCGCGGGCAAACTCGGCCGGGGTGAACGCGGGCGCCAGCCGGGTCAGCACGATCGTGCCGCCCGACGGGTCGGCGACACGCATGCTCGTGGCACCATGCCCGGTAACCTTGCCCGACCGCTCGTGCTGCACCAGGCATCCGCCGAGCATCGCGCTCAGCGTCGCACCGAGCGACTCGGGGTCGGCGACCAGACGGGCGGCCAGGCCCGCGATCTGGGCCGGCGCGTCGACCAGCCCATGCGCGTCTGTCCGCGTGACCCAGGTATTGCGTCCCCGGCCGCGTTCGATGGCCGCCATCAGATCGGCCTCGTCGAGGTTGTCCGGCGCGTCAAGCAGGAAGTCGTCGACCGCGCCCGACTCGGTCGTGTGCACTTGAACGGCCAGAATATTGATGGAACGCAGGGCGAGGCTCGCGGTCAGCACGGCCAGGAAGCCCGGCCGGTCATCGACTGTCGCCCGTACCCGCCAAAGTGTCATAGCCTTAGCCTGCTCCCCGTTCATTACGAGGCGATTACCAGGGGTTATACGGATCTTGCTGTGTGTTGACTCACAACCCCACCGCGCCACACCGTGAGCACCCTCACCCGACCAGTCTCCCACCCCGCCCGCGCGACCAACCCCCACATGCGGCAACCAGCCCTCGCCTCGCCGCGCGACCAGCTTCATCCGGCGACCGAGCCACCTCCACGCACCGGACGACGGGCACCCTCACGCGACCATCCCCACCGCACCGCGCGACCAGCTTCATCCCGCCGA
>JBIOYB010000315.1:0-3384 GCA_044869915.1 Allorhizocola sp.
GCGAATCAACTTTTTTGGTGTCACGTGATGGTGCTCCGTCCTAATAAGACGGACGGCGCAGACTTGGCGCCCGTCAAGGGCGACCGAAGTCTGCGACGCCCTTGAGGGTCTTAAGGTTTTAGTGGGCCTGCTGTGCGGCCGGGTTGGTTAGGCCAGCATGTCGCCGCCGGTGTCGATGTCGCCTGCGGCGTTGGTCGCGTGGTGTGCGCTGTCGTTCTCGTCGTCGAGGTAGCGCGCGACGCCGGCGGCGGCGAAAACCTGGTCCAGGAACGCGGCGTTGAGGTCCCCACCGCCGGACCCGGACACGTGCTCGTCGTACCAGTCCAGGTGCAAGGCGATCCGGTCCCATTCGTCGTCGGTGAGGGACCGGTCGATGTCAGCCTCGATCGCGCCGCGGTCGAGGTAGGCCACGGCGATACCTGCCCGCCCGGCCAGTTCAAGCAGGGCCATGGTCGGGCTGGTGAAACCGCCGACGTACGCGTGGTAGGCGGCCATCACTGGTGACTGCCAGGTGCCCTCGTCGCGGACGGTGTCGCACCGACGCGCGGGGACCTGACGCCAGGACAGGCCCAGGCCGATGGTGTACCAGCCGTCAGGATCGGGGTCGGTGCAGCGCATCGCATCGCTGTCGCCGTGGACGTGGCGCCAGTCGGCGACGAGGTGCTCGCCGTCCAGGTGCAGCCGCGGCAGGGTGGCGTCGACCTCGGCGAGGGCTTGCTCGTAGAGCTCGGCGTTGGCCATCGCTGCCTCGATCGCGGCGGCGCGCAGCCTGGCGAGGTCGCTGCAGATCTGGTCGGCGACGGCCCGGCTGACCCGGATGAGTCCGGTATGGTCGGCCGGGGCGGCCAGGTAGCCGATGCGCCACCGCATTGGGCGGGCCTGCGGTAGTTGCAGCAGGGCATGGCTGTAGACCCGCAGCTGGGTCTTCGGTTTCGTCACGTGCTTCTCCTTACTGACGGCCGGGCGTTAGGCGGTCGTCGTGGTGTCGGCCGGTTGGCAGTGGTGGGCGGTGACTTCGGCCAGCAGGGAGCCGAGTTTGTCGTCGCCTTGCAGCCAGGTGATCGGCTGATGGCACTCAGGGCAGGTCAACGCGTCGCCGTCGTCGCTGCTGGCGAGGTAGACATCTGGGTTCACCGGTGGCGCCGACGGGGCCACCAGATCGAGCCGGCGCAGCAGCGACTGTTGGGCCTGCGGCCAGGTCAGGCCGTGGTGTGGGCCGTAGTCGCCGTTCTCGGCGTGCCAGCGGCCGTCTGCCCACCACACGCGCCAGGTCACGTACCAGCTGGTGTCGGGGGCCCAGCTGGGCAGGCGCTCGGTGCGCCGGCAGATGACGATCCAGCTGCTGGCGTCTTCGCCCTCGGCGACCGCGGCCACGACCGGGTACCCGTTGACCACCGTCGGCCCGGCGTGGTCCGCCGCTGCCGCCAGGCCATGCCGGGCCGACCCGTGCCGATGGCCAGCCTCGAGCTGCGGCCTGGGACGGGAGTAACAGCGGTTGGCGGCGTACCAGTGCATGACCAGCAACTGGTCGCCGGTGTGGACGAGCTCGGTGGAGTCCATGAGCGTCACGTACGGAACGGTGGTGTCCTTGCGAAGCTCATCAAGCCAGTCGGCGAGTTCCTCGATCGGCGCGTGTGGGTCCGGCAGCGGGTAGTCCTGCTGGAACTGCGGGCTGCCGACTGGCCTGCCGCATGCGGCGAGGGCGGTGAAGATCGCGATGATGTCGCGGATGATGGCGTCGAAGCAGCAGCCAACGATCACCGTCGGCCGGTAGGTGCCGTCCCATTCGATGAGCCCATACACGGGCCGTGTCTGGTTCATGCCGTCACCTGCCTGAACAGGATCGGGTCGAGGGCCTGGCAGATGGCTTCGGCTTCGTCGCTGTAGGCATGCCACGCCCGGGGCGGAATCTCTTCCCCGGTGGCGTCTTCGGCGGCGTAGTAAGGGTCCATCATGTTGTTCCAGCGCCGCAGCCGCAGCCGCAGCCGGGCGAGCCGACGGACCTGGGCGGGTTCGAGCACCAGCCGCAGGGCCTTGATGCCGCGCAAGTCGGTCCAGCCGTACCAGGCGTCAGCCGGCGGGGTGCCGGGGTCGGCGGCGACGGTCAGGATCCGGTCGGCGGCCCAGCCGTAGACGCTGGTGTGGTGGGCGTGGACGCGGGCGATCGCGTCGTCGCGGTCGTGCGCGTTGGTCACGTACGCGATGGAAGGGTTGGCCGGGTTGGTGCCGTCGGCGACGGCCACCGTCCACGGGCGGGGCTGAATCACTGGTCCTCCTCGTCAAGGTCGGGGTACAGGGGCGTCGTGAAGGGTGTTGGCCAGGGCGTTGCTGTCGGCGGCGTTGCTGTCGTGGATGGCGGCCAGCTGCACGGCGCCGGTCGGGGTGATGAGGCTGTGCGGGTGGTCGAAGGCGCCGGTGGCCAGCTGGGTGCGCAGGTGCTCGGCCAACTCGCTGTGGTGTCCGGCGACAGTGCGTAGCTCCTCTTCGAGGTGCTCGATGAGGCGCTGCTCGCCGAAGACGGCCAGCAGGTGATCGAGGTGCGTGAGCTTGAGGCTCATCGGTCACCTGCCGATCGGTTGCCGGGCCGGTCGCCGCGGCCGGGGCGCGGCAGGACAGGCAGGTCGGGGTGCCAGCGCATGACGCTGCCGCGGTGGCGCTGTTTGGCGTGCTGCAGCGCCGAGTTGGCTTGGGTGAGCAGGCGTCCGGTCGGGTCGCCGGAGCCGGTGGCCGCAAGGACGGTGACGCCCGCGGTGGCGGTGATCCGGAAGATCACTGACCGGTCGCCGACCGTCAGCTCGACAGGCGCGGCCAGCTGCGCCAGCAGCCGTTGCGTCAAGACGTTGGCGTGGTGTGCTTCGGCCGGCCATAGGATTGCGAACTCATCTGCGCGTAGCCGGCAGATCGTGCCATCGTCGAGTCCGGCTTGGTGGCGCAGCCAGCCGGTCAGCAAGACCAGCAGCTGGTCGCCGATGCGATACCCGAACCGGTTGATGTCGGCGAACCGGTCCAGGTTGAGGATGGCCAGCACCGCGTTGCGGTGCGACGTATTGAGTTCCTGGACCCGTGCGGCCAGCAGCAGCCGGTTGGGTGCCCCGGTGAGCAGATCATGGTTGGCGTTGCGGGCGGCCACGGCCAGCGCCGTGGTGAGGCTGGCGATGCGGCGTCTGCCGAGCAGATAGCCGCCCAGCACGCCGAGCAACAGACCGGCGACGGCGATAAGCGGGTGAATGGTGGACACTGTGGTGATGCCTCCTTGTGAGCTAGTGTCCTGCGCCGGAAGTTCGTGGGATTAGGCTAGGATGGGTTTGTGCAGAAGATTGGGCGCCCCAAAACTGAACTGACACTGACCGATGAGGAACGCGATGAGTTGACGCGGTGGTCGCG
>JBIOYB010000316.1:0-2453 GCA_044869915.1 Allorhizocola sp.
ACCACCCCGTCGGGCACCAGATACCAAATAGGTTGGCCGGCGGCGACCCGGTTGCGGATGTCGGTCGACGAGATCGACATGGCCGGGATCTGCACCAGGCTGACCGACTCCGGCGGCAGGTGCGACTTGCGCAGCCGGAAGCCCGGCCGGGTCACGCCGATGAAGTGGGCCAGCTCGAACATGCGGTCGGCGTCCTTCCACGACAGGATCTTGGCCAGCGCGTCGGCGCCGGTGATGAAGAACAACTCGGCCTTGTCACCATGGAGCTTGTGCAGGTCGCGCAGCGTGTCGACGGTGTAGGTCGGCCCGTCGCGGTCGATGTCGACCCGGCTCACGGTGAACCGCGGGTTGGACGCCGTCGCGATCACCGTCATCAGGTAGCGATGCTCGGCCGGCGACACCACCCGCTTGCTCTTTTGCCACGGCTGGCCCGTGGGCACGAAAATGACCTCGTCGAGCGCGAAGCTGTCGGCCACCTCGCTCGCCGCCACCAGGTGCCCGTGGTGGATCGGATCGAAGGTGCCGCCCATGACGCCAATCCGGGATCCCACATCACCATCCTATGCCGATCTTGCTGCGGCTCGCGCCCCCAAAGCCCGCCGAAGGTCGTCCGTCTCGTCGATCAACGCCCGCCGCAGGAGAGGATGCAGCTCACCGGCCAGCGCCCGCTCGGCAAACGCGACTGTGTTTTCCGACACCTCGTAGATGGGATAGCCGGACTCGACGATCGTCGCCAGCAGATCGCCGGACCTGCCGTCGGAGCGGGGCAGCTCGGTGAAGAACCGCTCCACATAGGACCGGGTGAGCTCGTCCTGCTCGGGCTGCCACATGCCGTACGCCGCCGACATCACGATGCGGTTGGACAGCCCCTGCTCGCGCACGATGAGGTCGAACGCGTGCGCCTTGGCCACCGGATCGGGCCGGGCCGCGCGGCAGCGGGTCGCCTCCTGCTCGCCCCGCGCGCTGCAGTCCCGCGTCAGCTCCTCGTCGATCTGCGCCTCGGTCGCCTCGCCCAGCACCGACAGCCGGTACAGCACCGACCACCGCAGGTCCGCGTCCACCACCAGCCCCGGCGGCAGCGCCCGCCCGGCGAGCCAGTCGCGCAGCAGCTCCGGACCCGAGCACGAGACCAGCCCGCGCGCCCCGGCCAGCTGCCGCGCGCCGCCCGCCGCCGAACCATCCACAATGGACTGACTGGCCCGCCGCAGCAGCGCCAGCCCCCACGCGAACCGCTCCCGCGGCAGGTAGCACGGCACGGCGATGCGACGCGCGATGCCGAAAACCGACTCGATGACGGTCACATCCGGCTCGCTGGGCAGTGCGGCGGCCACCAGCTCGACGAACTCCTCGACCGGCCACAGCGCGTCGCGCGTCGCGTCCCACGCGCTGCCCCAGCGCAATGCCCGCGCGAGCGTGTCGGGCTGCTCCACGATCAACTCGCCTAACGAAGAACGCGTGCGCTCGTCGAGACGCACCTTGGCGAACGTGTGGTCGCCCGCGTTGAGCAGCAGATCCGAGCCCGCCACGCCGGTCAGCTGGGGCAGCGGGGTCAGCGCGCCCGTGATCTCGGCGTCCGTCCGCTGCCACGTGCCGGACGTATCACGCCAGGCCACGCCGATCCGATGTGGACGAAGGACGGGGTAATCAGAAGGCGCCGTCTGCTCGATGGCCACCGACGCGTAGGACCCGTCGGGCGCCCACTCGATGACCGGGCTCAACGTGTTGACCCCGGGCGTGCGCAGCCACACCTGTGCCCAAGCCTCGACATCACGGCCGCTCGACTCCGACAGCGCCGCCAGCAGATCCGCCAGGGTCGCGCTCCCCCAGGCATGTTTTTCAAAGTACGACCTGAGCCCGGCAAAGAACGCGTCGTCCCCGATCCAC
Organism: Allorhizocola sp.; assembly: GCA_044869915.1. Lineage (GTDB taxonomy): Bacteria > Actinomycetota > Actinomycetes > Mycobacteriales > Micromonosporaceae > Allorhizocola. Next base: position 1,885 of record JBIOYB010000316.1, read on the forward strand.
GCGACCAGCTGCCGCAGCGCCGAGCAGCCCTTGGCATAGGAGATGGAGTCGAAGTTGTTGAACGCGTCGTCGGTGTCGGTCACGTCGTCCGGCGCCACCGGGTGCGTCGTCGGCCGCTGGTCGCCCGCGTATCCGCCGAGCTTGCGCCCCGCGCCAAACCGCGTCCACGCCTGCTTCCACTTCGTGACCTCGGCGGTGAGCCGGTAGCCCATGTACGTCGCGAACGACTCGTTGAGCCACAGATCATCCCACCAGCGCATGGTTACGAGGTCGCCGAACCACATGTGCGCCATCTCATGCGCGGTCACGGCCGCCCGTTCCAGCCGCTCGGTGTCGGTCACGGGCCCGCGGAACAGGAACTCGTCGCGGAACACCACACACCCGGGGAACTCCATTGCGCCCCAACTGAATTCGGGCACGTAGGCCTGATCGTACTTGCCGAACTGGTATCGAATCCCGAAAAGCTCATGGAACCGGTCGAGGCACGCCTTGGTCACCTCGAAGATCTCGGGCGCGTGCCGATCGAGCATCTTCTCGTAGCTGGCCCGCGCGAACAGCCCGAGCGGTAT
>JBIOYB010000317.1:0-37638 GCA_044869915.1 Allorhizocola sp.
GTGCAGGACCAGCTTTTGCGCGCTTGCACCGGTCACATCCCAAACCCGCACACGGGTGTCCTCGGCACCGGTCGCGAGCGCCGAGCCGTCCGGACCCGCCGCGGCCGCCAAAACCGGTGCGGTGTGGCCGGGCAGCACGGTTTGCTGCCGGCCGGTCGCCACCTCCCACACCCTGATGCGGCCGTCGGCGCCACCCGTGGCCAGCCACAGCCCTTGCGGGCTCGCGGCGATCGCGGAAACCGGTGCGGTGTGGTCAAGCTGTCGGGCCGGCCGCTGCCCGGCGGCCACATCCCAGACCCTGGCGCGGCCGTCGGCGCCACCCGTGACAAGCCAGGTGCCATCCGGACTGATGGCAATCGCCGCGACTCGAGCGGTGAGATTATGCAGTACGGCGTGCTGCCTGCCGGTGGCCACCTCCCACACCCGGGCGGTGTTGTCCTGACCGGCCGTGGCCAGCCATGCGCCATCCCGGCTCGTAGCGCCCGCGAGCACCGAAGCCGTGTGGCCGCGCAGCACCGCGCGCTGACTGCCGGTGACCACGTCCCAGATCCGCAGCCCGCCGTCGTGCGCGCCGGTGGCCAGCCACGAGCCGTCCACGCTGATCGTCACGGCGGAGACGCGGTGGGTCAGGCCATGCAGGACAGCGCATTGCCTGCCGGTGGCCACGTCCCAGATCCGCACCCGGCTGTCCTCGCCGCCGGCGGCCAGCCACGAATCCTCCTGGGTCGTGGCCACGCCACGCCGCCAGTTGGCATGCCCCTGCAACATGCTGCGCTGCGTGCCGCCGGTCGTGCCGGAAAGGTTGACACCGCTGTCCTCGCTGCTGATCGCGAGGCAGCGGCCGTCGGCGATCGCCACGCCGCGCATCCAACTCCCCCTGCGCTGCAACGTCTCGCGCTGCGCACCGCGCGCGACGTCCCACAGCCGCACCGAACGATCACGTGCCGTGGAGGCGAGCGTCGTCCCGTCCGGGTTGATCGCCAGGGACGAGATGGCGTCCGCGTGTCCATTGAGGACGGTCCGCTGGCGGCCGGTTGCCATCTCCCAGATCCGCACCGTGTGGTCGTGCGCGCCGGTCGCCAGCCAGGAACCGTCCGCGCTGATCGCCAGCGCCGAAACGGCACCGGCGTGTCCACTCAGGACACTGCGCTGCCGGCCGGTCGCCACGTCCCAGATCCGCACCGTGTGATCGTGCGCGCCGGTCGCCAGCCACGACCCGTCCGCGCTGATCGCCAACGCGGACACCGCGCCGGTGTGCCCGATGAGGATGTGCCGCAGCGCCCGGTCGGGCAGGTCGGGCAGCGGCCAGTGGTTGACCAGCCGCGGCCGGTCGACCGTGCCCTGCAAGGCCCGGACCTGCTGCCCCCAATCGGGATCGGCGGCCAGCCGGCTGTGCAGGACATCGATCACCGCGATGGAGGGGTCGGTCGGCACGAGCAGGTGCGCGGTGCGGGTCAGCGCCCGCCGGATCCGCTCGGTGTGAGCGGTGCCGACCCGCGCGAGATCGGTCACCGGGGCGGCCGGGCCGAACCGGCTCAGGCGGGCCTGAACCCAGCGCAGATCACCGGCCAGCGCCTCGGCCCGCTCCGCCCAGCCCGCAGCGATCATGTGCCCGATCAGGTTGTCCCACAGGTACCAGTCCTCGTCGCCCAGCTCCCACCAGGCCCCCTCCTCGGGCAGTGTGCGGGCCACCTCGTCGAGCAGGAGCCGATGAAGCCCGGCCAGTTCGTCTTCGCCCGACTCCCTGCGCAGCCGGTCGTGCAGGTAGTCGCGGACGACATCGTGCATGCTGACCTTGCCACCGCCGGACGGATCCAGCCGGATCAGGGCCAGCTCGTTGAGCCGCGCGCACAGATGCGGCACGAGCAGCTCGTCGACGCCGGACGTGGCCTGCCACAGCCGGGTGACCAGCGCCAGCGGCACGATCTCGTCGTCGGCGAAGACCGCGAGCTCGGCCAGCTGGCGCGCCTGCGCGGGCGTCAGCAGGCCGATGCTCGCCTGCATCGTGGCGGCCACGGCCCTGGCCCGCTGGCCCGGCAGCTGCACATCGAGCACCTCCGGATCGGCCCGCACCTCCGGATCGGCCCGCACCTCCGGATTGGCCCGCACCTTCGCATCGGCCCGCATCGGCGCCTCGGCCCCGACCAGCGGGTCGATCGCGGCCGGGCCGCCGATCCGCAGCCGGTCGAGCAGCCTGCGCCCGTAGTCGGCCAGATCCCAACCCGCGCCGTGCGCCTCGGTCAGGATCTTGTTGATCAGCCGGAGCAGCAGCGGCCAGCGGCCGGTGACCTCCAGCAGGGCCGCGACCACCGTGGGATCAAACGGCGGCAGCTCAAACAGGAGCACCCGGCGTGCCTGCGCCTGCGACATCTGATCCACCAGCACGACCACACCGCGCCCGTGCAACAGCTGACGGTTGCGGGTGGTCACGAGCCGGGCGCACCCGCGTCCACCTTGGACAAACGGCTGCAGCTGCTCGGCGAACCAGACGTCGTCGACGAACAACAGCATGCGCGGGCCGCTATCGAGCAACAGGCCCAGCTCCCGCCCGGCGGCCTCGACGTTGACCGCCCGGCCCAGCGCCGCGTTGCGGCTCACCTCGTCCGGCGCGACCTGCCGGATCACCTCGTGCACCTTTTCGACGATGGCGGCGCCGCCGCGCAGGTCCCGTCCGATCGTGACCCACACCGTCCGGTCACCAAACCGGCGGCGCACCCGCCGATCGGCGCGGACCATCTGCGCCAGCGTGGTCTTGCCGAACCCGCCCGCGCCGTGCAGTGCCGTCGTGACGCCCACCGTCGTGCCGCTTCCCCGGCGCAGCAAGGCCGCGACGATCCTGCCCAGCTCCTCCGGCCGGTCCACCACCCACTCGGCCACACCTTCCGCCGCGCGCCGCCGTGTGTCGCCCCGCCGTTTTTCGCGCCTCAGGGCGAAGTGCCACGCGAGCACGAACGCCGGGCTCAGGGCGGTCAGGGCCAGGCCGAACGGGCCCGCCTGCCGCAGCCAGCCGACGGCGTCCTGGACGAGGCGCACGTCGGCGACCACGAGATCGAGAATGCCCTGCAGCCACCAGAGGGCGGACACATACACCAATGCCGAGGCCACCAGTGCGAAACCGCCCACCCGCAGCCAAAGCCAAACGCGCATCAGAACATCCCGAAACAAAGATATTGACCTTTTACAGTCTTCCATGCGGCGGCAAGTCCGGGCCGCCCATGACACTAACGGGTGGTTACCCAGGGTTGACCCGGATAGAGCCCTGAAATTTCGCCGCCCTTCGGTTCGGGGATAAACCGGTAGTCCGACAGATGCGCGTGGCTGCGACCCGCAGGACTATCGATGTACGGGGCCGGGCACGGCCCGTGCTGACAGGGGAGGCAGAACGTGAAGGACCCAACGCAGTTCCGCACGAGACTCAACAAGGGGCTCATAGCCGCCGCGATGGTCTTGGCCGTCGCCGGGGCGAGCACGGCGTGCGGAGGTAATGCCGGCGCTCCGGCCGGCCAGGCCGGATCCAGCAGCCCCGGCCACAACGGCCACGGCTCGGTCGTGCCACCCTCGCCGGCGCCGCTGCGGGACGGGGAACGATTCGTCACGCTGACGATGGCGCAGCCATACACCCCGGCCGCACCCAACGGCGGCACCGACGAATACCGCTGCTTCCTGGTGGATCCCAAGTTGACCACGAAGGCACACCTGACCGGCAGCCAGTTCCTGCCGCAAAACGTGGACATCGTGCATCACGCGATCTTCTTCAGTATCGCGCCGGCGGACGTGGCGAAGGCGCGCGCGGTCGACGACGGCACCCCCGGCGAGGGCTGGCAGTGCTTCAGCGGGACCGGCATCGACGGCGACGACGCGTGGGTCGCGCACTGGGCGCCGGGCGCCAATGAGGTGCTGCTGGGCGAGGGCCTGGGATACGAGCTGCCGCCCGGCAGCCAGCTCGTCATGCAGGTGCACTACAACCTGTTGGCGGCCAAGGCAAAGGCGGATGGCACCGACCGGTCGAGCATCAGGCTGCGCGTGACCGACCGGGCCGCCATGACCTCACTGGAAACCCTCCAGGTGCTGGCGCCGGTCGAGTTGCCCTGCACCGCGCAGGAGAGCGGACCGCTTTGCGACCGCAACGCGGCCATCCAGGACGTGACCCGACGGTTCGGCGAAGAGGTCGGCGGCTCGGCCGAACAGCTGATCGAGTGGTGCGGCAAAGGAAAATTCGAGCCCGGGCCGACGCAGCACTGCGACCATCCGATGGAGGGCGATGCCACCATCCACGCCGTGGCCGGGCACATGCACCTGCTGGGCCGATCGATCAAGGTGGAAGTCAACCCGGGCACGCCCGGTGCGAGCACCGTTCTGGACATCCCGGAATACAACTTTGACGACCAGGCCATCCGCCCGCTGCCCGCGCCCGTGAAGCTGAAGAAGGGAGACGTGCTCCGGGTCACCTGCACCCACGACGCCGGGCTGCGCAAACTCATCCCCCAGCTGCAGCAGCTGCCGCCGCGCTATGTCGTGTGGGGCGACGGGACCAGCGACGAGATGTGTCTCGGGCTGCTCATCGGCACCCAGTCCTAGCCTGCCCGCACTTGGCTCGCAGGGACCGGCGGGAGGCTACCTCCCGCCGGCTCCTGCCCAAGGCCTTTAAAAATTCATGAATTTACATGTAATATGCCGGCAAAGCGGGTCTGTCGTGAGGGAGGCAAGCGTATGCGCCGGCTGGCTGCCGTCCTTTCCGGACTGGCGTTATGGTTGGCCGCCGGCGCGTTGCCGGCCGCGGCCGCGGAGCCAAAACTTGGGCCGGCGCAACTGCGTCAGCTACGGGACATCGCCGCGGCGGTCGCGCCCGCCGGTAGTGTGTCCTATGTGGATGAGACGGGCGTGCTCGTGATGCGCATCCCGGGATCGTCCACGCCAAGGCTCGACTCCGTGATCGGCCGCCACGGGCGGCAGGTGCGTCTTGAGCGGGGTGCGGCTCGGGTTGTCACGATGGCGCAGGTCTTCGGTGGGACCCACATGGAAACGGCCTTTCAGGAAAGGGCCTGCACCGTGGGTTTCCTGACCACCGGGGGCGTCCGGTATTACCTGCTGACCGCCGGACACTGCACGCAGGACGGCATCGGCAACACGGCCATCTGGTATACGCGCGGAGGCTACAACGCGGGCGGGCTCATCGGCGTCGGCACCATTCTCGACGCCTATCCGGAGCGCGACTTCGGCGCAGTGCAGGTCAGCCTGATATCCCCGCATCAATACGGCCCATATGTGCTGCACAACGGCAGCCCCAAGCACATCACCCGCGCACGCATGCCTGCGCGCAACCGCGTCGACCCGCAACCGGTCATCTGCAAGACCGGCCGGATCTCGGGCACGACCTGCGGGGTCATGCTCAACTGGGACGTGACGGTCACCTTCCACAACCGTGTCATCAGCGGGCTGATCGAGACCAACGTCTGCGCCCAGGAGGGAGACTCGGGCGCTCCGCTGTTCGCCCGCGACATCTCGTTCGATGATGTCACATTCAAGATCCACTCCGACGGCCACGGCATCCTGGTCGGCGGGAACGGTGTCGCCTGTGGGCATCCGGCCTCGAGGACCTATTTCTACCCGCTGACCGATGCCTTGGCGCACTACGGGTTGACGCTGATCGTCTAAAGCCCGAAGGGTCAAGGAACGCCAGGGTCGCGAACTGGGCATTGTTTCACCGTGGGCCTGCGGGGACATCCCACAAGCCCGTCACAACACCGTCACAACATCGCCGCGATTTCGTATTGATGTCCGACGATTTGGCTGTCGGCTAGAGGGAAGGTACGGCGATGAGATTATTGCCGCGACTACGCGGTACAAGACACAGGTCGGTGGGCGTCGCGATGCTGGCTATCCTGCTGTCGGTAGGGGCACAGGCCGAAGTGGCGGCGAGCGCGCCCGCGACGACGGAAAACCTTCAGGCCTGGCACGTGCGGATTGCGAAGGTGTCGCAGCCGTCGGCAAACGGATGCTTTACCGCGACCTATCCCAGGCTGGCGTGGCGGGAGACGGCGTGCGCGGCCCCGCCGTCGACACCGATGACGCCCAAGCCGCCGGGGCCGACCCCCTTGGTTGTGGGCGGTGGCAACGACATCGTGGCGCAGACCCCGGCCGGGCCCATCACCCAGGCGTTCGGTTCGTTCGAGAGCGTCAGCGTGGCCAGCGTGAGTTCACCGCTCACGCCGATGGGGGCGCCGGTGGCCAACGCCTACACGCTCCAGCTCAACACCAACTTCTTCTCGACCCCGGCCTGCGCCGGTGCGGCCATCCCGGCGCTTTGCCTGGGCTGGCAGCAGTTCGTGTTCGCCAACAACGGCACCAGCGGTCTGGTCTACATCGAATACTGGCTGCTCATGTACAACACGGGATGCCCAGGCGGCTTCACCGCGTTCCCGATCGGCGCCGACATCTACTGCCGCCAGGCCATCCCGGCAACGGTTGTCCCCACCAACACACCGATCACGAACATGCCAGGCTTCCTGCTGTCCGGCGACGTCAGCGGAATGGGCCCGGACATCGTCATCTTCCAGGACGGGGTCAATGTGTACTCCGCGTCGGGCAGCAGCATCGTCGACGCCGCACCGGGATGGACGATGGCCGAGTTCAACGTGTTCGGCTACGGCAGCGGCACGATGGCCACCTTCAACGCCACCGCGTCGACCCACGTCCGCACGAGGATCAACTACGGCGGCACGGCGGCGCCCATCTGCAACGCGGTGGGCTTCACGGCCGAGACCAACAACCTCAACTTCGGCCTGCCCAAGCCACCTTCGACACCGCCGGGACCCGCCGTCATCTTCCTGGAGAACTCGACCGGCGGCGCGATGACCAACTGCGACGCGGCCGAGACCTGGGGCGACACACACCAGGTCACGTTCGGCGGCACGCTCTACGACTTCCAGGCCTCGGGCGACTTCGTCGAGGCACTGGTCGGGAGCAACTTCGAGGTGCAGAGCCGCAAGGTGTCGGGCGCTCCGACCTGGCCGAACACTTCGGTCAACCGGTCGATCGGCACGAGGATGGGCAGCACCAGGGTGGCCGTGTGCGACGGGACGCGCCTGGTCGTGAACGGAACCACGACCAGCCTGGCTCCCGGCGGGATGCTGTGGATCCCGGCCGGGGTGACGATCCACCGCGTCGGCAGCAACGTGTACATCATCCGAGACCAAGCCGGCAACACCGTCAAGGTCACCGCGAACAGCGGCTACACCAACCTGGACGTCGGCCTCGGGACCTGGCCGACAACCGTCCGCGGCCTGCTGGGCAACCCCAACAACAACCCCAACCTGCTGGAGGCCCGAGACGGCACCCAGTTCACCGTCCCCCTCTCGTTCAACGACCTCTACAACAGGTATGGCGCCAGCTGGCGGGTCAACCCGCTCGCCTCGGTGCTGAACCAGTGCAACGCGGTCGCCACGGGCAACCCGGCGGGACCGTTCTTCGCCGCGAACCTCAACCCGACGGTCCGCCAGCAGGCGGAGGCAGTCTGCCGCCGGGTCGGTGTCACGCTGGCCTGGCTGGACACCTGCACCCTTGACGCGGCCGTGGTCGGTCCGGCGGCCGCGGATGTCTTCGTCGGGAAGGAGCCGCCGGTCGTCAACGGCAACCGCCCGCCAAACTCATAGGCAGTACCGATAGAACGCTGAAGGGGATGGCCACAAAGGACGGGCCATCCCCTTCAGTCCGTGGGCTATGGCATGATAATGGCGGATCTGAATTGGACTGTCCACCGGTCCGTGGTGAGGGGGGACACTGCGATGAAGCGTGGGATTCGGCTACCTGTCGCGGCAGCCGTGTTGACGATTTCCGGAGTCTTGACTTCCGTCGCCGCGCACGCAGTCGTGACAGACGCTCAGAGTCTGGCGGCAACCGTGGTGGTGCATACCAAAGCCGAGTTGCTTGCGGCGCTTGGCACCGCGGTCGCCGGAGACACGGTCTTCGTTGATGGGACGGTGTCGATCGATCTGACCGGCGAGAAGCGGATCCTCATCCCGGCGGGGGTGACGCTGGCCAGCGACCGGGGCCAGGGCGGCTCCCTGGGCGCCCTGCTCTACAACGATGAGCTCGACCTCGCCCAGTCCGAGACGTGGGCGCAGTTTTCGGTGCGCGGCGCCGGGGTTCGCTTTACCGGCTTGCGGCTGCGCGGCCCGGACCGCGAGATCCGCGACAATGCCTACCAATACGACAACTCCCGTGGCCTGGAGGTGCTCGGCGCGTCCGATCCGCTGGTCGACAACAACGAGCTGTATGGCTGGTCGCACGCGGCCGTGTATCTCGGCGACACCATCGAGGGGCGGGTGCGGGCAAACTACATCCACCACAACCGCCGCACCGGTCTGGGCTACGGGGTGGTGCTGTACAACAATTCCAGCGCGGTGATCGAGGACAACGTCTTCACCCAAAACCGGCACGCGATCGCGGGCAATGGGCTTCGCACACAGCGATATGACGCGCGATTCAACGTCGTGACCGACAACGCGCTCTCGCACGGGTTCGACATGCACGGCGAGGACGAGGCGCTGGGCAACGGCGCACCATACGCCGGAGATATCATCCACATCAAGCAGAACAGCTTCCGGTCCAGCGCCCAGCCCGCGATCGTGATCCGTGGGCGCCCGTTCACGGGAGCCTGGGTGTCGGGAAACTGCTTCGCCCACACCGGTTCGAGCAGTGCGATCCTTCAGCGATACTTCACCGGCAACCTGTTCGTCGGCTCCAACACCTATGCGACGACCACGGGGACATGCCACCAGACCGGGCGGCGCATCGCGTGGCGGATCTCCTCCGGCGGTGCGGCGAGCTGGGAGCCGCTGGCGCACTACACCTTTGACGTGTCCGAGGTCGGCTTCGGTGACTTCGACGGCGACGGCAGGACAGACGTGTTCCGGGCGACCGGAGCCCGCTGGTACTACTCGCCCGGCGGCACTGGTGCCTTCGTGCCGTTGGCGGCATCCGCGACCAGGGTCACGTCGCTGCGCTTCGGCGACTTCGACGGCGACGGCACGACCGACGTTTTCACCACCTCGGGTGGGCAGTGGCAGTTTTCCTCCGGCGGCATGACCGGCTGGCAGCCGCTGGCGACTTCGGACGCGGCGCTGGGCTCATTGCGGTTCGGTGACTTCGACGCGGATGGCACGACCGATGTGTTCCAGACCAGCGGCGGCCGTTGGTACTACTCGTCGGGCGGCCGGACCAGCTGGATCCCGCTCGCCAGCTCCGGCTTGGCCATCACCGAGCTGGAGTTCGGTGACTTCGACGGTGACGGCAAAACTGACGTGTTCCAGACCGATGGACAGCGTTGGTACTACTCGCCGGGCGGGGCAAGCAGCTGGGCGCCGCTGGCCACCTCCGCCGAGCCGTTGTCGGCGTTGCGGTTTGGCGACTTCGACGGCGACGGCAGGACAGACGTGTTCAATTCCTCGGGTGGCCGCTGGCGATACTCTTCCGGCGGCCAGGCGAGTTGGGCCGCGCTGGCGACGAGCGGCTGCCCGCTGGCAAGCCTCTACGTCGCCGGCGACTTCAACGGCGACCTGAAGTCCGATGTGTTCGACGGGCGCTGCGGCGGCTAGCAGCCGTCGTGTTGGCCGGGTGAGCCAAACTGCTCGCCCGCGCCGGCACCAAGTCTTGGACGGCTGCTTTCCGGGCGTGGCGAGGGCGGGCGCATTTATGTCGGACTTGCGGCGAACTTTTGGGTGAACCCATTCGAGTGGACCGATCGCCGGCCGCGTCGACTTCGCTGCCGATTGCTCACTGAGCTGGCTTTGCCCTGTCGTGGCGGCCGCGTGAATGACACTCACTGTCGTGAGGGCACGTTGACTGGATGATTATCCTCTGGGCGCGGCTTATGAGGAGGCGTTGTGGCACCTAATTATTCCCGGCCCGGTCGCGGCGCGCCGAGGCACCGCTGGTCGTGGTTTGCGGATAAGGCGTCGGGCACAAAGATCGCGTTGTGGAGCGTCATCGTGGCGGCGGTTGTCGGTCTGGCCCCGGTGCTCGCTCCGCTATGGACGACGCAGGCGGGCTCAGGGCCTGGCGCCCCTTCGAGCAACACCCCCACCCCGCCCACGCCTTCGGGTCTGGTCACTCCATCCGCGACACCGCCGACCGTTCGCGCATCGCCGCCGCCCAAAAGCAAGCCGTTGACCAGCATCCCTCGAGAGCTTCTGCTGTACCACAATGCCGCGGCTCTCAACCCATGCGCCGCCGCCCCGGTGTGCTGGAATCACTATGACACGACTCAATTCATCACGGTCATGACCTTCTCGATTGTCCAGTGTCAGCCATTCAACGTGCGCGACGTGCAATATGCCGAGGGTCAAGCCCTCCAACGCTCCGACGCGAACAATAACTACTACTTCGAGACCGTGATCCTTTATCCGAACAAGGAGGCCGCGGCAAGGGTGATGGATAGCCTGCGCAAAGCGATCGATGGCTGCCCGTCAGCTCCCGCAGACGACGGATCGGGCCGTATTTTCCGCCGCAGCCAAACCACCCGCCAGCTGCTGGGGGATGAGTCGTTCTGGGCCGGGCTCCAGGCTTACAGCACTTCAACCAGTCCTATGGCCGGAGGCATCCGGTCGCAGGTTACCCGGCGGGGCAGCGTGCTCGTCGTGTACACCGACGTCAGCTACGACTACACGTCGGCACCGCAGACCCAGGACTTCGCGAAGGTGGAGGACGATACGAAGTCGATTCTGCCTGAGCTGTGCAAGTTCGATCCCGTGTGTTAACGGTAACGGCGACGGACGTCCGGGTGCGGATCCGCGACGGTCACGTGCGGTCCGGCGCCCGTGGCGTGGAGTATCAACGTCACGACATACAGCGCCACCCTGGACACCTGATCCTGTGCATGGCTACGCAGACCTGATCCGTGCCGGGGTCTACGAGCCAGTTCATGCATCTGTGTTACCCCATGGTGAGCGTCAGCGGAGCTTGAAGACTTCGCGCTCGACGTGGTCGACCGCGGTGCGCACCGCGCCCATCCCGACCGCGTTGTCAGCCAGCGCGGACACGGTCACCCGGGGTGGGCGGATGCACAGTGCGGTCAGCCGTTTGCGCACGGAGCCGGTGAGCAGGTCGCCGGCGCGCGACATGCGGCCGCCGATCACCACCAGCTCGGGGTCCACAGTGGACACCATGGCGGCGATGCCGGCGGCGAGGTCGTGCGCGAACTCCTCCACGGTGGCCGCGGACACGGGGTCGCCGTCGCGGGCCGCCGCGAAGATCTGGTCGGTGACGTCGTCCAGCTCGTCCGGGTCGATGGGGGATTCGCGCAGGGCCAGGTGCCGGGCGGCGGAGTCCCAGTGCAGCAGCCGCAGAGCACCGATCTCACCCGCCGCGCCGCCGAAGCCGCGATGCATCTTGCCGCCGATGAGGATGCCCGCGCCCAGGCGGTGGCTGGCGTGGACGTAGACCACGTCGTCGACGCCGACCGCGGCACCGCACCAGTGCTCGGCGAGCGCGGCAAGGTTGGCGTCGTTTTCGATCCGCACCGGGCAGGACAGGGAGCGGCGCAGCTCGCCGGCGAGGTTGCGCCCGGTCCAGTCGGGGATCAGGTGGGACAGGGTCACGCGCCCGCTGGCGTCGACCATGCCGGCGGTCCCGGCGGCGGCCGCCCACAGGTCTGAGCGTGCCCGGCCGGCGTTTGCCAGCGCACTGCGGACGGCGGAACGTACCACAGCCATCCGCTCGTCGCCCGAAGCCGCCGCGGCGACCGGTTGCGTGACGGTGGCCAGCGCCTGCCCGGTGAGGTCGGCCAGGATCGCCACCACCCGATGCTCGCCGATGTCGAGCCCCAGGACCACGCCTGTTTCCGGGCGGAATTGGTACATCCGGGCCGGGCGGCCGGCACCGCTGCGCGGCGCGGGCGGCAGCTCGGCGATCACGGCGAGGTCGGCGAGCCGGGTCAGGGCGTCCTCGACGGTCGGCCGCGACAGGCCGGTCGCGGCGGCCAGCTCGGTGACCGTGCTGGGCCCGGTCCCGCGCAGCGCGGCCAGCGTGGTGGTCACCGCGGCCCGGTCGAACGGCGAGTCGCCATCACCGGACGGAACAGTCGTCACATGTACCCCTTGACACCCTCGAACCTGCGTCCCATCATTATGCAACCGAATTTCGAAATAGGTTTCCATAATCCCCCGCGGCTGTGTCGGGCGTGTTACCCGCACTGTCATGGCCGGTGTTACCAGGTTCAGCCCGACAGGTTCAGCCCACGGAGGTCCGATGCCCTACTCTCCTTCCGATCCGGTGACCTTAGCGCTAATCGGTGCGGGCGCGCGGGGGCGGCAGTATGCGGACATCGCCGTGCGCGATCAGCGAGCACGGGTGGTCGCGGTCGCCGAGCCGTCGCCGGAGCGGCGAGCCGCGGCGGCCAGGGCCTACGGGATCCCGGCCGAGGCGGTGTTCGAGGACTGGCAGTCGCTGATCGCCGCGCCTCGTCTGGCCGACGCGGCGATCGTCGCCACCCAGGATCGCGACCACGTGGGACCCGCGGTCGGAGTCGCCGGGCTCGGGTACCACCTGCTGCTGGAGAAGCCGGTCGCGCCGACCGAGGACGAGTCGCTGGCCATCGTCGAGGCCGCCGAGCGGGCCGGGGTCCAGCTCGCGGTCTGCCACGTGCTGCGGTACACGCCCAACACCGCCGTGATCCGGGAGGTGATCGACAGCGGGCGGCTCGGCGACCTGGTCTCGGTGCAGCACCTGGAGCCCGTGGGCTGGTGGCATTTCGCCCATTCCTACGTGCGGGGCAACTGGCGGCGGGCCGATCAGTCCACCCCGATGCTGCTGGCCAAGGCCTGCCACGACGTGGACTGGCTGCAATACGTGATCGGGCGGCCGGCGGTGCGGGTGGCCTCGTTTGGGAGCCTGTTTCACTTCCGGGCGGACCGCGCGCCGGCCGGTGCGGCGGCGCGCTGCGTCGACTGCTCGGTCGAGAGCACCTGCCCGTACTCGGCGGCCCGCCTGTATCGCTCGTGTCTGGGCGATCCGGACCGGGAACGCTGGCCACTGTCCATTGTGGTCGATGAGCCGACCGTGGAGGCGGTGGAGGCCGCGTTGCGCGAAGGCCCGTACGGGCGGTGCGTCTACGCGTGCGACAACGACGCGGTCGACCACCAGGTGGTGAACATCGAGTACGAGGGCGGGGTGACGGCCACGCTCACCGTTGCCGCGTTCACCCCGATGCGGGACCGGCAGACCCGCATCATGGGCACCCACGGCTACCTGGAAAGCGACGGCGAAACCGTAACGGTGCACGACTTTCGCACCGGAACCAAGGAAGACATCGTCGTCGGCGCACGCGCCGCCGCCGACGACGGCCGGATCAGTGCGGCGTCGGCGGCTCGCGGGCACGGCGGCGGCGACGAAGGACTGGTCAACGCGTTCCTGTCGGCCATCGCCGAGGGCGACCCCAGCCTGATCAAGACCGGACCGGCCGACTCGCTGGCCAGCCACCGCACCGTGTGGGCGGCCGAGCGCGCCCGGCGCGACGGCGTCGTCGTCGTACTCTGACCCAACCTCCGGAGGAATTGTGGATCCCTACCAAAGCCTGGTCCCACGGCCCCGCGCGGCGCGGCGCGAGCCGGGCACCTACGAACTGACCTGGGACACGGCGCTGGTCGCGGCGCCCGACGCACTGCCCGCCGCGGACGCGGTGCGGCTGCTGCTCGCCCCGCTCGGCCTGCCGCTGCGCCCGGCGGGCGCGGGCACCGGGCTCACGGTCCGGCTGGCGCCCGGCGACGGCTCCGGCGACGGCTATCGGGTCCGGGTCAGCGACGACGGCGTGCTCCTGGAAGCGTCCACAGTGGACGGGATCCGGTACGCCACCCAGACCCTGCGCCAGCTCTTGGGCGTCAACGCGTTCCGGGCCGCCTCGCCGCCCGGGACCCGATGGGAGCTGCCGTGCGGCGAGGTGACCGACGCGCCCGCGCTGGCCTGGCGCGGCGGGATGATCGACGTGACGCGGCACTTCTTCGGCAAGCACACCATCCTGCGGTACATCGACCTGTTCGCCATGCACAAACTGAACCGGCTCCACCTGCACCTGACCGACGACCAGGGCTGGCGCATCGAGTCGCGTCGCTTCCCGCGGCTGCACGAGGTGGGCGGGTTCCGCCCGCACACCCAGGCCGGGTTGGACCGCAAGGCCGGGCTGACCGACGACGCGCCGCACGGCGGGTACTACACGTTCGACGACCTGGCCGAGATCGCGGCCTACGCGGCGGATCGCGGGATCACCGTGATACCCGAGATCGACCTGCCGGGGCACGCGTCCGCGTTGCTGGCCGCGTATCCAGAATTCGGTCTCGGCAAGCACGACGTGCGGACAGGCTGGGGCATCAGCGACGCGGTGGTCTCGCCGTTGCCCGCGACCATGCGCTTCCTCACCGACGTGCTCGACGAGCTGACCGATGCGCTGCCCGGCCCATACGTGCACCTCGGCGGCGACGAGTGCATGCTGTCCGGCTGGGCCGAGGATCCGGAGATCTCGCAGTACATGCGCGAGCTCGGGTACGCCGAACCGGTTGGCCTGTTCGGCCACTTCCTGCGCGAGCTGACGACACATCTGAACAAGCGCGGCCTGCGTGCGGTCGTCTGGGACGAGGGTTTCGTCGGCGACGGGGTCTCCGGCGACTCGGTGGTCACCGCGTGGCGCGGCGACGGCGTGGCCCGGCGGGCCGCGGCCGCCGGCTACGACGTCGTGCGCTGCCCGGTCTACCCGACCTACTTCGACTACGACCAATCCGACGACCCGGACGAGCCGCTGTCCATCGGCGGCCCGATCACCCTGGCCGACGTGTCCGCGTTCACGCCGGTGCCCGAGCACTGGGCCGAAGACGAGCGCGCGCATGTGATCGGGGCGCAGTTCAACCTGTGGTCCGAGTATGTGCCGGACGAGAGCCACCTGGACTACATGGTGTTCCCGCGCGCCTGCGCGCTCGCCGAGGTGGCCTGGACCGGCGGCCCCACCCATGATCTCGCCGATCGGCTCGCCCATCACCTGGGCCGCCTGTCGGCGGCCGGCTGCGGCTACCGCCCGCTGTCCGGACCGTTGCCCTGGCAGACCGGCGGCACTGGACATCGCCGCCGTGCCGCCGGAGCGCCCATCGCCCGGGTGCGCGAGCACCTGGAGAACCTGTCGGTTCAGGCCGACGTTCCGCCCAGCCTGCTGTCGATGTAGTTCTGCGAATACGGAGGTTGTCCAACAATGCTTGATGAACCTCTGCCGCCGGTGGTTTCGCGCCGGCGTGCCCTGCAACTGTTCGGTGCCGGAGCGGCCGGCATTGCGTTTCTGGCCGCGTGCAACCGGAGCGAAAAGGCCACCACGAACACCAGCAAGGAATTCCACGGCGCGTGGCCCTTCCAGGTACCCCCTAAAGGTCATTTCAACGAGCTGCCGGGCATGGTCGACATGATCGTGGGGGACGGACCATACCTCGATCTGCTTGTGCCGCCGCCCGCGATGTATCTGTGGAAGGAGAAGAAGTACCAAGGGCTGATGGCCGAATCGTGGAAGGCGGACACGACGGCCAACACCTACACCGTCAAGTTGAAGACCGGTCTGACGTGGAGCGACGGCAAACCGGTCACCAGCAAGGACATGGTGAGCACCTGGTGGTGCCTGCGGCTGATGCGCAACGTCGGCTGGAACTACATCAGCAAGGTGGAGGCCACCGACGCCCAGACCGTGGTCTTCACATTGTCCAACCCCAGCACGGTTTTCGAGCGGTACGCGCTGCGCACCCAGATCTTCAGCGACGCGGTGTACGGCGAGTTCGCCACCAAGGCAAAGGCGCTGTTTGACTCCGGCAAGGACGTGAGCAGCCCCGAGGGCGCCCAGCTCAACAAGGACCTGCAGGCGCTGCGCCCGGTCGAGGTGACCGTCAGCGGGCCATTCAAGATCGATGTCAAGTCCATCACCAACTCTCAGGTGACCCTGGTGAAAAACCCGACCGGCTACGCCGCGGATCAGGTGGACTTCGAAAAGGTCGTGCTGTTCAACGGGGAGACCCCCGACGTGACCCCGCTCGTGCTGGCCAAGAGCGTCGACTACGCCACGCACGGCTTCCCGCCGGCGACCGTGAAGGAGTTCACCAACAAGGGAATCCGGATCCTGCGCCCGCCGGTGTATTCGGGCGCCGGACTGTACATCAACTTCGGCAAGATGACGCAGTTCAAGGACCCCAAGGCCCGGCAGGCACTGGCATACCTGCTCAAGCGGGACGAGGTCGGCCAGGTGTCGCTCGGCGCCGAGTCGGGCAAGGGATGCAAGTACATGGCCGGTTTTTCGGACCTGATGGTGCCCGACTGGCTGTCCGTCGCGGACATCGCCAAGCTCAACACCTACGACAACAGCCAGGACAAGGCCACCGCACTGCTCACCTCGATCGGCTGGAAGAAGAACGGCAGCAGTTGGTCCTATCCGGACGGCAAGCCGGTCGAGTTCGACGTGAGCTTCCACGCGGAGTTCGCCGACTACTCGGCCACCGGGCAGAACGTGGCCCAGCAGTTGGCGGCGTTCGGGTTCAAGGTGACCGGCAAGGGCGTCACCTACACCCAGATGGACGTCGATCTGTATAAGGGCAACTATCAGATGGCGATCCAGACCTGGGGATCGTCGCGGCACCCCAACCCGCACTTCGCCTTCGCGCAGCCGCTGTACACCTACAACTATCCGGTGGCGGCCAACCAGGGCGGGCGGGGCATCGATTTCGACCTCAAGCAGAACACCTCGGCCGGCCCGATCGACTTCAAGCAATTGGTCGACGCGGCCGGCGCCGGCCTCGACGAGGCGGCGCAGAAGGCCAGTGTCACCAAGGTGGCGTTGGCGTTCAACGAGTTGCTGCCCGTGGTGCCGCTGTTTGAGCGGTTTGGCAACAACCCGGCGCTGGAAGGCGTGCGGGTCAAGGCATGGCCCGCCGACGGCGATTCGCTGCTGTACAACGCGCCGTATGCCGACAACTTCACCATTCTGGCGATGCTGACCGGAAAGCTGAAGGCTGCCTGACGTGGCCACCATCGCATCGGCGATCCGCCCGGCGGCACTGCCGCGGCGGGTCGCCATGCGGCTGTACCGCAGTTACGCGGTCCGCCGCATCGCCAAAGCAGTGCTGACCGTGTACCTCGTGGCGACCGGCACCTTCTTTCTGGTCCGGCTGTTGCCGGGCAACCCGATAGAGGTGTACATCAACACCCAGATGTCCCAATTTGGAGTGTCCTATCAGGACGCGGTGAGCTCCGCGGCCGGGCTCTTCGCCTTCAACCCGGATCGGCCGCTGCCCGAACAATACGCGGAGTACCTGGCCGGTGTGGCACGCGGCGACTTCGGCGAATCGCTGCTGGCCCCGGGCACGTCGGTGAGCACCATCGTCTTCTCGTACCTGCCGTGGACGCTGTTCAGCGTCGGGCTGGCCGTGCTGATCAGCTTCACGCTGGGCATCACGCTCGGGATGCTCATGTCCTACCTGCGCAACACGTGGCTCGACCACGTGCTGTCCGCCATCGGCTCGCTGCTGCATTCCATTCCGGACTATCTGCTCGCCATGCTTATCGTGGTGTTCTTCGGGGTGCAGATGGACCTCCTGCCGATCGCCGACATGCGTGGCGCCTACTCCCCGGGCGTGACCCCCGAGTTCAGCCTGGACTTCTTCTCCGACGTGATGTTTCACGCCTCGCTGCCGATCACGGTGTATGTGCTCACCAAAATCGGCGGCTGGATGCTGGTGATGAAATCGTCCACCACGGAAACGCTCGGCGAGGACTACGTGACCGTGGCACGCGCCCGTGGCCTGTCCGACCGGCGGATCCGCACCGCGTATGTGGGGCGAAACGCGATCCTGCCGCTGTTTCCGCAACTGGCCATCACGCTCGGGTTCGTGCTCGGCGGCTCGATCCTGGTCGAACAGGTCTTCCAGTATCAGGGCGTCGGATACCTGTTGCTGCAATCGGTTACCCGGCGCGATTATCCGGTGCTGCAAGGGATCCTGCTCATCGTGACGGTCGCCGTGGTGGCGGCGAACCTGATTTCCGACCTGCTCTACAGCAAGCTCGACCCGCGCGTGCGGATCAGCGGGAAGGACGGAAACACGTGACGTTTCTGCGCTCACTGACCCAGTCCAAGGCCGGTTTCATCGGTTTCTGCGTGTTCACCGCGATGGTGCTGCTCGCGCTGCTTGGCCCGCTGTTCACACCGGCGCGTCTAGAGACCGATACCAGCGCCATCTATCTGCCGCCGAGCTCGGCCCATCCGCTGGGGACCGATTCGCAGGGGCGGGACATCGCCGTGCAGATGCTGGCCGGTGGCCGGTCGATCATCCTGGTGGGTGCGCTGGCCGCCGCCGTGAGCACGTTCATCGCCATCGTGTTCGGCGCGCTCGCCGCATACCTGGGCGGCTGGGTCGACTCGCTCATCGTGTCGGTCACCGACATCGTGCTGACCGTGCCGCAGATCGTGCTGCTGGCCGTGCTCGCCGCACTGTACGATTTGGACAATCCGTGGATCCTGGCCGTGCTGATCGGCGGGTTCGCGTGGCCATACCTGCTGCGTTCCGTGCGGGCACAGGTGTTTTCGCTCAAAGAGCGCGAATACGTGGAGGCGGCCCAGTTGCTGGATCTGGGCACACCCTGGATCGTGACCCGGGAGATCCTGCCCAACATGGCCGTGTTCATCATGATGAACTTCGTGGTCACCATGACCAACGCCATCTACGCTTTGGTAGGCCTGTATTTCCTCGGCCTGGCCCCGATCGTCGAGGAAAACTGGGCCGCCATGCTCAACATCGCGTGGACCCGCGGCGCCATCTTCTTCTCCGACAGCCTTTTCTACGTGCTCGCGCCGGTCATCGCGATCAGCGTGCTGCAGCTGTCACTGGTCACCATGACCCGCTCGTTCGAGACGATGCTCAACCCACGGCTGCGGGAGGGCTGAGATGGAGCCGATCCTGTCCGTGCGGGACCTGACCGTTTCCTACCGCACCCACTCCGGGCCGGTAAACGCCGTGCGGGGCATCGATTTTGACCTGTACCCGGGGGAGAGCCTCGCCCTGGTCGGAGAGAGCGGATGCGGCAAGACCACGCTGGGCCTGGCACTGCTTCGCCTCCTGCCACGGATGGGCAACGCCACGGGATCGGTGCGCTACCGCAGGCGCGACGGCTCGGTGGTCGACCTGCTGACGCTGGAGCCGAGGGAGCTGCGCCGATTCCGGTGGAGCGAGGCGGCCATGGTGTTCCAGGGCGCGATGAACTCGCTCAACCCCGTGCTGCGCGTGCGCGACCAGATGCGCGACACCATCACCGCGCACCGCCGGATGTCCGAAGGTGCGATCCGGGTCCGTTGCGAGGACGCGCTGCGCAAGGTGCGACTGGAGCCCGAACGAGTGCTCGGCGCGTATTCGCACGAGCTGTCCGGCGGCATGAAACAACGTGTCCTCATCGCCATGAGTCTGCTTCTGGACCCGCAGATTCTGGTGCTCGACGAGCCGACCACGGCGCTGGACATCCTCACCCAGCGGGCGATCGTCAACGTGCTGCACGAGTTGCGGGCGCAGCTCGGCTTCGCGATGGTGTTCGTCTCGCACGACCTGCCACTGGCCGCGGAGCTTGCCGACCGCGTGGCCACTATGTACGCCGGCCGCATCATCGAGCTGGGCGGGGTGCGCGACATCTTCTACCGGCCGCGGCACCCCTACACGGCGGGCTTGTTGAAGGCCGTGCCTCCGGTGGTGGGTGAGCTGCCCGAGCTGGCTTCGATCCCCGGCGGCCCGCCGAGCCTGCTGCATCTGCCGCCCGGATGCCCGTTCCAGCCCAGGTGTGGGTATGCGCAGCCGGACTGCCTCGACGCCGAGCCGGGCCTGGCCCGTGTCGGGGCGGGACACGACGCCGCGTGCCTGCACACAGAAACCGTTATCTACGACCGGAAGGCGGTGGTACAGGGTGGCTGATCCGCTGCTGTCTCTGGACGGTGTGACGCACGTCTTCTCCGCCAAGACCGGGGTGCGTGCCGTCGACGACGTGCATCTGACGCTGGAGCCGGGGAAGGTGCTCTGTCTCGTCGGTGAAAGCGGTTCCGGCAAGACGACCGTCGCCCGCATCGCCACCGGCTTGACCAAGCCGACGTCGGGCGTCGTCCGTTTCCATGGCGACGACGTCCACAAGCTGAGTGGGACCGGATACACGGCTTTCCGGCGTGGCGTGCAATACATCCACCAGGACCCATACGCGTCACTCAACCCGATCCGGGACGTCTTCGGCACCCTGGCCGCGCCGCTGCGCCGGCACAAACTGGTGCGCGGGCGCAAGGAGGCGTGGGAGTGGGCCACCGCCCTACTGTCCGAAGTGGACCTGACGCCGGCCGAGAACTTCCTGACCAAGTATCCGCACCAGCTCTCCGGCGGTCAGCGCCAACGGGTCGCGGTGGCGCGGGCGCTGACGCTGAGCCCGCAGCTCATCGTCGCCGACGAGGCCACCTCGATGCTCGACGTTTCCATCCGGATCAGCCTGCTGTCGATGCTGAAACGGTTGCGCGACGAGCTAGGTGTCGCGTTTCTGTTCATCACGCACGATCTGGCGATCGCCAAATACTTCGGCTGGGAGGGAAACACGGCGGTGATGCACCGCGGCAAGGTGGTGGAGTTCGGTCTCACGCGCGACGTCATCGGCCGGCCGCAGCACGAATACACGCAGGCGTTGCTGGCCGCCATCCCCGAGCCCGACCCGGATCTGGCCGCCCGCAAACGCGCCGATGCCGTCCGGGCGGCGGCCGCATGAGCCCCGTGGCCGGCCAGGCCCTGTTGCGGTGGGCGGTGTTCGTCACCCTGCTCTCCGGCGCCGGGCTGCTGGCGGCACGGCCCGGCACCGCCGGTTACGTCCTGTCCGCCGCGATGCTTTGCTGCGGCGTCGCGACGGGCATCCTGTTGGCAATCCTGGTACGGGTTCGCCGGCAATGAGGTGGGCCGTGGCCGGTGGGTCGCGCGGGAGCGGGGGCGAGGATGGGGTCGGCGGCGTGGTCGGCAGCGTGATTGGTGGCGTGCTGGCGGCCGTGCTCGGTGGGATCGGCGGCGCGGTGCAGTCGCGCGTCAACGGCGGCCTCGCCGGCCGCCTGCACGACGGGATCGCCGCCGCCCTGATATCCAACGGCACGGCCGTCCTCCTGCTCACGATCGCCTGGGTCGCCGCACCCGCCGTCCGCGCGGCGGTGCGCCAAGGCTGGACCCTGTTGCGCACCGGCGCCGTCCGGCCGTGGGAGTGCCTGGGCGGTGCCTGCGGCGCGCTCTACGTGGCCAGCCAAGGGGTCAGCGCCGGTGTCCTCGGCATCGCGGTCTTCACCGTCGCCGTGGTCACCGGCCAATCCGCGGGCGGCCTCGCGGTCGACCGTGCCGGGCTCGCCCCCGGCGGACGCCGCCAGATTACCGGGACGCGGATGCTGGGCGCCGCGCTGACCATTGCCGCGGTGGCCATCGCGGTCAGCGGCCGGCAGCATGCGGGCACGGTCGTGGCGCTCGCCGCACTGCCGCTGCTCGCCGGGGTCGCCCTGGCGATCCAGGGCGCGCTCAACGGCCGCGTCCGTCAGGCCGCCGGCGCGCTGTTGCCCGCGGTCTTGCTCAACGCCGCCGTGGGCACGGCCGGGTTGTTGCTCGCCTTCATGGTTTCCTTGGTGGTACGCGGCTGGCCCGCGGGTGCGCTGCCCGCCCAGCCGTGGTGGTATGCGGGTGGGGCGATCGGGCTCGGTTTCACCGCGATCGGGGTGGCGGTGGTCCGGCGGATCGGTGCCCTGCTGCTGGGGCTCGGCGTGATCGCCGGGCAGCTCGGCGGCGCGCTCGCCCTCGACCTGGCCGCCCCGGGATCGGCCGGGCGCCCAGGGCTGACCGAAGCCCTGGGCGCCGGGCTGGCTCTCGCGGCGGTCGCGATCGCCCTGCGCTTCAGCCTCCGTGCGGACGGCTCGAGCGACTCCACCACGGACCGGGTCAGTCCCGCGCCGCCCGACCTCTCGCCCCGCACACGCCGGCTATCTGACCCTTAGCCCCAGACAACGCCGTGAGGCCGAAAGGGGCCAAACAATTTTGTCCTGCAACGGCTTGGCCACCCAGCGATGGATGACCCTCGCTGTCGCGTAACCGATCCCGCGGTCCGGTCACCCTGTGGGACCGAGCCGCCGCTCAGGCGACGGATGTCCTAACCGGACGGACCACCACGACGCCCAGCACCCGGCTCATCGGGAAGTATCCGATCTGCTTGGAGTCGAAGCTGCCGCGCCCGGCATCGCCGAGCAGCACGAGGCGGCCGGGCGGCACGGTCTGCTCGGCGACCGAGGCGAGCGCGGGGACGGTGTCGCGTGGCACGGGGTCGCCCGGCACGGCAGCCACCCGCTTGAGCAGCCAGGCGGGCTCACCGCCGGCCGGCCAGGTGCCGTCACGGGCCGGGCGTTGCACCACGACGACCTCGCCTGCGCGCAGGCCGGCCGGCGCTACCCGCTTGACCAGAATGCGGTCTCCGGGCATGTGCGCGGGCTCCATGGAGGAGCCGCTGATGGTGACCTCGACGTAGCGGCGCCGCACGAACGCCAGCCAGGTGCCCGCGGCGGCCACGACGGCGGCCAGCGCGATCGTGGCCGCGACAACCCATATCACGGTTGCACCGTATCGATTGCCGGGCCGGCCGCCCAGCGGGCGGTAACGATCCGATAGCGACCCGATAGCCGGCCCGTAAGGCGTCGATAACGGGCGTTTCTATCGTCGAGCTAGAGATCGGTTTCCGTCACGGGGGTCGACATCTGGAAGGAGTGAACGGCATGAGGATGCTCAACGCGCTGGCGGACCGGATGGTCCGTCTGGTTGTGCCCAAGGTTGAGGCGGCCGCGGCATGCTCCGGCTGCTGGGTGCAGTGCAACGTCTATGGCTGCCCCGGCGCCAGCGGGGCGCTGTGGCGCTGCTGCTACAAGGCGAACTGCACCGACACGTGCACCCGCATCGGCACCTGCTACTGCTGACCGCCACGGGGAGTCGGCGCGGCGCATCGCGCCGGCTCGCTCAAAGCCACTTTCTTGAGGGGAGAAGCACATGTGGGACGCAGTGGTAATCGTGGTGGGCCTGCTGGGCCTGGCCAACCTGGTGTTCACCTTCGGCGTGGTGCGCCGGCTGCGCGAGATCACCCAGCGGCTGGCCGAGGGCGCGGGCGAAAGCATGGCCGCCTTGCCGGCGGTCGGCACGCCCGCGCCGGAGTTCGCCCTCACCGCCGTCGACGGTTCGTCGATGACCGACGCGGACGTGCGTGACGGCACCTTCTACATTGGATACTTCACGCCGAACTGTGCGCCGTGCCAGGAGCGGCTGCCCGAGTTCGCCGACTTCGTGCGGGAGTTCGGGCCGGATCGGGCGCTGATCGTGGTGGGCGCGTCCGATCGCGACGAGGGCCTGCGGTTCGTGGGCGCGCACGGCGCCGGCACCCGTGTCGTCATCGAGGACCAAGCCGGGCCGCTGGCGAAGGCGTTCGACATTTCCCGCACGCCCACCATGCTGATGCTGGAAGACGGTGTGGTGCAACGCAACGCCGCGATCATCGGGCAGCTCAAGGTGCCGGTGGCGGCATGAGCCCGACGGGCGGCGGCGTGCTCGGGCGGCTCCTGCGCGCGGCGGCGCTGGCCTGGTCGGCCAGCCCGGGCGGGCTGTTGGTCGTCGTGGCGGTCACGGCGGCGCAGGGCATCGGCCCCGTGCTGCTGGCCTGGCTGACCAAGCTGCTGCTCGACGACATCGCCGCCGGCGCCGCCGGATTCGCCTGGTGGACGCTGGCTGCCCTGCTCGGCACCGTCGCTGCGGCGGCACTGCTGTCGCCGGTCAACCAGCACTGCCAGAACGTGCTGCGCCGCGGGGTGGAGGTGACGGTCCAATCACGACTGTTCGGGGCGGTCAACGCGATCCCCGGTCTGCGCCCCTTCGAGCAGCCGCAATTCCACGACCGGCTCAGCCTGGCGGAGCAGGCCGGGCAGATGGCCCCGGGCCAGGTGGTCCGGGGCGTGACCGGCCTGGTCCAGTCTTCGATACTGGTGGCCGGCTTCACGGCCACGCTGATCGCGATCGATTGGCGGTTTGCCTTGGTGGCGACCGCTGTCGGCCTCCCCGCGCTGCTGGCCGAGCTGGCGCACAGCCGGAGCAGGGCCCGGCTGGCCTGGCGGCTGAGCCCGCTGCGGCGGCACGCCATCCACTACAGCATGCTTCAGGGCGATCTGCAGGCGGTGAAGGAGATCCGGCTGTACGGCCTGGCGGACCTGCTGCTCGGCCGCATGGTGGACCTCCTGCGCCGGGCGAGCGGCGAGGAGCGGGCGGTGGACCGGCGGGCATTGCGGCTGCAGGCCGCTGTCGCGCTCGTGGGCATGGCCGCCCTCGCCGCGGGCATGGTCGCGGTCCTCGGCGCGGCGTGGCGCGGCGGCCTCGGCGTGGGCACCGTCGCACTGCTGCTTGCCGCGCTGCCCGCAGTCCAATCCGGACTGACGATGGCGGCCGCGCACGTCGCCGAGACGCACCACGCCATGCTGCTGTTCGGCCACTATGAGGAGATCACCGGAGCCCGGGCGGCGGCACCGGTGGGGGACATGCCGGGTTCGTCGCCCGTGCCGGCGCTGCGCGGCGCGGTCGAGCTGCGCGACGTGTGGTTCCGATACGGGCCGGATCAGCCCTGGGTGCTGCGCGGGGTGGATCTGACCATCCCTTATGGACAGACGGTCGCGCTCATCGGCGTCAACGGCGCGGGGAAGTCGACCATCGTGAAGCTGCTCGGCCGGTTCTACGATCCGGAGCGGGGCAGCGTGTGCTGGGACGGTCTGGACCTGCGAGACGCCGACCCAGTGCAGCTGCGGCGCCGGCTCAGTGCGGTTTTTCAGGATTTCATGCTGTACGACTTGAGCGCGGCCGAAAACGTCGGCGTCGGCGACGTGGCACGGCTGTCCGATCGCGCGGCCATCCGTGACGCCGCCGTCCTCGCCGGTGTGGACGGCGTGCTCACGCGCCTGCCACAGGGCTACGACACCATGCTCAGCCGGGTGTTCGCCGCCGACAACGACCAGCCGGGCGACGCGTCGGGGGTGCTGCTGTCGGGCGGGCAGCGGCAGCGGATCGCCGTGGCGCGTGCGCTGCTGCGCCGGCACAGTGACCTGCTCATCCTCGACGAGCCCACCAGCGGACTGGACGCGGCGGCCGAACAGCAGCTGCACCAGGAGCTCAAGGAGCTTCGGCGGGGCCGCACCACCGTGCTCATCTCCCATCGCCTGAGCACCGTGCGGGAGGCCGATCACATCGTGGTCCTTGACGGCGGACGCGTGGCTGAACAGGGTACCCATATAGAACTCATCAGCCACCGCGGCGTCTATGCGGACCTCTTCGAAAGGCAGGCCGCAGGCTACCGCACCGAGCTCGACCCGGTCGCCGACAGCGAACCGTATGTCTCGGCAAGCTCGGCACACGCCGGCAGGTTGCCGATCTGAGCAAACAGGCCGTGCGCGGTCGAGGCCGTCCGCTCGGCGCTGCCGGTGTCGCGGACCATCAGGTAGGCGCGGGCCAGAGTCGACAGCACCTGCGCCCGTACGAAGGTGAACCTCATGTCCGCCAACAACTTCGCGGCCCGCTCCAGTCGCGAGACGGCCTGCTCGCCCTCGCCGCGTGCCAGGTCCAGCTCGCCCATGCCGAACAGGGCCAGCGCCTCACCGAAGACGTGCCCGTCGGCGACGCTGCGGGAAAGCCCTTCCAGCAACAACTCCTGCGCCTCGGACCGGCCCAGGGCGCTATACAGCTGGCCCAGCCGCACCAGGCCGTAGGTCTCCTGCGCGCGGTCGCCGGAGTTTTGGGCGACACCGAGCGCCCGCCGCAGGAAGCGCTCGCTCACGTCGAACTGGCCCAATCCCCGGTGGGCCAAGCCGATCGCCGTCAGCGCGACGCTCTGCTCGCGGGAGAACCCCAGCCGCACACCGAGCTCGAGAGCGCGGCAGGCCAGATCAAGCGAGTTTTGCGGGCGTCCCTGCTCGCGATGGATGATGGCCAGCTGGGCCAGGACCCGGGCCTCGCCGAGCTCGTAGCCGCACGAAGCGGCCGCGGACGCCGCCTCCTCCAGCTCCGCCAGCGCACGGTCGTGGCGGCCCATCACCCGATGCACATCCGCGCACAGCCACAGCGTGTCGACCAGCCCGCGCGGCTCGCCGAGCTCGCGGAACAGTCGCAGCGCGGCCTCCGCCGAGGTGAGCTTGTCCCGCAAGTCGGCCCCGGGTCGCGAGATCCACAGATCGGCCAGATTGCGCAGCATCACCGCCTCGCCGAGGCGATCCGCCTTGGCCCGGCAGGCGCCCAAAGCCGCCAGATGCAATTCGCGCGCGTCGTCGTAGTATCCGCGCAACTCATGGAAGGCCTGGCACGAGGCCGCCAGCTCCCACGCCAGGTCGGCCCTGCCCAGCTCCGCCGCCTGGGCGACCGCCGCGCGCAACGTGGCGCGCTCCTCCTCAAACCAGGTCACGGGATCGTTGGCCATCCAGCTCGGCGCCGGACCCGGCCGCGGACGCGATGTGCCGGCACTCAACCGGGCCAGCGTGCGGGTGGGCAGCAGCGGTTCTGCTTGCTGCGCAAGGGAAAAGCACGTCTCGAGCATCCGCCGCACCGGCTCCTGGCAGGCGGCCTCGTCCTCCTCGGCGAGCGCCCGTTCGCGGGCAAACAGCCGGACCAGATCGTGCATCCGGTATCGCATGCGGCCCGTCGCCCCGCCCGAGACCTCCAGCAGCGAGGCGTCGACTAGTGTCTCCAGCGTCCGCTCGACCTCGATCGGGCTCACCGTCTCTGTTGGACAGTCGGCCACCGCCGCGGTCGCGACCTCGGCCGTGATATCCGGCGCGTAGAGCAACCCGATCCGGCGCAGCAGCCGGCGCGCCTGATCGGACAGGGCCTGATAGCCGAGGCTCAGGCTGGCGCGCACCTCGAGGTCGTCGGTGGTGAGCTCGTCGAGGCGGCTCTGCTCGTCGCGCAGGCGCCGCGCCAGCTGGGACGGTGTCCACTCGGGACGCGCCGCCAGCCGCGCGCCGGCGATCCGCACAGCGAGCGGAAGGTTGCCGCACAACTCGGCGAGGCGTTGCACCCCCGCGCGGTCGGCCCGCACCCGCTTGGCCCCCACGATGTGCTCCAGCAGCTGGCTGGACTCCGCGAAGGTGAACGTGGCCAGGTGCAGGTTGAGCGCGCCGGCCAGGCTGGTGAGCCGGGCCCGGCTGGTGACGATCACACCGCACGTGGCACCCGGCAACAACGGCCGGACCTGGGCGGCCGCACGGGCGTCATCGAAGAGCAGAAGCAGCCGCCGCCCCGCCACGGCGTCGCGGAACTGAGCGGCCCGTTCGTCCAGGCTCTCGGCGTGCGCGGTGTCGGGCAGGCCCACCGAACGCAGCAGGCGACTCAGCGCGGCGCCCGGCTCCAGCGGGTGCGGCCGCATCCCGTGCAGCGCCACAAACAGCTGGCCGTCCGGGAACGCCTGCCGCACGCGGGACGCGACATGCACCGCGAGACTCGACTTGCCCACACCGGCCTGCCCGGACAACACCACCAGGCGCAGCCCGGCCGACGGCGTGGTGAGCAGCGACTCGATCCGCGCGACAACGCTCTCCCGGCCGGTGAAGTCCGCCGAGGCGGCGGGCAGCTGCTGCAGGAAACGCGCGCCGGCGTCGTGCCCCGAGGGCGGCGTGGGCCGGTGCGGCGCGGCCGTCGCCGGCCCGCTCGCCGCCACCGTGGCGAGCGACGGATCGGCGGTGAGGATGCGCCGCT
The DNA here is from genome assembly GCA_044869915.1 of Allorhizocola sp. Classification (GTDB taxonomy): domain Bacteria; phylum Actinomycetota; class Actinomycetes; order Mycobacteriales; family Micromonosporaceae; genus Allorhizocola. The sequence continues at coordinate 27,801 of JBIOYB010000317.1, forward strand.
CCAGCCGGCGCAACTCCAGGCCCGGCTCGATGCCCTGGTCCTCGACCAGTATCCGGCGAGCCCGGCGATATACGTCCAGGGCCTCGGTGGGACGGCCGCAGCGATACAGCGCCAGCATCAACTGGGCCGGCAGGCGCTCGCGGATCGGTTGCCGCAGCGCCACATCGACCAGATCGGCCACGACAGCGGCATGGTTGCCCAACGACAATTCGATGTCGGCGAGTTCCTCAAAAGTCGCCAGCCTGCGCTCCTCCAGCGATGCCGCCGGTCCCACCTCATCCGCGGGCACCAGATCGGCCAGCGCCGGACCGCGCCACTGCGCCAGCCCCGCACGCAGGTCCACGGCGGCCGAGGCGAGATCACCGGCCTTGATGGCGACACCGGCCCGCCGCACCTTCTCCGCGAAAACCAGCGAATCGATCCTGCTCTTCGCCGAACTGAGCAGGTAGCCGCCGGGCCGGGTGAGAATGACATCGGGGCCGAGCCTTCGCCGCAGCGCCGACACGCAGCACTGGATCTGTGTGCGGGCCGTGGCGGGCGGAGCGTCTCGCCAGACCGCGCGCATCAGCCGGGCCACGGGCACCACCCGGTCCGGGTCGAGAAGCATCGTGGCAAGGACCATGCGTTGCCGAGGCGAATTGATGGCGACCGACTCCTCGTCCCGTCGTATCTCCATCGGCCCCAGGATCCGGAACTCCACCTGCCACCCCGCCTGGTGGACGATCAACGCCCACCGCACTCCCGATATCCGTAGTGGTAAACGTACCAAAGGAGCACACCCCCGGCGGGACTGAAGATCCAGCCGCCCGGCGACCTCACAGGTCGAGGCGCAAGTAGACCTGGTCGAGGTAGATGTCGTCGACCTTGCGAGACCTCGGCTCCAGCCCGAACTGCTCGAACCCAAGCGACATGAACAGGCCCAACGCGGGCGTGTTGCCCGAGGTGGACACCGCCCGCAGCGTTTCCACCCCCGTGGCGCGAGCATGTGCGATCAACTCCTGGACAAGGGCTCGGCCCAGGCCACGACGGCGAGAGCCGGGCTCGACATACAGTCCCCACACCGAGGCTTTGTGGCGCACGTGCGCCTTGGTGTCGCGTTGCAGACCGGCCATGCCCACCAGAGCACTGTCGAATGCGCCGAGCAGGGCGCCGTCCGGTCCCGGCGGGGTGGCCAGCAGCGCGCCGACCTTCTCGATAGGAGCGGCCCACCATTCGGCGCCGCCGGTGCCGAACTCACCCGGGTTGCCCGTGAGGGCCTCGCCCCGCAGGGCCCGGAACTCCTGGATATCTTCGGGATAGAGCGGACGGATCACGAAAGACCTCCTAAGCCTGCCATCACTTGGGGAGCTCGGGTTGCCAGCGCCCCGGATCAGGGTCGCCTGTCAGAGCGCGGCTGATCCGGTCGCCACCGCAGGCGTTTTGTCATCGGCGTGGGCGATGCGTGTCATCTCGCGCCACAGGGCGGCGACGAAGACGGCCGAGCCGGCGAAGGCGAACCAGAACGGTGCGGTGACACCGTATCGCGTGGCAAGGACGCCGCCGATGGCCGAGCCGACGACCAGACCGCCGAAGACACAGATGGTGTTGAGGCTGTTGACCCGGCCCTGAAGGTGCAGGGGCACGGCCCTCTGCCGCACGGTGATCGATGTGGTGCCCCAGATGAAGGCGTGCGCGCCGAAGACGAAGAAGACGACCGAGGCGATCCACACCGATGTGGTCAGTGCCAGGGCCAGATGGGTGAGGGTCTCGATGATCAGACCGATGCGCATCACGTTGCCCAGGCTCACCCGCCGCGTGATGGCGCCGTAAAGCGCCGTGCCGAGCAGGCCACCGGCGGCCGAGACCGTGGCGAGCAGGCCGTATCCCACGGCGCCCACACCGAGCTGTTGCTGCGCGTAGAGCACGAGCACGCCCCATGCCGCGCCGAAGGTGACGTTGAAGATGAGGATGGTCAGGGCGAGGGTCCGCACCGCCGCGTGATGGATGGTCCATCGCAAGCCCTCGGCGATGTCGCGCCAGACACCACGAGCAGAATCAGGCAGGTCACTTTCGGCCGAACGGCCGTGCGGCGGCAGCGCGATGCGCGAAACCAGGATCAGGCCCGCGGCGACCAGGAGGGTCTCGGCCACGAACGGCCACGCCATGCCGGCGGCGAACAGTGCCGCCCCGATCGGCGGCCCGGCCAGCTGGTTGAGCGTGATGAACCCGGTCTGCAGGCGTGCGTTGGCGATCGCCAGATCTTCGCGGCCGACGAGCATCGGGGCGAGCGTCGCGGACGTGTTGTCGGCGAAGACCTCGGTTGCCGACAGCAGGCCCAGCGCCGCCAGCACCCAGGTGACCGACACGCGATCGGTGAGCATCGTGGCGACAAGCGCGGCGAGGACAAGGAGGCGCACGTAGTTGGCCACGAGCACGATGCGCCGCCGGTCCAGCCGATCCGACAACACGCCCGCGTAGAGCCCGAACACCAGTGGGGGAGCCCACCGCAGCAGTGCCACAAGCGACACCAGAAACGGGTCGTCGGTCAGCGACGCCACGAGCAAAGCCCCGGCGGCCACGGCGATGCCGTCACCGAGATTTGTCGTCCACGACGAGGCGAGCAGCCAGCGGTAACTCGAACCCAGCCGCGCGGGCACGACCGCCTCCATCACCCCACCCATAGGGTCAGGACCCTACGTCGGCGCCTTCACCTGCCGCAACGGCATTTCTCCGAGAAACGCTCACCTCACGTCACCTCACTTCACCGCGGCGACGGCGGCGTCGCGCCCGCCGCGCCCGACGATGTCGGCCTCGGTGAAACCGGCGTCGTGCAGGGCTTGCACGTGCCAGGAGACGCCGGGCGTGAATGCGGCCGGGTGCGTGTCGGCGAACACGCCTCCGGGCGCAGCACGCCGCGGAGCTCTCCGAAGAGGACGGCGAGGCGTCCTGGTGCCATGCCCCGCACAGGCCGACCCATCCTCAGCGGCGATGGCCTCGAAGGCCACACATGACACCTCTGTGCCGGGCCACTGTCCAGCGCGCCTTGTTGCATAATACTTGCAATAGAGAAAGACTGGCGGCTGTGTCTGCCGAGCCGCCGCTGCCGCACGCCATCGTCGAGGTCCTGCTGCTGTCCGCACGCCACGGATGCCTGCACTACCGCAGCCTGGCCCGGGCGCTGCCAGGCGGCGCCCACCCCGACGACATCGCCCGCCGGCTGTCCGGCCTGACCGCCTGCACGCCCGGAGCCGTGCTGCATTCGACCTCGTGGCGCGCGCAAGCGGGCGGGATCGTGCTCACCTACGCGGCGCTGCCCGATCCCGTGCCCGGAGACGACGCCGTGCCGGTGCCGGTCGACGCCATGGCCGACGGCGGGCCGCTCACCCCGTCACCCGCGCACATCAGCCCGGATGCCGTCGCCGCGCACGCCTGCCGCCACCTGGCCCTGCTCGCCGGCTCCGACCGGGCGGTCGGGCTGGCCGCCAAGGCCCAACCGGACCTGTGGGATCTGCTCACCAAGCTCGCGCCGGCCGTGGCCGGCGGTCTGAGCCCAGTCGCACCAATCGTCGCACCAATCAAGGAGTCTGTTTGACCGAGCCATGTTAACCATGGCCGTGTAGAAGCCTGCCCGACCTGCCCTACAGCGCCCGTTGCACGTGCCGGATGATCGTCTGAAGGTCGTCGCAATACACCGATGGGTTGTCAAAGCCGTTGTGCTGCGAGTATCGGTGCGGCAGATAGCCGCCGCCGCACACGCTGACCAGCTCGCATCGTTGGCAGGTCGCGCACAGCCCCGCCGTGCCGGTCTGCCGTGATGCCATCATGGGCAACGCCAGAGCCGCGTCCAGCGGATGGTGTAACACGTTGAGTCCCAACGCCGGAGCGCCGTCGAAGGTGACCTTCAGCGTGTCCACGGCTTCGACCGACCCATCGGATTCGATCACCGCGAGGGTCACCGGCGCCAGGCCGAGCGTTTCCACGGATCTGCGCACACCCAGTGACAGGCCGACGATGTCCTCGAAGAAGCGGATCCCATGACGGTACTGTGCCCGGGCCGCCCAGGCGTCGAAGACCTCGGCCAGCCAGTGCCCATACGGGCTCCGCTGCGGATCATGCCCGGGTGGGAGTCTGTCCCAATGCGCCTCGGGAAGGTGGAAGTCGATCAGAGGCGGATCGAAGGACGCCAGATGCTCATACGTCAGGCGGGGATCCGCCTCGAGATCGATGACGCAGAGCAGGCCGGCGAACAGATCCGGGGCATTTTCCCGCAGAAGGTTGATGCCGGCGACCGTCGCCTCATAGCTGGAACGACCGGCGAAGTCGAGCCGGTGCCGATCATTGGCATCGCGGGTGCCGTCAAGGCTCACCCCGACGCGCAGGCGGTGCCGCGCCAGGACCGGGATCCACTCGGGGCCAAGCAATGTGGCGTTTGATTGCATCCCGAAAGCGACTCCCACCGATCCGGGGATCACGCCGCGCACGGTCGAGCAAAACCTGTCCACCCAGGCCGGACCGGCCAGCGCAGGCTCGCCACCATGCAGATTCACCGCCACCCGGCTCACACCGTGGCCCTGTGCGTGATCCGCGATCCGGCGCGCGGCCGCCCGCACGACCTTCCACGACATCAAGCGCGGCCGGTCACGCCACGACTGATCCGCGTGGTGATAGACGTAGCAGTAGTCGCAGTCAAGGTTGCACCGGCCGGCCACCTTGAAGATGAACGTGGTCAGCGGCGCCACGGCGGCAACCCGCTAGGCAAACTTGCAGTGGCCCGGGAATTCGTCGCACCCCGACCGATCCGCCGGCCCGCCGTCTGGGGCCGCGGCCTGCGCGGCCAACCGTGCTTGGGCGCGGCGAATCACCTCGGCGAGCACCGCGCTTTTGCCGGCCCTCCCGGTTGACGATGTGTCGACAGGTCTGACAGCACTCATCATCGAACCCGCCCTTCGCTCCAGGGCTCGCTATTGAAATCATGTTATGCGGCAAGCGCATTCCAGGATTGGTTCATTCACGATGTCTTGCCTTGCGTTGCGGAGACGCCCGGCAGAGGCGGTCCAATCGGGACAGATGTCTGGGCGGTCCTTTTTGGGCTGCATTATCATGTGCGTGCCGGTGGAGATCGACGTGAGGTGATCGCGACGGCGACGTATCGGGTGATTGTGTTGCCCGAGGGCGGGTTTGACACCGAGGTGACCGTGCGTGGTGGTGCACAGGCCGGCTGGACCGTGGTGCTGATGATGCCCAGGAACGATCCAGCCGAAAACCGGTCACCCGGTGTGGTGAGCATCAGCCAGAAGAACAAGGCGGTCACCGTGACTCCCGTCTCGGCGGGTGGCCAGCTCACGTTCGTGATCCGTTACGTGGGCGCGAAGGCGGACAAATCCCTGGGCGGCTGCACCGTGGACGGACAGCAGTGCCGCGCCATCTGATCGGCGATGCGCCCGGCACGCCACCTTCGTGGCCGCGCCACGCGTCAACGCCGTCGTCGAGAGCTGCGCGTGCGGCGAACCCCTTTGCCCGCTGAGGTTTCCGGCCGTAGGCGATGCCGGCGGACCGTGGCGCATGGCTTTTCGGTGCGGCAACCGGAGTCTTCGTCCTCATTCTTGGTGCTGGTTGCGCCGCCGCAAAAGCGCCGTCTAAGCCGCTCTTTTCTCATGTTGTACCTGTGCCCGCACCGGGAACGGATATATGACCGCCGACGGGCCGTCCTCGCCATCGCCGCTGTCGCCGCCGCCGATGCTCCACGCTGATGGCCGGCCGACACGGCCGGCAGGTGGTTGCTGACCGCGCAGCCTGGGGTGGTGCAACACGAGCAACAGCGCATAACCGGCCAGCAGCAAGCCGTGGCTGAGCACACGGTCGGTATCGACCCGGCCGGCGAGGGCATCGTTGAGCGTGAGCAGCCCGAGCACCGCGATGAACGCGGTCATGACCGGCAGCAGGGACGCCGGCCGTGTGCGCTGCCAGGCCAGCCATGCCAAGGCGGCCCCGATGGCCACGTTCCACGAAGCCGACTCGTGCCACAGATGCCCGGACGACACCGGCACCCCACCGTCGTGGGTGTGCGTGTCGGCGATCCCAGCCAGGTTGGCGATCTGCGCTATGCCCAGGAAGAACTGCGCCAGCCCGACCGCCAGGAGCGCCAACCGCAGCACACGTGCAGCCCGGACGCTGCGCGCCGTGCGGGGCGGACCGGCAGGCGCGGCCGCCAGCACGCTGTCGAGCGCTTCGGCGCTGAGCGCAGGGGTGGGCAGGGCGGCGGAGGTGCGTGCCATGCGGGTCACCATCCGCACCCGGTCCCACCACTGCGCGCACTCGGCGCATCCGGCCACGTGCGTGTCCACAAGCGCACGCCGGGCCCGGTCGGCCTCGTCCTCTTCGCCGTCGAGCCGCGCCGACAACTGTTCGCGCACCTGTTCACATTGCGTGCCCGATCCCATACCCCACATTGTCGCCACGATCGGCGCACCAGTTCCCACCCGTTCGGATGTCATTTGGCAGGCGATCCCCGCGTGGGCGCCCGTCCTGCCGGCAGCCGTCATCGGCACCGTCGCAGCGGTCGCCTTCGCCCGCCGATCCGTGGGGGCTAGCGGCGGGACGGACGGCGGGCAAGGATCTTTGGGCTGCTATGGATTGAACCTCAGCGTGTAGGTCCGGGTCTGCGTCCCATCCTCACTGTTCACCGTGACGGTCGCGGTCCGATCGGGGCCGGCCTGCACGACGGAGACCGTGGCGTAGGGGTCCCGGGCGGTCGCCGCGACCTCTCCGATCAGCGTGGGGTCCACTGTGTACCGCGTGACGGCCGGGTCGAAGCCGGGTAGGGCGCGCCCCTTCACCGTGATCGCACCGGCCGCGGCGTCAGCGGACTGACCCGGCGCCCGGCCGAAGATCTGTACCTCCGCGACGGTCATCCACAGGCCGGGCCGGGCGGTGAGCACCACCCGGACGCCGTCAGTGGCCGCACCGGCCAGGGGCAGGTCGATGACGGGCGCGGGCGAGCCGCCCGCAACGGCGACCTCGTCACCCACCTGGACCCAGGCGCCTTGCGCGGTGCGGATTTCGACGTGCAGCGACTGGGCGTAGCTGTCGCTGTTGGCATCCCGGAAGAAGTGCACACCGACCCGGGTCACGTCGCTCGCGCCGGGCAGGACGAAGGTGAGCGTGTCGGAGGTGTTTTTCGTCCCCGATCGCCAGTTCGACCAGGCCTTGTCGGTGGTGTCGCCGTTGCGCAGCCGGTCGGCGGAGTAGCCGCTCTCGGTGAAGGTGGCGCTCGCCTGCACGCCGGCGGCGATCGCCACGTTGACCTCGGTTGGCGCCGTCACCTGCACGCGGACGGTCGCCGGGACGGTGCTCCCGTCCGGCACCTGCGCGACTCCGGTCACCTCGGTCACGCCGATCTGGTCAAACGCGGGTGCCGGCTGCCAGATCACCGGCAGCGGTGTGCGCGCGCCGCGCGCGCCGACACCCGTCACGGTCGCCGGCAGTTGCGCGACCCCGCCCCGGTATGCCTTGGCGCGGCCCGGTTCGGTGGCCACGATGGTGTCGACGGTGACCACGGCCCAGGCCCGGACGACTTGGCCGAGCGGGTCGGACACGGTGCCGGGGACCTGGAACGTGCCGGTCGCGGGCCACGGGCGGCCCGGCTGCTCCTTCCACACCACCGGCAGCGAGCCGCGGGCACCGTCGCGATAGAGCGGTGTCACCGAGGCCGGCAGCACCGGCGGTCTGCCCGGGGTGGTGAAGACCGTGGCGTCGACAGCCCCCAGAACGGTCTCGTCGATGACGGTCCACCGCTGATTGCCGCCGGAGGTCGGGGTGAACGTCCCCACCCGCGCACCGTCTGCTGTGGACTGACCGGCCACGTCGGCCAGCCGCCCGGTGGCCGCGTTGACCAACGTGTATGTGCCGTCGCCGGTGGTCGACAGCAGCCACTGGGCGGCCGGATCGGCGGCGAGCGCGTCGCTGTGCGGCTCCAGCACGAGGGCGTTGTCGCGGACCACCAGGCCGCGGCCGGCGTTGGTCAGCACGTATCGCTCACGGTTGCCGGTGCCGCCGGTGACCGGGTCGATCCGCCAAAGCTGGTCGGCGGCTGTGGCGTCGGTCGTGCGGATCACCGCGGAGGTGTCCGACGGCGCCAGCGACCTGCCGCTCTGCACGCCCTGCAGCCGGTAGATGTGTCCATTTTGGATCCAGGCCGCGTCGGCGGCGACACCGGCGACGCCCTCGATGACAAAGGTGGTCACGGACTTCGCCGGCACCGTGAAGCTCGCGGACTTGGCCTGGACCGGGATCGGCTCCTTGCGCACCAGGCCCCCGTTGGCGTCGGAGACGATCGGCGTGACCGCCGCGCCGGGGGCGATGTCCGCGAACCCGGACAGGTCAAGGTCGACGCGCCGCGGGCCGGTCGTGGTGTTGACGTGCACGACGGTCGCCGCTGAGCCGTTCGCGGACACGGCGGCGAGGCTGGCCGTGTCGTTCACCTTCACGACGCGATCGCCGGGCCGGATGTAATGGGTGAAGTTGCGCAGCGTGTGAAACTTCGTGTTGATCCGGATCGGGCACGTCTGCAAGGTGGCGTCCGTGGCGCAGTCGAACGGGATCTGGACCGTGCCCCAGTTTCCTTCACCGGCGTGCTGCGGGTTGTAGTCCTCGATCGGCTGCCACAGCACCCAGGCGGAAGGCTCCAGCTCCCGGATGTCGTTGACGATCCGCTCGGCGATGCCGAGGCCCGGCTCCATGCTGGTGAAGCTCTGCCCGCTGCCCCAGGTGCCGTCGACCTCGCTCATCCACAGCGGCTTGCCCGCGCCCTTGGCGACGTCACGCGCCGACGTGCGCTGGCCGGTGCCGTAGGTGTGCACGTTGAGCCGATCGATCACAGCGCGGGTCTGCGCGTTGTAGCCCGCCCAGTTGGTGGTGAACGTCGACGAATTGGTCTCGTCCATCGCGGCGATCTGTGCCTGCGTCGTGGCGCCCTCGAGCCGCCGGGCGAGAGCGAGGATCACTTGTTGCTGCAGCGCGGGGGAGGCGTGCGCACCCTCCTGCCGGCCGCCGGTCGGCTGCCCGTCGGGGCCCAATTGCGTTCCCCAATAAGGAGTGTTGGGCTCGTTGAGCGGGTCGATCGAGTCGAACGCGATGCCGTGCGCGGCCTCAAGGCGCTCGGTGACACGTACCAGATAATCGGCGAAGCCGTCGACGCGGTCGGCGCGGATCTGATCGGCGCTGGAGTTGAAGCCGCCGGAGACATAGCCGCTGACCGTCTGGAAATACGGCGGCGAGTTGCTGAACGCCTCCCAGAGGTCGACCCTGTCCCTGATCTGGTCGACCCACCAGCGCTGGTTGGCGTCGGCATCCCCATTCCAGTGATCCGGGTTGTCCGGGTCCCACCAGTCGACGTCGGTGTGGGTCGTGCCGGGCGGCGCTTTCCAGAAGCCGGGCATGGTGGCACCGACCTTCATGTAATCGGTGCGGACGTCCGGGGCGTTGCCACCCCCGATGTTGTACCGGGCGATGTTGAGCCGCAGCCCGTCCTCGCCGAAGAGCAGGTCGACAAGCCTGGTGCGGATCTCGTCGGGATAGCCGCCGGTGGCGTTGGCGAACCAGACGAGACTGGTGCCCCAGCCTTCCCAGGCGGGCTGCTGGTAGGACGGATCGGGGCGGACGGCGACGCTCGGGATCGTGTCGGCAGCGGTCGCCGAGGTCATGGTCGCGACAGGCGGCAGCAGCGCGGCGGCGACCGTGACAACCACGGCGGTGAGCAAAGTGGATCGGCGGGTCATGGTCACTCCCTACAGACGGGTGGGCACGTGCGGGTCGTTTGATCGAACAGTAGCGATTCGCAATCGCTGGTAGGGTCGTGACG
>JBIOYB010000318.1:0-6086 GCA_044869915.1 Allorhizocola sp.
GCCCGAAGACGGCCCCCGCGATCTCATGGCGTGGCACACCGATCCACGCCCGGGATCCAGTTCGCGTATCCGGTGTTGATGTAGTAGTCCGCGGCGTATCCCTCGGGCCGGCCCGACCCGCCCTCCCAGACGATGTAATTCCAGACCGGATCGCCGCCGATGTTCTGGCCGCTGTGCTGGCAGACGATCCGCACCGAGGTGTACGGCGGCACGACCGCAACGGGCCTGCAGTCTGTGCTCGGCTGCCGGACGACCGGGTGGAAGCAGTCGCGGATGGTCACCCCGTACGCACCGGTGCTCGCCGGATACCAGCTCGCCTGCGCGGCGGACGGAGGGGCGGCGACCGCGGCAGAGGATGCCAGGCACAGCGCGAGCGCGGCGACCGCCCGGCGAATCTTGACGGATGTGCTCATGACTTCGATCCCTTCTGTGATCGGATCCATGGCGAAATGCCAGTGCCACCAAGCGCATCGCGAAGCCGGCCCGGGGCGGAAGGGTCTGGCGAATGGCCGCACAAGCCCGTACCAGCGGAGGTAATTCGCCGTACAGCCCCCGTACAGACGCGGGCTACTTGGCCTCGGCGTAGGAGTCGACGACCGACACGTTGAGCGGGAAGCGCACGAGCGTGTCCCCGAAGAGCAGCCGGCCCGCAGCCGGCGAGGCCTCGCCGATCGCGGCCACGACGAGGTCCACTTCGGACTCGGGGCAGTGCACGATCACCTCGTCGTGCTGGAAGAACACCATGCGGGCGCGCCGCTCCCACAGCACGTCCCGCAGCAGCGCGAGCAGCGTGGCCGCCCACTCGGCAGCCGTGGCCTGGATCACGAAGTTGCGCGTGAACCGGCCGCGCGCCCGCCCCGATGCGCCGTCGTCCTGCCAGCCGCGGTCCAAAGACGACTGTGACGACGGTGGGCACGTGCGGCCGAGCCACGACCGGACCAGCCCGCCCGTCTCACCCGTGCGCGCGGCTGCCTCAACGTAAGCCCACGCCTTCGGATAGCTGCCGCGCAGCACGGCCAGCGCGGGCGCGGCGCCGCCACCGGTCTGGCCATACATCGCGCCCAGCAGTGCCACCTTGGCCTTGGCCCGGTCGCCGCCGAACGCCGAGGCCAGCGCGCTGTAAAGGTCGCCCTCGGCGGCCGCCCGGCCCAGGCCCTCGTCTTGTGAGACCGCCGCCAGGATGCGCGGCTCGAGCTGGCCCGCGTCGGCGACCACCAGCTTCCACCCTTTGTCGGCCCGGACCGCGCCACGCACCGCCTTGGGGATCTGCAGCGCGCCGCCGCCCCGGGTCGCCCACCGGCCCGACACCACACCGGCCGGGACATAGGCGGGCCGGAACCGCCCGTCGCGCACCCACTGCTGGCGCCACGACCACCCGTGCGCGGTCCAGATGCGATAGAGCTCACGCCACTCGACCAGCACGGGGATCACCGGATGGTCGACCCGCTTGAGCGTCCACGAGCGGGTGTTGGGCACCTCGACGCCCGCCCGGCGCAGCGCGCGCACCAGCTCGGCCGGCGAGTCGGGGTGCAGGCCGGGCGCGTCGAGCATCTCGCCGATCGTGGCGGCGAGCGCGGCCAGACGGCGCGGCGTGCCGCCGCCCACGGGCTGACCCAGGAGCTCGAACAGCAGCTCGTCGTGCACGTCGGCGCGCCACGGCAGCCCGTCGTGGCCCATCTCGGCGGCGACCAGCCCGCTGGCCGAATCGGCCGCCGCCAGCAGGCGCATGCGGCCCGTGCACGAAGGGCGCTGGGCCTGATAAACCGCGCGCAGGACGTCCACGGACACCGAGGTCAGCGGGTCGAAGAGGGTGCCGCCCAGCGGCGGCGAGTCGGGCGGCTCCGGCCCGCCGCCGGTCAATCTCGCGTGGGCGGCCAGCACATTGCGCGGCGCGCCGTAGCGCCCATCGCGGGCGAGCAGCAGCCCCTCGACCAGCTCGAGATCGTGGCAGCGCCGCACCCGCACGCCCCGGGCCAGCAGCGCCGGATAGGCGTGCTCGCTGGATGCCCAGAGCCAGCGCGGGCGCTCCGCCTCCTCGATCGCGCCGATGACGGCGGCGTCGCGCGCCGGCTCGGGCGCGGCGAGCGGATTGCCCTCGTCATCGAGCCGCTGCAGCACCTCCCCCGCCAACGCCACCATCACCACGGGCCCATTCTGCCCACGGGGTCTGACAGTTTGCCGGACCATGCCCATGTGAGCAGGGCATTTGATGCGATTTGGGGAACCTGACGACGATCAGTTGTCCCGGATGGCGTCGAGCGCGAGCAGCGCCACGTGCAGGGACAGGCATGTGGGCACCGACTCCAGGTCCACCATGAGGATGCGCTCCAGCCGCGCGAGCCGTTCGTAGAACGCCGGCCGCGACATGTGCGCGGCCGCCGCGGCCGTCGACTTGTTGCGCCCGCTCTCCAGATACACCCGGAGCGCCGGAAGCAGGGGCTCCTTCGGGTGCTGCGCGTCGTAGGCGAGCAGCGGCCCGAGCTGGCGCTCGGCAAAGGTCTGCAGGCGCGGCTCGTCGCGCAGCAGATACAGCAGGCCGGGCAGCCCCACGTTGGGCAGCCGGTGCACGTCGGCCGCAGTCGGGGCGTGCCGTGCGGCCTGCGCCACCTGGCGGGCCTCGATCAGCGAGCGGCGGGCCTCCCGCAGACCGTCCACTTCGGACCCGGCCGCGATCACTAGCACGTCGCTTCGCCCACGCCGCAACGCCGTCGCGAAACCCTTGAGGGTCGTGTCGCCCCCCGGCTTGATCGCGACCAGCGCGCCCACCGCCCGGTTGTCCAGCGGGCTGATCAGACCGTCCGATCCGGACTCGCGCATCGCCTGGAACACCGCCTCGGACAGCTCGCGAAGCCCGTCCGCGACGACCAGCTCCGGCCGCACGACCACGCCCACGAGCTTGCGTCGCTCGAACGTGACGCCCAGCGCGCGAGCGCGCAACGCCACCTCGTCGACCGGCAGGCTGTGCTCGAGCAGGGCCGACAGCAACGTGCCGTGCAGCTGGCGGGCCAAACCCTCGGCGTCGCGCTCGATCAGGCGGCCGAGCGCGAGCGCGCTCGCGGCCCGCTCGAGCAGGATCACAAGCCTCGTCGGCGGTTGCCGCACACCCTCGATGCGCATGAGCAGGCGCCCCCAGTCCTGCCCCCGCGCGCCCACGGTCGTGGCAAGCCATCCCTCGTCCGGGTCAAAGGAAGTCCGGGTCCTGCTCTTCACCTGGCGCGAAAGCTGCTCCCAGTTGTCGAGCAGCATCTCCGCCCGCTCGCCCGCGCCGTCGAACGCGAGCACTTGGCGGGCAAGGTTTTCCAGCACCACCGGCTGGCCCGCCAGCTGCGCGGCCTGATGCACCACCTCGGTCGGGTCGGCCCCCTCCACGCTGAGCTCGGTGAACCGCTGGTGTATCTCCTCGGTCGCGCGCAGCTCCGACAGCTGCGAATCGACGATCAGGCTGTGCACCGCCTCGGTGATCGGCACGAACGGCGTCGGCCTGCGCAGCTCGATCAGCGGCAGCCCGCGCTTCTCCGCCGCCGCGACCATCACCCGCGGAACGCCTGCGGTGTAACGCCTTCCGAGCTCGACCACCAGCCCGGCCACGCCCACCTCGGCCAGCTCGTTGATATACGCCCGCACGCCCGCGTCATCGGCAGGCAGCCCGATCCCGGTGGTGAGCACCAACTCCCCGCCGCGCAGCAGGCTGGCGATGTCGGGCACCTCACTCGAATGCACCCAGCGCACCGGCCGGTCCAGCCCTGTCTCCCCCGCCACGAGCCGCGGCGCGCCGACCCGCACGGAATCGAGCGTCATCACCTCGCGCACGGTCGGAAACATGATCACCACTGTACTCACGAGCCCGACAGCACTGTCGGCCCATGCAGGCTCAGGACCCGGCCGTCCGGACGGGAAACCGAGGCAAATGTCAGCATAGTCGCTACAGTGGATCGGTGCGAGAGAGTTCCCAGCAGGCGACCGCCGTCGCGGCCGCGACGTTGAGGGAGTCGACGTTGCGGCGCATGGGGATGCGCACGCGCAGGTCGCTGGCGTCCAATGCCGACCGCGACAGCCCCGGCCCCTCCGCGCCCAGCAGCAGGGCGGGCCGCTGCCGCTCCCGCGAACCCAGCTCCTGCAGCGGGATGGCGTCCTCGCCGGGCGTCATGGCCAGCAGCGTGTAGCCCGCGTCGCGCACCAGTTTGAGCCCGTCCGGCCAGGGCGACAGGGTCACATAGGGTATCGCGAACACCTCCCCCATGCTGACCCGCACGCTGCGCCGATACAGCGGATCGGCGCACGTCGGCGACAGCAGGATCGCGTCGACGCCAAGCGCCGCAACGCCTCTGAAGATGGCGCCGATGTTGGTGTGGTTGTTGATGTCCTCGAGGATGACGATCCGCCGCGCGGCCGCGAGCACCTCGGACGCGGGCGGCAGCGGGTTGCGGTGGAAGCTTGCCAGCACGCCCCGGTGCACATGGAACCCGGTGATGTCCTCCAGCACCGAGGGCGCCGCACCGTAGATCGGCGCGGCGCCCTCCAGATCCTGCACCTGCTCGAACCGCTTGGCCTCGACCAGGATCGAACGCGGACGGTATCCGGCGCGCAAAGCCCGCCGGAGCACCAGCTCGCCCTCGGCGATGAACAGCCCGTGCGGTGGCTCCCACCGGGTGCGAAGCTCCACATCGGTCAGTGCGCGGTAGTCGGCGATCCGTTCATCGCCCGCGTCGCTGATTACCTCCACAAAACCATCATGCAGCAGCGGGCCGCCGCTCAGCGGTGGCATCTGACGATTCTTGGGCCGCATGCGGCCCAAGAATCGTCGTCAAGCGCGTCGCCTTTAAGGGCGATCCACGGCGACTTGCTTTAGCAGGGGCCAGAATTACTGCGAAGCGGGTGGCACGTCCCGCTTGGCGTCCTCTTCGATCTGCTTGACCGCCTGTGCCGCCTCCGCCGACATGCGCTCGACTTCTCGCTCGTTGGCGTCCCCGGCCTCCTTGGCCGCGGCCGCCGCACTGGGCGACTCGACCAGATCGCCGAACCGGGCGGAGATGCCCTCGAGCAGCTTGGTGACCTCTGCCGGGATGATCCACAGCTTGTTGGACGCGCCGGCCGCGATCTGCGGGAGGGCCTGCAGGTATTGCCAGGCCATGACCTTGTTGTCCGGCTCGGAGACGTGGATCGCGTCCACGACCAGCTTGATCGCCTTGGCCTGGCCCTCGGCCTGCAGGATGCGGGCCTGCCGGTCGCCGTCGGCCCGGAGCACGGCCGCCTGCTTGTCGCCCTCAGCGGTCAGGATCTGCGACTGCTTGACACCCTCGGCGTTGAGGATGGCGGCCCGGCGGTCCCGCTCGGCGCGCATCTGCTTTTCCATCGCGTCGCGGATGCTGGGCGGCGGCTCAATCGCTTTGAGCTCGACGCGCGTCACCTTGATGCCCCAGCGGCCGGTGTTCTCGTCGAGCACCGACGCCAGCTGGCTGTTGACCACGTCGCGGCTGGTGAGCGAGCGCTCCAGGTCCATCGAGCCGATGACGTTACGCAGGGTCGTCACGGTCAGCTGCTCGATCGCCTGGATGAAGTTGGCGATCTCATACGTGGCCCGGAACGGGTCGGTCACCCGGTAGTACAGGACGGTGTCGATGGACACCACCAGGTTGTCGGACGTGATCACCGGCTGCGGCGGGAAGCTGACCACCTGCTCGCGCAGGTCCACCTTGGTCCGGACCTGGTCGATGAACGGGACGAGGATGTTCAGACCGGGCGTCAACGTGCGGTTGTACTTGCCGAGCCGCTCGACAACGTCGTTACGCTGCTGCGGCACGATCTTGATCATCCGGATCAGGGTGATCAACACGATCAGGGCGAGCACCCCGATCAAAATGCCAAAGAATTGCATTAATCCCTCCACACCAAAACGGTGGCTCCGTCTACCTTGACCACGCGGACGCGTTCGCCGGGATCATAGGTCTTCTCGGCTTCGGATGGGCGGGCCCGCCAAAGCTCGCCCTCAATCTTGACCATGCCGTGACCCGGTTCGACCCGCTCGACCACGGTCGCCTCGGCACCCTCGATGCTGGCCAGGCCGGTGGCCTCCTTGCCGCGCTCGA
>JBIOYB010000319.1:0-5197 GCA_044869915.1 Allorhizocola sp.
TCAACATCAAATGGGCGGGCCCGCCATAGCTCGCCCTCAATCTTGACCATGCCGTGGCCCGGCTCGACCCGCTCGATCACGGTCGCCTCGGTGCCTTCGATGCTGGCCAGGCCCGTGGCCTCCTTGCCGCGCTCGAGCCGCTTGTTTATCCACGGGCGCACCAGCCACAGGGCGAACGTCGACACCACCGCGAACACCAGTCCCTGCAGCCACAACTCGCCGCCAAGGGCAGCGACGATCGCGCCGGCGAATGCACCGGCACCCAGCATCAGCAAGACAAACGTTCCCGTGAACAGCTCGGCGACGACCAACACGCCCGCCGCGACCAGCCACCAGATCCATAGTTGGTCCACGCCCAGATGGTGTCATGCGAATGCTACTCACGTGAAATGCGCGATGCAGAATTGCGGATCGCCCGAAGGCGGTGGGTGCCGATATTAGGGCCGAACGACCGATAACGCCGTAGGGTGGGTCGCCGTTGGGCCATTGCGAACAGACAGGGGAGGTTGCATGCTGCTGCCGCAGACCGCACGGCGGGTGGACGATCTGCTCGCCGAGACGCAGGCCGAGGGCCGGGCGCCGACCGTCGTGGGCGCGGTGATCCGTGACGGCGTGATGGTCCATTTTGGAGCCTTCGGGCCGGATCCGGCCACCGGCGAGGTCCCCACCCGTGACACGCAGTTTCGCATCGGGTCAATCACCAAAACCATGACGGCCGTCCTGCTGCTCCAGCTGCGCGACGAGGGCAAGCTCACCCTGGATGATCTTCTTTATAGGCATTTACCTGGTACGCCGGTCGGCTCCGCCATCACGCTGCGCCAGCTGCTCGGGCACGTGTCGGGCCTGCAGCGTGAGCCCGACGGCCCGTGGTGGGAGCGGGCCGAAGGCCCGGATCTCGAGGAGTTCCTGGCGGCGCTCACCCCCGACAAGATCGCCTATCCGCCGCACCGGTCGTATCACTATTCCAACCTCGCCTATGGCCTGCTCGGTGCGGTCGTGCAGCGCCTGCACGGCGCCGACTGGACCGACGTCGCCCGCAAGCGCCTGTTCGAGCCACTGGCCATGGTGCGCACCAGCCACAGCGAGGTCGAGCCGTTCGCCCGCGGCTACGTCGTGCACCCGTGGTATGGCACGCTGCGCGAGGAGCCGCGCACCGACACCCGCGCGATGGCGCCGGCCGGTCAGCTGTGGTCGACTGCCGCCGACCTGGCCAAGTGGGCGGCGTTCCTGGCCGATCCGGACACTGCGGGCCCAGGCGTGCTGTCGCCGCAGACCCTCGCCGAGATGTGCGCGCCGGTCGTCATCAGCGATCTGGACGCCTGGACCGCCGGGCACGGCCTGGGCATCGAGCTCTATCGGCACGGCGAGCGCGTCTACATCGGACACGGTGGATCGATGCCCGGTTATCTGGCGCACCTGCTCGTGCACCGGCCGAGCCGCACCGCCACGGTCATCTTCGCCGGGGCCTACACGCTGCAGGGCCGCCGCATCGCCGCGCTCAACCAGAGCCTGCTCACGATGGTCCTCGACGCCGAACCCGCCCGCCCGGCGCCCTGGATCGCCCCCGCCTCGGCGACCGACGATGGGCATGAGCTCGCGGGCGTATGGTGGTGGATGGGCCGGCGGCTGCTCATCACGTTTGACCCGCGCGAGCGGACCCTCACGGCGAGCGCGGAGGGCATCAAGCCGTGGGTGTTTGTGAGCGAGGCCGGCGACGTGTGGCGGTGCACCACCGGGATGAACGACGGCGAACTGCTGCGCGTGCGGCGCGACACCGACGGGCGACCGTCCGAGTTGGACATCGCCACCTTTGTGCACACAAGAATCCCCTAGCGCAGGGGCGAATTGCACGCCGCCACGAGCGCCTCGCGGCACGCGGCGGCCAACGGGCGCAGGGCCTCCTCGCGCGCCCGCATCTCCATGATGTTGACCGCGCCGCCCACGGTCTGGCCGGCGAGCGACACCACTCGATCGACGACGCACGCCCGCGCGTAGAGCCGGCGCGCCCGCGGCTCGTAACCGGCCGGCAGATCGGACTCGGGGCCGGGCTTGCGCAGCGCGGCGAGCGCGCCCGCGAGCTCGGGCCGCCACTGCGCGACATCGAGGCGCACCAACTGCTTGGTGGACTCGGCCAAAGCCGTGCTCAGGTTGACATCGGCCTCGGCAAGCTGTATCTCGCCCCCAACAGGAGCTTCGGGAAACTCGAAAACGTGCCACAGCACTGTCGTAAACGTGACACCCGAGCCCGAGGTGTGCTGGCGCTCCTCGGGAATCAGCCCCAGCCGGGACGCGATCACGCCCTCGCCGGCGAGCAGCGCCCGCTCGGTGAACGGCGAACCGGGGCCGGGAAGGCCGCGCGGATCGCCGGGCGCCGGCAGCACCAGCCGGATCTCGTCGGGGTGCAGCTTGGCCAGGTGGGGCAACGCTTCCCGCAGCTCGACCTCCTGCCACGTGCCGGGCAGCCCATCGACGTGCTGCTCTTCGCCGTCGTCGAGGGCGTCGAGCATCTCGTCGAAGGACACGAGCCCGGCGCGCCAGGCCCTTGCCCAGCTCACCAACCGGGCCGACCGGCGCGCGGTCAGGGTCACCGCGTGCGCTGTGGAGGACATGCCAGCAAGGGTACGTGCTGCTCACGCTCTTGTCCCATATTCTTGCGCGATGCGCGTCGTGGAAGCCGAAATCGGGCTGGTTGTAGAATGTGCGGAGAGTGGTTACTGCGGCGCGATAGTGGGCTTCGAGCACGGTGCGGTCGCGCTGGAGGATCGGCACGGCAAGGTGCGATATTTTCCGCTCGACCCGGCCGCGTTCCTTGTAGACGGTCAGATCGCCACGCTTGTGCGGCCTACGGCCACACAGCGCAGGGTCGTGAGCAAGTCCGGGTCGGTGCTGGCACCGCAGCAGCGCGCCCAGATCGCCAAGGCCAGCCGCATCTGGGTCGAGGGCATTCACGATGCCGAGCTCATCGAAAAGGTGTGGGGCCACGATCTTCGCGCCGAGGCCATCGTCGTGGAGCCGATGCACGGCGCCGACAATCTTGGGGAAAAGATCGGTGAATTCGCGCCCGGCCCCCGGCGAAGGCTCGGTATCCTGCTGGATCACCTGGTGGCGGGCAGCAAGGAGACCCGCCTCGCGTCCGAAGTGGACAGTGAGCATGTGCTGATCGCGGGACACCCATTCGTCGATGTGTGGGCGGCCGTCAAGCCCGCCCGGTTCGGCCTGCGCGCCTGGCCCGACGTGCCGCGCGGGATCCCGTGGAAGGACGGCGTTTGCGAGGCGCTCAATACCACGGATCTCTGGGCGCGCCTGCTGTCGCGTGTGGACAGTTACCACGATCTCGAGACGCCTCTCGTCAACGCCGTCGAACGGCTCATCGACCACGTGACCGCGATGGATTGACAGCGCACAGGATCGAGGCCACGCTTGGAAGCGCTCCCATCGAATACTACCGATCTTCGGAGAGTGCAATGCGCATCCGATCGCTGGGCCTGCTCGCGGCCACCGCCGTCCTCGTGTTAGCCCAGGCCGCGCCCGCAAACGCGGCCGACACCACCCCGCCAACCGCGCCCGGCCCGCCGGTCGCGACCGACCTCACCGAGTTCAGCGTCGTGCTCACCTGGCAGGCGTCCACAGACGACACCGGCGTGGACCACTACGAGGTCTGGCGCATCTACACTGACATCGTCCAGCGCGTCGCCACACCGGCGACGAACACCGCGCTCATCAACACGCTCAACCGCGGCTCGGTCAGCCGCTTCTACGTCGTGGCCCTCGACGCGGCCGGCAACCGCTCCCTCTCGTCGCCGCTGATCACCGTGATCACCCTGCCCGGCGACCTCGAGCCGCCCGGCCCGGTCGTCGGGCTGGCCGCGTCCGAGATCACCGACACCTCGGTCCGGCTCAGGTGGCAAGGCGTGTGGTGGGGCGAGTTCGAGCGGTTCTCCGTCTACCAGATCAACGACAACGGGACCCGCACCCTCATCACGACCATGCTCGCCGACACGCGGACCACTGTCGTCACGGGCTTGCAGCCCGGCACGCGCTACGTCTTCGGCGTCTCCGCGACAGACCCGTCCGGCAACGAGAACCAACCCAGCCGCGTCACCGTGACCACCACCGGCGCGCCCGTGCCGTACTGCACCGTGGCCTACCGCGTGACCAGCCAGTGGACGACCGGATTCGTCGCCGAGGTGCGCATCACCAACACCAGCCCGGCCGCGATCGTCGGCTGGACCCTCGGATGGAGTTTTGCCAACGGGCAGACCATCACGAACCTGTGGAGCGGCACGCCCACCCAAACCGGTAGCGCCGTGACGGTCACGAACATGCCCTACAACGCCACCATCGGCGCCGGCGGCGGCTCGCAATCGTTCGGCTTCCTGGCCAACTCGAGCGGCACCAACACCAATCCCACGTCGTTCACGCTCAACAACCGGGTTTGCCAGACCGGCTAGACCTCGTCGATCAGATCGGCGACCGAGGAGATCACCCGCGAGGGCCGGTAGGGGAACCGCTCCACATCGGCCTTCGTGGCGATCCCGGTGAGCACGAGGATCGTGTGCAGGCCCGCCTCGAGTCCACAAAGGACATCCGTGTCCATGCGGTCGCCGATCATCGCCGCCTTCTCCGAATGCGCGCCGATCCGGTTGAGCGCCGAGCGCATCATCATCGGATTGGGCTTGCCCACGAAGTACGGATCGATCCCGGTCGCCTTCGTGATCATCGCGGCCACCGACCCGGCCGCGGGCAGCAGGCCCTCGTTGGACGGGCCGGTCACGTCGGGGTTGGTGCAGATGAACCGCGCGCCCTTCTTGATCAGACGGATGGCCGTGGTGATGGCCTCGAAGCTGTAATTGCGCGTCTCGCCGAGTACCACATAATCGGGGTCAAAATCCGTCATGATGTATCCGGCAGAGTGTAAAGCCGTCGTCAGCCCCGCCTCGCCGATGACATATGCCGTCCCATTGGGCCGCTGATCCGCCAGAAACTTCGCCGTGGCAAGGGCCGAGGTCCAGATCGCCTCCTCCGGCACGTCGAAGCCGAGCCGGGTGAGCCGGGCGTGCAAATCGCGCGCCGTGTAGATGGAGTTGTTGGTCAGCACCAGAAAAGGCTTGCCCGTGCCGCGCAGCTTGCCGATGAACTCGGTCGCGCCGGGGATGGGCACCCCCTCGTGCACCAGCACACCGTCCATGTCGGTGAG
>JBIOYB010000320.1:0-11161 GCA_044869915.1 Allorhizocola sp.
ATGCTCCAGATGAGCGAGACCCCCGTGTAGATCAGGGTGTCGATGAGGTAGGCCAGGAAACGATCCAGGAAGGACGCCAGCGGCTGGCCGTTGGGCGCGAGCGCGGGCGGCGGCGGGCGCCAGCCCGGGTGCTGTTGGGCGGCGCCATGCCACTGCGGCGGATAGCCGGGCGGGGGCGGCGTGTATCCGCCCTGCGGCGCCGCCTGCGCGTGCGGTGGCGGGGGCGTGTATCCGCCCTGTGGCGCGGGTGTGTCCTGCTGCGGCACGGTGGGGGAGGTGGCCTGCGCCGATGGCGGGCCCGCGGGTGGTGGTTGCCATCCGGGGGCGCCTCCGGCGCCGGCAGTGCTGTCCTCTGGACTTGCGGGCGGGATGCTCACCGGGTCATTTTCCCACGCGCGTCAAAGATTTCCGCGCCTGTCCTGCTCCCGTTCGATGGCCTCGAACAGCGCCTTGAAGTTGCCCTTGCCGAAGCCCAGCGAGCCGTGCCGCTCGATGAGTTCGAAGAAGACGGTCGGGCGGTCCTGCACCGGCTTGGTGAAGATCTGCAGCAGGTATCCGTCCTCGTCCCGATCCACGAGGATCTTGCGCTTTTGCAGCTCCTCGACCGGGACCCGCACGGTGCCGATGCGCTCGCGCAGCTCCGGGTCCTCGTAGTAGGAGTCGGGTGTGGCGAGGAAGTCGACCCCGGCCGCGCGCATCGCGTCGACTGTGGCCAGGATGTCGTTGGTGGCCAAGGCGATGTGCTGCACGCCGGGTCCGCCGTAAAACTCGAGATATTCGTCGATCTGTGATTTGCGCTTGGACACAGCCGGCTCGTTGAGCGGGAATTTCACCTTGCGCGTCCCGTTGGCCACGACCTTGCTCATCAGCGCCGAGTAGTCGGTGGCGATGTCGTCGCCGATGAACTCGGCCATGTTGGTGAACCCCATGACCCGGTGATAGAACTCCACCCATTCGTCCATGTGGCCCAGCTCGACGTTGCCCACGACGTGGTCGATGGCCTGGAAGAAGCGCTTGCCGGGGCGGCGCACGATCGGCGCCGCGGCCACAAACCCGGGCATGAACGGGCCGTCGTATTCGAGCCGTTCGACAAGTGTGTGCCTGGTCTGGCCATACGTCGCGATGGCGGCCATCCGGATCGTGCCGAACTCGTCCTTCTCGACCGTGGGCGCCTGCAGGCCCCGCGCGCCGTGGGCGACGGCGTATTCGTAGGCGGTCTCGACGTGCGGCACCTCTAGGGCGATCTCCGTGACGCCGTCGCCGTGCTTGGCGTGGTGCTCGGCGCCCGGCGCGCCGGCGTGGACGGCGCCGCGCAGCACGAAGCGGGCCGAGCCCGACGTGAGGACGTATTCGGCGTAGTCGCGGTAGCCCTGCTCGGGCCCGCGGTAGGCGACCAGCGTCATGCCGAACGCCGTGGAGTAGTAATGCGCCGCCTGCTTGGCGTTGCCCACCAGGAAGGCGACGTAGTCGACCCCCTTCACCGGGAACGGATCGTGCATCTGAGCAGCTCGAGCTTCAGCAACAGCGGTCATAAGGGTGATGGTGCTCACGATCGGCGGAGTTGTGCAAATGCGCGCCTGGAGGCTGGGCAGAGTGCGCAGAATTGTGCTTGAATCGGCCTGAAGGGTGGGCAGATTGACCAGCTTACTGGACGAGCTCGATGCAAAACTGATTGAGCTGCTCGCGGCCGAGCCGCGCATCGGTGTGCTCGAGCTGTCGCGCCGGCTCAGGGTGGCCCGGGGCACGGTGCAGGCGCGCCTCGACCGGCTCGTGGTGCGTGGGGTCATCACCGGGTTCGGGCCGGAGCTCGACCCCTCGGCGATCGGCTACGGGGTGACCGCGTTCGTCACGCTGGAGATCCGCCAGCACGAGGGGCACGACATCGTGGCCGTGCACCTGTCGACGATCCCGGAGGTGCTGGAGGCCCACACGATCACGGGGCCGGGCGACATCCTGTGCCGGATCGTGGCCCGGTCCAACGCCGATCTGCAGCGCGTGATCGACGAGATCGTGGCGTATCAAGGCATCCTGCGAGCGTCCACTTTGATCGCACTTGCGGAACAAGTCCGCTATCGCACCATTCCGTTGGTGCGCAAGGCTTCCAGCCAGTAGACACCCGCACCAAGTGCCGCTAAAACGCCGGGCCGAGTCCACTTCAGGCAGTATCTCAGTAGGTATTCTCTGCGAATGGCTCAAGGTAGGGTCAGCATGGGCTGGCTCGGCTGGATCGTCGCCGTGATCGCGGCGATGACCCTGCTCGTGAGCACCGGGCTGTGGAACCCATTCCCCGGCATGTGGGATTGGGTCAACACCAAGCGCCCACTGTCCGAACCGGAGGGTCTGTGGCAGGTGCGCCTGGACGGCGTACCAAAAAATATCTATGTCTTGGAAAAGCACTTCGTCCTCGAGCACGGCACGACCGTGGAGGTGCGCGCCCGCCTCGACGGGCGGCAGACCTGGCAGACGGCCGCGGACTGGGCCGCCACCGCCGGCGGCTATGTGGTGACCGGCAAACTGCTCGTCAAAGGCTATGAGGTCCGCGATCCGGCGACGGGCGCGGTGGTGCGCAAGGACGAGAAGGCCGCGGCGGTGTGGACGTTCGCCGACGCGATCATCGACGTGACGTGCCGCACGTCAAAGGACTGCGAGCTGGTCGCGCGGGTGCCCGACAGCGGCCGGGAGAAGTGGCGGGTGCTGCTGCCCGGGATCGGGTTCGTGCTGTTCGCCGACAACCCGAGCCTGGCCGGGCCGGCCCCGATCAGCGAACTCGCGCCGCAGCAGCCGATGCCGCGCCTGCTCGGCTTCCCGATCGACAACCGGGTGCACGTCGTGGACACCAGCTCGGGCAAGGCCCTGCCCGTCGTGACACCGGCCGACCACACGGCCGTGCAGGTGCTCGGCGGCCGGGTCATCCACAGCACGGCCACCCCCCGCAACGGCCGGTGCATCCTGAGCGTGGTCGGGCGCCAGGGCAGCAGCGGCGCCGAGGTGTGGCGGCACGACGGCTACAGCGTGCTGAAGCTCAACGGCGCCGGATGCGGTCTGAGCGGCGAGCCGGTCGCGGGCGGCAACGCGATCGTCGCGATCCGGCCCGACGGGCGGGAGGCGCTGCTGGACGCGGGCGACGGGCGCGAGGTGCTGGTCGCCGGCGACGACGAGAAGGTCCTTGCCACGGACGGGGTTTACGCGGTCACCCGCAAAGGGTCCCAGCTATTGGGGTATGCGCTCGGGCGGTCCACCAAACCGCTGTGGGAGCGCGAGGCAAACAAATCCGCGAGCGTCGTTGTCACGCGCGGTGCGGTGATCGTGTCGGACCGCTCGCCCGACCGCATGATCGTGCTTGACCCCGCCACCGGCAAAGAGCGAGGTGAAGTGCGCACAAGCGGAAAAATCGTGGCGTTGGACACGGTCGGCTTCCTCCTTGCGGACAGGAGAGGCCTCGGCTATTCGGAGTTCAGTACTCTTTCTCAACGTGACTGACTTCTCCTATTCACCGTTGCTCCCCCTGGGCGCAGACACCACCGACTATCGCCTGGTCACCGATGAGGGCGTCGACGTGGTGAGTGGACCGGGTGGAAGGCAGTTCCTGACCGTCGAGCCGGACGTGCTCACCCAGCTGACCGCGGAGGCGATGCACGACATCGCCCACTTCCTGCGCCCGGCGCACCTGACCCAGCTGCGATCGATCATCGATGACCCGCTGTCCTCACCCAACGATCGGTTCGTCGCCCTCGATCTGCTGCGCAACGCCAACATCGCGGCAGGCGGGGTGCTGCCCATGTGCCAGGACACCGGCACGGCCATCGTGATGGGCAAGCGCGGGCGGCACGTGCTGACCGACGGGCGCGACGAGCAGGCCATCGCGCGCGGAGTCTATGACGCGTATACGAATCTCAACCTGCGCTACTCCCAGCTCGCCCCGATCACCACGTGGGAGGAGCGCAACACCGGCACCAACCTGCCCGCGCAGATCGAAATCTACGCCGAAGACCCGGACGGGCACTCCGACGCATACAAGTTCCTGTTCATGGCCAAGGGCGGCGGCAGCGCCAACAAGTCCTACCTGTATCAGGAGACGAAGGCCCTGCTCAACCCCGCGGCTTTCATGCGGTTCCTGGATGAAAAATTGCGTTCGATCGGGACGAGTGCCTGCCCGCCCTATCACCTGGCCATCGTGATCGGTGGGACATCGGCCGAGCACGCGTTGAAGACGGCCAAGCTGGCGTCGGCCAAATATCTGGACAACCTGCCGACGTCGGGTTCCCTTCTGGCACACGGGTTCCGGGACGTTCAGCTGGAGGCCGAGGTGCTGGAGTTGACCCGCGGCTTCGGCATCGGCGCGCAGTTCGGCGGGCGCTACTTCTGCCACGACGTGCGCGTGATCCGCCTCCCGCGGCACGGCGCCTCCTGCCCGGTCGCGATCGCCGTGTCATGCTCGGCCGACCGGCAGGCGCTGGCAAAGATCACGCCGTCGGGCGTGTGGCTGGAGAAGCTGGAGACCGACCCGGCCCGCTTCCTGCCCGACGTCTCCCTTGAGGAAGGCGAGGTCGTGCATATCGACCTCAACCGGCCGATGACCCTGATCCGGGAAGAACTCTCCCGCTATCCGGTCAAGACCCGGCTCTCGCTCACCGGGCCGCTCGTCGTCGCGCGCGACATCGCCCACGCAAAGATCGCCTCACTGCTGGACGAGGGCCGGCCGCTGCCGTCCTACCTGCGCGACCACGCGGTCTACTACGCGGGCCCGGCCAAGACGCCCGAGGGATACGCGTCGGGATCGTTCGGGCCCACGACGGCCGGGCGGATGGACGCCTATGTCGAGAAGTTCCAGGCCGCGGGCGGATCGCTGGTGATGCTCGCCAAGGGCAACCGCAGCAAGCAGGTGACAGACGCGTGCGCCCGCTACGGCGGCTTCTACCTCGGGTCGATCGGCGGGCCGGCGGCGCGGCTGGCGCAGGACTGCATCCGCAAGGTCGAGGTGCTCGAATATCCGGAGCTCGGCATGGAAGCGGTGTGGCGGATCGAGGTCGAGGACTTCCCCGCGTTCATCGTGGTCGACGACAAGGGCAACGACTTCTTCGCCGAAACCTCCAAGCCGGTGCTCACAGTCGGAAAACGCTGAGCTTCCCGCAGCGGCTGGGCCCGGATCACTTCGTGGCCGGCCCCAGCCGGGCAAGAGAACGGCTTCGCCTGAACGGAGTTTCAAGCCGGCGCTGAGCTTTCCGCAGCGGAGTTTCAAGCCAGCACTGAGCTTTCCGCAGCGGCGAGCACGGCTTCGCCTGAACGGAGTTTTAGGCGAGAGCACGGGATATGACCGCTGCGGCCTGCTGGACCAGCGGGCCGGTGGTTTGCTCGTCCAATGCGGACAGTGAGACGACGCCGACACTC
Source organism: Allorhizocola sp. (assembly GCA_044869915.1). Taxonomy (GTDB): domain Bacteria; phylum Actinomycetota; class Actinomycetes; order Mycobacteriales; family Micromonosporaceae; genus Allorhizocola. The sequence goes on from JBIOYB010000320.1 coordinate 5,389, forward strand.
GCGGTGAGGCCGGGCACACCCAGCACGGGCGCAGCCAAGCCATGCGCGCCCGGCTGCAGCTCGCCCGCGCTCGTGGCCCAACCGTCGCTTATGGACAGTGCGCGGCCCGCCGCTCCCTTGCCGACCGGGTGGCGCGACCCGACCCGGTAGGCCACGTGAAACATGGTCGCGCTCGGCTCGACCACGGCCACCGCCACCGCGTCCGAACCGTCGGCGATCGTGAGGTGCGCGGTCGCGCCCACCCGATCGGCCAGGCGGCGCAGCGCCGGCAGGGCCGCGTCGGCCAGCAGCGGCTGGGCCCGCCGGGCCAGGTGCAGCAGGCCCACCCCGATGCGCAGGCGCCCCTGCGCGTCGCGTCGCACGAGCGCGTGCTCGGTGAGCGTGGCGGCCAGGCGGTAGACGACCGCGCGCCCCACGCCGAGCCGGGACGCGGCCTCCGTCACAGTGATACCGCCCGGGGCGTCCGCGACCAGGCCAAGCAGCCGAAGGCCGCGATCTAATGTCTGCGCGGTATCCACGATCACAGGATAGGGTTCACGCGTGGTTGCCACCGTGGCGTTCGACGCCGATCAGACTCTGGTTGACACGTCGCACGCGGTGGAGACCGCGCTGGCCGCCGTCGCCGCTGAGGTGGCTGAGCCGAGTCTGCCTCTCGAGGTGTTCTGGCAGGACGGGGCCGATTTCTGGCGGCGGATGGCCGAGCTGCCCGCCCACGAGATCCGCATCGCGGCGCTGCGCCACACGCTCGCGCGGGTCGGGCGCGAGGCGGAGACCGATCGCCTGGCCGAGCTGTTCTTCGAGACGCGCTATGCCCACTCGCGCCCGTTCCCCGGCGTGGTCGAGGTGCTGGCCGAGCTGCGCACCGACCACCGGTTGGGCTATGCGACCAACGGCAACAGCATGACCGACCGCTGCGGGCTCGCCGGCAGGTTCGACTTCGAGCTCTACGCCCTCATCGACGGCGTGCCGAAGAAGCCCGACGCCGCGTTCTACAAGAAGATGATCGACCTGTCGGCGTGCCCACCCGACGAGATCGTTTATGTCGGCGACAACTACGAGCACGATGTCGAGGGGCCGGCCGGCTTCGGCATCCGGACGGTTTGGCTTAACCCGCTCGGGGAGCATGTGCCAGGTGAGGCGCGACCCGACGCGGTCATCGAAAATCTGTCGCAGCTGCCGCGTATCCTTGCAGGGTGGCGCTGAGACTCTATGACACGCTGACCCGGCAGGTGCGCGACTTCGAGCCGCGCGTGGCTGGACGGGCGTCGATTTACCTGTGTGGTCTCACAGTCCAGTCCGGCCCACACATCGGCCATCTTCGCTCCGGTGTGAGCTATGACGTGTTGCGGCGGTGGCTCGTCCACTCCGGATACGAGGTCACGTTCGTGCGCAACATCACCGACATCGACGACAAGATCCTGGTGAAGGCGCTCGATCAGGGGCGGCCGTTCTGGAGCATCGCCTATGAAAACGAGGTGCTGCTGGGCGCGTCCTATCGTGCGCTCAACGTGCTGCCGCCGACCTACGAGCCCCGCGCGACCGCGACCATCCCCGAGATGCACGACCTGATCGCGCAGCTGATCGAGCGCGGCCACGCCTATGCGGCGCAGGACGGCAGCGGCGATGTTTATTTCTCCGTCTCGTCCTATCCCGACTACGGCGCGCTGTCCCGCCAGCGGCCCGACGAGATGGATCCCGCCACCGACGGGCCCGAGCGCGCCAAGCGTGACCCGCGCGACTTCGCCCTGTGGAAGGGCGTCAAGCCCACCGAGCCGCAAGACGCCTACTGGCCGTCCCCGTGGGGCCGCGGCCGCCCGGGCTGGCACATCGAGTGCTCCGCGATGACCTACCGCTATCTGGGCCCCGAGTTCGACATCCACGGCGGCGGCACCGACCTCGTCTTCCCGCATCACGAAAACGAGATGACGCAGTCCCGGGCGGTCGGGCACCCGTTCGCCCGCTTCTGGGTGCACAACGGCATGGTCGATCTCGGTGGCGAGAAGATGGCCAAGTCCGTGGGCAACGTCATCAACATCCCGGCGGTTGTCGAGCGCGGCCTCAGGCCGGTCGAGCTGCGCTACTACATGCTCGCCGCGCACTACCGGGCCCGGATCGAGTTCTCCTGGGGCGCGCTGGAGGAGGCGGCTTCGGCGTACCAAAGGATAGAAGGTTTTGTCCAAAGGGCGACCGAGGTTGCCGGGGTGACCGAGCCGACGGTCGTGTGCGCGGAGTTCGCCGAGGCGATGGACGACGACCTCAACACGTCGGCGGCGCTCGCCGCACTGCACGAGGTGGTGCGCGAGGGCAACACCGCGCTAGCCTCGGGCGACGTCGACACCGCGCGTGGCGCCCTGGGCAGCACGCGGGCGATGCTCGGGCTGCTCGGGCTCGACCCGTTCGACCCGGCGTTCGCCTCCGGCGGCGACCGAGGCCTGCGCGAGACCGTGGACGCGTTGGTGGCGTTGGCTTTGCACCAGCGCACGGCCGCCCGCGAGCGCAAGGACTGGGCTGCCGCCGACGCGGTGCGAGATCAGTTGAAGCAGGCCGGTGTCGTCGTCGAGGACACGCCAAACGGTCCACGATGGACGATTGCGAGGCTTTAAGATAATGGCAGGTGGCAACAATCCGCGCCGTGGCGTGCGCCAAACGAGCAAGAAGGGCGCGGCCAAGGGCACCGGCGGCAAGGGCCGCGACACGCTGAAGGGGCGCGGCAAGACCCTGCCCGCCGACGAGCGCCCATGGCACAAGGCCTATTCGGGCACCGAAAAGCTGCCCTCGCGCACCGCCTGGAAGCAGGACAAGGAGCGCAAGGCCGCGGCCACCGAAGGCCGCCCGCCCAAGGTCGGCACACCCGGCGTCAAGGACACCACCTGGGGCCGGGGATGGGGCAAGGCCACCGCGCCACGCAAGGCCGCACCCACCAGCGGGCGGGCAGCCGGCCCGCGCGTCGCCCCCGGCCGCAAGGCACAGGCCCCCAAGGAAGCCCCGGAGCTCCTGGTCGGCCGCAACCCCGTGGTCGAGGCGCTGCGCGCCCACGTCCCCGGCACAGCGCTCTATGTGGCCCAAGGCATCGAGGTCGATGACCGCATCCGGGAGGCCGTCCAAACCGCGGCCGACCGCGGCATCGCCATCCTCGAAGTGAGCCGGGCCGAGCTCGACCGGCTCACCGGAGGCGTGCTGCACCAGGGCATCGGCGTGCAGGTGCCGCCGTTCGCCTACGAACCTTACGAGGACCTCCTGGCCACCGCGCTCGAGCACCCCCAACCCCTCATGGTCGGCCTCGACGGCGTCACCGACCCACGCAACCTCGGCGCAGTCATCCGCTCCGCCGCCGCATTCGGCGCCCAGGGCGTCTTCGTCCCAGCCCGCCGTTCCGCCGGCGTCACCGCCACCGCCTGGCGCACCAGCGCCGGCGCCGCCGCGCGCATGCCCGTCGCCCAAGTGACCAACCTGACCCGATCCCTCAAGCAGGCACAGCAGGAAGGCTTCATCGTGGTCGGCCTCGACGCCGACGGCGAAACCTCCCTCTACGACCTGGAAGCCGCCGTCGGCCCGCTCGTGGTCGTCGTCGGCTCCGAAGGCCGCGGACTGTCCCGTTTGGTCGGTCAAACCTGCGACCTGCGAGTCCAAATCCCGATGCTGTCCGAGGTCGAGTCGTTGAACGCCTCGGTTGCCGCGGCCGTAACCTTGGCGGAAGTGGCGCGGCGGCGGACTGTGTAGGCGTTTTCGTTGGTGGAGTTGGCGGGAGTGGAAACCCGTCGGCTGGGCACGGTTTGGGCGGTGCCGTGTTTGGCTGCAGCGTGGGGTTGTGGGATGAGTAAGTCGGTGGATCAGCCCACTGAGGAAAGCAGTAGGCGGGTGCGGCCGGCCTCGGTGACGGCCTGGCGCAGCAGGGCGGACACCTTGGGCTTGAGCGCCTCGCCGTCGCCCGCCCGCTCGCGCACGACAACCGCGCGGCCCTGGCCCACGATGACCAGGCTGGCGTCGGCCAGCCTGCGGCAGGCGCGAGCCACCGTATTCCAGTGCACGCCCAGGTCTCCGCCCAGCTGGCGGGCGGACGGCAAGCGCTCACCGGGGAACACGCCCGCCGCGATGGCCCGGCATAGCTCCCGGTAGATCTGCTCTTCGAGCGGTTCGGGGCCGGCGACGTCGATGACGATCACTGTGCTGCTGTATCTGACCCCGATACAGTGCGGATCTATGCGGGCGGGCGGGTCATGGCCAGAACGTCAAGGGCCGCGTCGAGCTGAGCCAGGGTGACGGTGCCCCGGTCCACGTGACCGCGCTCGATGACGACGTCGCGGATGGACTTGGACTCGGCCAGTGCCTGCTTCGCGATCGCCGCCGCCTCCTCATAGCCGAGATAGCGGTTCAACGGGGTGACGATGCTGGGCGATCCCTCCGCGTACCCCCGCATGATCTCTTCATTAGGCTCGATGCCTGAGATGCACTTGCCGGCAAACAAAACCGTCACATTGGCAAGCAGGGCTATCGACTCCAGCAGGTTGCGGGCCATGACGGGCAGCATCGTGTTGAGCTCGAAATCGCCCTGCGAGCCGGCGAAGGCGACCGTCGCGTCGTTGCCGATGACCTGGGCGCAGACCTGGCGCACCGACTCGCAGATGACCGGGTTGACCTTGCCCGGCATGATCGACGAGCCGGGCTGGAGGTCGGGGATGCGGATCTCGCGCAGGCCGGCCCGCGGCCCGGAGCCCATCCAGCGGATGTCATTGGCGATTTTGTACAGGGCGACGGCGGCCGTGCGCAGCTGACCCGACAGCTCCACGAGGGAGTCGCGCGCACCGTGCGCCTCGAAGTGGTTTTCGGCCTCCACCACTCCCGGCAGATACTCGAAAACGGTGCGGCGGAAGGCGGATGTGGTATTGACGCCGGTGCCGACGGCCGTGCCGCCGAGCGGGAGCTCGATCAGTCGCGAATGGACGGACTCGATCCGCTCGAGCGCGCGCCTGACCTGCTGGGCATAGCCGGAGAACTCCTGGCCGAGCGTGACCGGGGTGGCGTCCATGAGGTGCGTCCGGCCGGCCTTGACGACCTGCGTGAACTCGACCGCCCTGGTGTCGAGCGCGTGCACGAGCTCGCGGAAGGCGGGGCGCAGCCGGCCCTGCAGCTCGTTGTGCGCGGCGAGGTGGATGGCCGACGGGAACACGTCGTTGCTGGACTGGGACGCGTTTACGTGGTCGTTGGCGTGGACCGGTTTGCCGAGGGATTGGGCGGCGAGGCGGGCGAGCACCTCGTTCATATTCATGTTGGTGGACGTGCCCGAACCGGTTTGGTAGACGTCGAGCGGGAAGTGGACGGAATAGTCGCCGGTTTGGATGAGCCGGGCGGCGTCGGCGATGGCCTCGGCGATGTCGGCGTCGAGGGCGCCCGTGTCGCGGTTGGCCAGCGCGGCCGCCTCCTTGATCTGGGCGAGGGCGACGATCAGGGCCCGGGGCAGGGGCATGCCCGACACGGGGAAGTTATGTATCGCGCGCTGGGTTTGCGCGCCCCACAGCGCCTCGGCGGGGACCTCGATCTCGCCCATGGTGTCGCGCTCGATCCGCATCTCGCTCATGCCGCCATCCTATTCCGTCCACATATCTGGACGATTGACAAGATGTTGTACGCTCTCCGAATGGAACGCCTCCTCCTCACCGGCGCGGCGGGCAAGGTCGCCGCGCTCCTGCGTCCCCTGCTGGCCGCCAACAAGCCCGGGCGCGCCGTCCGGCTGCTCGACATCAAGGAACCCAAGGACGTGCTGCCGAACGAGGAG
>JBIOYB010000321.1:0-2634 GCA_044869915.1 Allorhizocola sp.
GGGATGCGACCTCGGTCATACCGATCATCGTGATCAACATCGTGCTGACCTTCACCATCCCGGGCATCTCGATCGCGGGTCACCTGGGCGGCCTGGTGACCGGCGCGGTGGCCGGGCTCGGCCTGGCCTACGCGCCACGCGAAAATCGGACGTTGATTCAGTCGATGGCGCTCGTGGGCACGTTTGTGGCGCTCATAGGCATCGCCATCGCTGTGGGGGCGCTGGGCTGACGCATACCGTGGGAGCCGGGCCGCCGTGCGATCAGTCGGGTCTTTGACTAGACTCGTCCCGATGTATGCGCTGAACAGGGAGTCCCAGTGAAGCTTTCGATCTTGATGCCTGTCTTTAACGAGGAGGCCAGGCTCGGTGAGGCTCTCAAACAGTCCCTGGCCGTCGAATACCCCTGTGACATCGAGCTTGTCGTGGTCAACGACGGCAGCAAGGACAGCACCGCGGAGATCCTGGAGCGCTGCGACGATTCGCGCCTGCGCGCGATTCACCACCCCAAAAACATGGGCAAGGGCGCGGCCATCCGCACGGCGGCCGAGTCGGCCAACGGCGACTACATGATCATCCTGGATGCCGACCTGGAGTATGACCCGAAGGACATCCCGCGCCTTCTGCAGCCCGTGCTCGACAACCGGGCCACCGTGGTCTACGGCAACCGCACGTTCGGCGGGCACGCGGCATATTCGTTCTGGTATGTGATGGGCAACAAGGGCGTCACGCTCGCGGCCAACATCCTGTTCAACTCCTACATCGGCGATCTCGAGACGTGCTACAAGCTCATGCCGCTCGACCTCTACCGATCGCTCAACGTCCGCTCGCGCGGATTCGGGATGGAGGCCGAGGTCACGGGCAAGCTGCTGCGCCGGCGCATCAGGCCATACGAGGTGCCGATCAGCTACACGGCTCGCACGCGCGAGGAAGGCAAAAAGATCACCTGGCGCGACGGCGTCGAGGCGCTGTGGATCCTCCTGCGCGAGCGGGTGCGCCCGCTCAAGTCGCCCGAAGAAGCACCTTCCCCAGGTGAAGATTCGACGCCACCAGCGCATGCGCCGCAGCAGCCTGAGCCAACGGAAAAGTCTGATCGATCACCGGTTTGATCCGCTCCTCTTCCACGAGCGGCCACACCTCATCGCGTACCCGAAAAATAATCTCGGTCTTTTCGTTGACCGGGCGTGACCGCAGCGTCGTCCCGGCGACCAGGGCGCGCTTGGCCATCAGCCGGTTGAGGTCGAGCTCGGCCTTGCGGCCACCCATCAGCCCGATGACCACAAGCCTGCCGCCGGTCGCGAGGGCCTCGAGGTTGCGGTCCAAATAGGACGCACCCATGATGTCGAGAATCACATCCGCGCCCACCCCGCTGAAATCCTCGGCGCTGTAATCGATGCAGGCATCGGCGCCGAGCTCCCTGAGCGCGGCGTGCTTGGCCGGCCTGGCCGTCGTGACCACGCGCGCGCCCAGCGCCTTGGCATACTGGATCGCGAACGTGCCGATCCCGCTCCCGCCGCCATGGATCAGCACCGTCTCGCCCGCCCGCAGCCCGGCCACCATGGTCAAATTGGAGTAGACCGTGCACGCCGCCTCGGGCAGCGCGGCCGCCCGCTCGACGGACAGGCCACGCGGCACCGGCAGCAGATGCTCGGCCGGCACGGCCACCCGCTCGGCGTAACCGCCGCCGGCAAGCAGCGCGCACACCGGCTCGCCATCCACAAAACCCGAACACTCCAGCCCCGGGATCTCGGAAGCGCCGGGCGGCGGCGGATAATTCCCGGACGCCTGCAGCAGATCGGCCCGGTTCACCGCCGACGCGACCACGTCGACGAGCACCTCACCCGGGCCCGGCACCGGATCGGCAACCTCCGCCCAGACGAGCTCGCCGGGCGCGGGGATCGTTATCGCACGCACCCCGTCACGGTATTATTCAGTGCCCCCTCGGGGGCAGGGAGGGTTCGCCTAGTGGCCGATGGCGGTGGTCTTGAAAACCACTAAGGCAGCGATGTCTTCGAGGGTTCGAATCCCTCACCCTCCGCAGTGCTGCTGGTTGGCCTTCGGTCGGCTTCGCCGTGGGCCGTGATGCCAGCCGCGCCGAGCCCCGCGGATCCCACGATCGGTGAGTGCGGCCTCCCTGCGGCTCGGGAGCTGGCGCCGCAGGCCCGGGCTCGCGCCGTCCGCGGCTGTGGGCTGGAGCTGCCCGGCGATCGCTGATCGCCTCAGGTCCAGCCGCTGAGGACGCCGCCCGCGACGGTGAAGTCGCGCAGGCCGGTTATCCGGCTGACGGTTTCCTGCTTCCCGCCCGCGATGTCCAGCCGGACAAGCTCCACCCCTGTCGGCCCATTGCGTTGCAGCAGAAGCCCTTTGCCCGTGTCGGCCAGCAGCCGGACGGCGGGATCCGACAGTTCGACGCGGCGCAGCGGCTTGCCGGTGGTCAATTCGTAGACGGTGACCTGCGCGCCGCTCTTCGGTTTTGCCTTTTCTTTGGTACCGGGGATGAGCCCGTTCTGAGAGCCTGTTGGTAAAGGGGTCAGGTCGTGGTGGGGATTGATGGGCGTGGCTGCCCCCAACGTGCTTTGTACTCCTTGGGATCGGGTGGATGATGTATCCGTGCCAACCGCCTGGTCATGATCATGG
>JBIOYB010000322.1:0-2605 GCA_044869915.1 Allorhizocola sp.
ACGTGACGCGCGACCGCGCGATCCCGCGCGACTGGCAGCACATCGTGGCTCACGGCCAACTCCAGCCCGAGAACCGCACCGATCCCGGGCCCAACTGGCCGTGGATCGCCTACATCCATCGCATCCAGGCGCGTTGCGGCGAGGTCGTCGTGGACGACGCTTCGGCGTTCAACGACGCCGGCGTGGCAATGGCCGTCGTGCCGGCATCGTGGCCCGCGGTCCAGTCGACGCCGGATTATTACGGCGGCGGGTATCACTTCGCGTCCACGCAGCCCGACGCCACGGACGCCGCCGAGTTTGCGTTCCGGCTCGACGCGGCGAGCGCGCGGACGATTGACGCGCGCTGGACGAGTGGGACGAACCGCTCGCCGCGTGCGGCGTACGCGGTGGTGGCGGCGACGGGAGATACGCTCGCCGTGGTGCCCGTGGACCAAACGACGGGCGGCGGCGCCTGGCACGCGCTGGGGACGTGGACGTTCCCCGCCGGATGGAACCGCGTGGTGCTGCTGCGGCGCGACACGACGGGGACTGTGGTTGTGGCGGACGCGGTGCGGGTGAGATAGTTGAACGAAAGCCGGGGAGCGGATGCTCTCCGACTTTCGAGCCTTGGGGACTGAGTATGCTCGCGCCGGCTACGGCAGCGCGACCGCCACGGGTTCAGGCCGGTCCGTCGTCGTCCCATCGCCGAGCTGGCCTCGATCGTTGCGGCCCCAGCACAGGACGTCCCCGCCGATCGTAGCCCCGCATGTATGCTCGTGGCCCGCGGCGACAGACCGGAACCGATAGTCGCCCGCGACGGCCACCGGGACGTTGCTGCAGCTGAAGTCATCGACGCCTGGGAACCGGCATGTTTGCGTAGTGGCAATGCCGAGCTGGCCCCGGCGGTTCGATCCCCAGCACTGCGTTTCACCCTCGGGCCTGATACCGCACACGTGTGCGAGGAAGTTGTTCTCGGTCATCGTATTGACTGATCGCACGCTTACGAAGTCTCCCACGATGGGTTGAGGAATGAGGTGCGGGGCATTCGTCCCGTCACCCAGCTCACCCGCCGCGTTGGCCCCTCCCCAGCACACGGTGATCCGGTCGCTCGTGATGCCACAAGCCGAGGGCGCTCCACTGGAAAGCGCGCGTAATGTCACACCGCTGGCGCCAGGCACCGGGCTGGGCCCGCTGCCGGCCCGCGAGCCATTTCCGAATGTCCCGAGCACGTTATTGCCCCAGCAATAGGTCTGATCGTCAAACGTCAGGCCACAGGTTTGCCAGAACCCGGCGCTGATCGCCTTGAATCGCAATCCGCCCGATACCGGGACCGGGGTCGTGCTGCACGCGTGCAGCGAGACGCCGTCGGACAGACAGGTTTCGGTGGTGGTGGCGCCGAGCTGGCCGAATTGGTTCCAGCCCCAGCAGTACGCATCGCCCTGCGCCGTGAGGGCGCAGTTATGCCGCCAGCCGGCGTCGATACTCTGAAACCGGAGATCGCCGGACACGGCCACCGGTCGCACGCTGCATGCGATTTCGCTGCCGTTGGTCCTGAGGCAGGCATCGCTGGTCTCCGCACCCAGCTCGCGGGACGCGTTCTGGCCCCAACAATAGGCCGCTCCACCCGGAGCGAGCGCGCACGCGTGGGCTCCGGAAGCCGACAACGCGAGGAAGGCCACGTCGCTACTCACCGCGCGCGGCGTGAGCGCGTCGATCATGTCGCCCGCGCCGAGCATGCCGAATTGGTTGCTGCCCCAGCACCAGGCATCGCCGCCCGCGCGCAACGCGCAGCTGAACCCCTCACCCGCGATCACGTAATTGACCGCCGGACCGGCGGCACCGACGACGGCAAACACCGGTGGCCCGGCCATCGGAGGCACGGTTGGGGATCTGTCGCAGCTTGTCAAAACCAGGACACCGAGGCAGGCTAAAGCGATTGGTTTCATAATGCCTCCTGTAGGATCCAGTGCTTCGTCGTCACTCTCACACTAGCCGCACTGTTTCTTTGGAGGAAGGCCGGGCGCGCCAAAAGTCATAACGATGAGTCAAGCCAAGACACTCTTCAGGAGATGCTGATCATGGAATCCAGAAACCTGGGCCGTCAGGGCCCCGCAGTTTCGGCGATCGGGTTCGGTGCCATGAGCATCGGGATCGCCGATGTCTATACGAGCAGCGTGCAGGACGATGCGGCTGCCGTGGCGCTGATCCACCGCGCGCTGGAACTCGGGATCACGCTGATCGACACCGCCGACGTCTATGGCACATCCGAACGCATGGTGGGAAAAGCCCTCAAGGGCAAGCGCAATGCTGTCGTGCTGGCGTCGAAGTTCGGCTTCGTCGGTGAAGGGATCGACGGGAGCCCCAAGCACGTCCGTGAAGCGTGCGACGCGTCGCTCGCGCGGCTCGGTGTGGATCACATCGACCTGTACTACCTCCACCGCGTCGATCCCAGGGTGCCGATCGAAGACACCGTCGGGGCGATGGCGGACCTGGTGCAACAGGGTAAAGTCCGCCACCTCGGCCTGTCCGAGGCGAGCGCCGCAACCGTCCGCCGGGCGAACAAGGTGCACCCGATCGCGGCGGTGCAGACCGAGTATTCGTTGTGGAGTCGCGATCCGGAAGACCA
>JBIOYB010000323.1:0-5941 GCA_044869915.1 Allorhizocola sp.
AGCGACGCAGGGGCAAACAGCGTCAGGCCGGCAAGCCCCCTGCTCAGCCGGGGCCGGTGGACCCGCAGGAGACGCATCCACGTCCGTTGATCTTTGCCGAGTTGGCCGCCGAGTATGACGGCCTGCCGAGCCCAGCCGGGACCGTCTGGGGCAGTCCGTCGATCCCGCCGAAGGGGGTGGCGCGGGCCAGCTTCCCTCAATTCGATACCGACAGCTGAACGGGCACGGCTGACCGGCGCACCCGCCAACGAGTCGGTGCCGCTGCTGGAGCATGCGGCCAACGATCCGGCGGCGGTTGGGCGGGCTTGACCCACCTCGGCCGGCAAGCCGTCAAAGACGGATGTCGTCGAGCGTCTTCAGCTCACGCATCACGGGCACGCCGGGCGCGGCCTCCTCGAGGATTTCCATCGGGTCGGCGTCCTTCAAGGTGCCGAACCGCAGGCCGGTCAGCTCCTCGATGCGCGAAAGCGGTAGCTGATAAGTCTTGAATTGGCCGAACGCGAACTCGATGCCCGAGATCAGATCTGCCTGGCTCACCGTGTATCCGGTCGCGGTCAGCTCGCGGGTCTTCGTGTTGACCATGACCGCGACCTTCCAGTACTGCTTGGGCAGCCGCGCGTCGCGATACTCCAGGTCGTCTTCGCCAAACACCGGGCCGGTGAACACGCAGGCGCGGAAGCCGAGCGTGTTCGCGTTGCCGAGCAGGTAGTCCTCCAGCCCGAGCCACAGGTGCTGGTTGAACTCCTCGTGCTGCGGCGTGCTGTTGGTGTAGAAGAACGTGTCGGTCTCCGCTCGCTTGGCCTCGGCTCCGGTCCCCCAGGCAGGATCGATGCGGCGCACCAGGTGTCCCTTGTCGAGGTCGTTGCCGTCGTACAGCTTGTGGTCGAACTGCAGGTCCTTGCTCAGCCGCGGGTCCAGGCTCCAGCGGTCCCGGCCACGCTTGATGGGCTTGGCGAGCTCGCCGTCGATGTTGACCGCGGTGAATATAGCCATCCGTCGTTCTTGGTGCATCGCGATCGAAAAATGTTCGTACGCGAGCAGATACTGCGCCGTGCCGCGCGCGTTCTGGTCGATGACGACAGCCTGTTCCGCCAGCGCGGTCGAGAGCTTGGGGAGCGGGACCTTGTGGTTTTCCAAGAACTTTTCCTGGTACCCGGTGCGGCCGCGCAACGCGCTGGCCGGCACCGCCACTTCCGGCTCGGGCCGGATCACGTCGGTGAGCCGGATCAGGATCGGGCGGATGGCCTCGGCCTTGCCCTTGCCCTCCAACTGGCCGGGCCGGATCAGCTCCAGGTGCCGGCGCACCTCCGAGGCCGTCACCGCATAGTTGGCGTCGAGGTAGTCGCCCGCGAAGTGCAGCCCGACCGCCGCGCCGGTCGTCACATCGAGCACCACGGATCCCGAGCTGCCGCCCAGGGTCGTGCAGTCGTGTGTGAACACCCGCTTGTTGAGCTTGGCCATCACCTCGCCGGGGGCGAGCCGCTTCACGTCATAGACGCCGCCGAACAGCCGCGTCTGGTCGAGCAGGCTGTTGCGGGGGTCCTCGGCCGGGTAGCCGATGACGGCCACCACCTGCCCGGCGCGCGGCTCGCCCGCGTAGAGCGGGATCGGCGGCGGTAGTGAGCGGCCCCTGGGCGCCTCGAGCTCCACGAAGGCCAGGTCCGGCGCGTCGGCGTCGCCGTCGGCCATGTAGAGCACCCGCTTGATGCGCACCTCGAACGGGCGCACCTGCGCGTGCTCCTCCTTGAAGTCCAGGCGTGTGGACAGCTGCTGCCCGATCGGGCTCGACCGGAACACAAACTCGTTGCCGCGCTTGCGTACCAGCTCGGCCACGACGTGGCGGTTGGTGACCGCGATGTTGGGCGCGATGATCCAGGCGGTGCCGGCGTAGGGCGTGGCGAGCCCGGCCACCTCGAGCCGGCCCACCGAGCGGATGGCCGAGTCAAGGCGCGACTTGGTGGGATAGAGCCGGGCACGCCACGTGTCGATCTGCGGCAGTTCGAAGGTGTCGTTGCGCACCAACAGGGTCGGGCGGCCCAGGCGCTGCACTATGGCCTCGATGCGCGGTTCGTGCTCGAGCACCTCGCGGATCACGCGGGCCGCCTCGGCCGGGGAGCGCGTCTCGGTGTGCCCGTTGCCGTGCCCGTTGGCACGCCGCCGCTGTGCGCCTGCGCTTTCGGGCATGCCCGACAGCTGGCGCTCGACCTCCGGCAGGTGCTGGGCGATCTCGGATACCAACCGCTCATCCCGCATAATCGACTCGCTCTGGAACCGCCGCATGTGGACCCCCATTTCAAGACCACACCGAGCGTATGTTGCTGCCGGTCTTTTGAAGGCATAAATCAGATAATTCTGGGCCGCAACGCCGTCCGTCAATACATGGTGTGTTCATGGGCACGGTCAACGGAAGCGTCTCCACCGGCACCGGATACCGCAGGTTCCGTGGGCTCGCCGTGCTGACGGTGGCCTGCCTGCCCGCGGCTCCCCTCCTGTTGCTCCTCCTGTTGCTCAGCGGCTTCGGCCGGTACCTCATCCTCGTCGTCGTGCTGTGCGTCATGGCGATGTGCATGCCGTTCGCCTGTCGCCTGCTCATCAGCAGCTGGACAGGCGGCCGGACCGCATCGGTCTCGAGCCGCGCGAGAGGCAGGGCAGCCCCGGGGACGTCGTTAACGGGCAGGGGAGTCCGGGCGGCCATGAGGGGAGTCCGGGCGGCCATCAACCATGGGCTGGACAGCGCGCGCACCCAGCATCCATTCACTGAGCGGCGGTTCAACGTGCAGCTGCCCACCGGAGAGATCGTGGCCGTCCTCGTCCGCGGCGACCTGTCCGGTCCCGACCCGAGTCACGGCGATCTCGTCTGCGTCGAGGGCAGGCGATCTCGCAAGGGGTACCACATCGCCAGATCGGTCGAGATCCTGTCCTCGGCCACCGGAGCCGTGGTGACGCGGCTGGCCGGGCGCCTGCCGGGCGGGCTACGCCTCAGGATCGTGGCCGACTTCGGCTGCTACGGTCTGGCCGTGCTGGTCTTGGCGGGCGCGGCGCATTTGGTCCTGCGGTGGCCTTCCTGACCGGGCCGGTCCGTCAGTAGGAAGTGTGGCCGAGACCCCGCTGTTTGCCGACGGCTCTCCCGACGGTGAGCCGTTGCTGTTTCCCGATCAGCCAGTCAGGGCCGGGAGGCAGCGGGATGATGACTCGGCCCCGGCCCGGAGCAACACTCGCCGGGTGGGCGGCATGGCGGATCCGGCAGGCCCTCCGGGCGGGCCGCCGGTCCAGGGCTCCCCAGCCGTCGCACCCGGCGCCTCACCGGCGCCCCCACGTCCGTCCAATGTGGTCACTTCGGTGCCGGCGGCCGGTGTGTTTGTCGGGACGGTCAACGGGCGGGTCTCGGCGGACACGGGCTATCGCCGGTTTCGCGGGGTGGCGGTGTTGACCGTGAGCGGGTTGCTGGCGGCCGCCGCGGTCCTGTTCCTCAACGCCGCCCTGTTTGCCGTCCTGCTCGTGCTGCTGCTGGTCCCGCTGATCGCCTGGGTGGTGCTGGGCGCCTGGATCGGCCGGCCGACGACGGCCGCTCGCGGCGCGGGCAATGCGATCGGGACGGTGGCGGGCGCGGCGGTCCGGGGCACGAGGGCCGCGGTGCGGCGCGGGATGGGCACCGCCCGCACGCGGCATCCGGTCACCGAGCGCCGCTTCCAGGTCCGCCTGCTGTCCGGAGAGTTCGTGACCTGCCTGCTCTGCGGCGACCTGTCCGGTGACGAACCGAGACACGGTGACATCGTGCGGATGCGAGGCAGGCGCACCCGTGCGGGCCACTATCGGGCCACGCGTGTGGAGATCCTGTCCTCGCCCGCCGGACCCGTGGTGAGGCGGTTGCAGGCGCGCCTGCCCGCCGGGTTGCGGGGCGTGCGCTGGGCCGATATCGCCTGCTACGGACTGTCCGGGCTGATCCTGCTATGGGCGGCGCTGACCGTCGTGGGCGTCGCGTAGCAGCTGTCCGTCAGGAGTGCGTATGGACTTTTCACAGCGGCGCCGCGTGGGCCAGCAGGCGGACGTCTCCGGTGCGGCCCGCAACACGGGCGCTGTCGGAGCATCGGCGGCGAGGCTCGCGCGCAAGCCCCGCCACGCGGGCATCCTTGCGGCCGTCCGGCGCTTCGACATGCGGATCGGCCAGGCCGAGCGCGAGGAGCTGGCGCGATGGATCCGGGACGAGTATCAGACCGAGCTCGGCGACATCCCGATCGGGTTGGTGGCGCAGTGCTTCCTCGGACCGCCCTATGTGGACCATCGGCTGGATCTCTTCGGCAACATCGTGGAGCACTATGCGCCCGCCGATCCCATGCCCGAGCCCTACTCCGCCGCGCGCATGCTCGTGCGCACCGGGGCATACGCGTTTGTCGAAGTCTACGGCAGCGGCGAACTGCGTCCTGTGCTGCCCGACGGCACCGTTGTCATCTAACCGATTGGACTCCTCATGGGCGATGTTGATCACCAGTTGCGGCACCAGGTGTCGCGGGTCGAAAACATGGTGGTGCAGCTGGACCAGTCGCTGACCGTGGTGGGAAACCAGGTCGCGGTGGTCGGGCAGGAGCAGCACGAGACCCGCACCGAGCTGGCCGCGCTGCGCCAGGACTTCTACAACTTCGTGCGCCAGGCCGAGCTCGCGGCCAACATCCAGCGGGCCGAGACCCGGGTCGGCGCGCTGCAGGGCCAGGTGGAGCACGAATTCGGGCACTACAAGGTGGTGCGCCGGACCGCCGTGGGCATGCTTCAGGCCTTCGACATCGGCCTGGTCTCGCAGGACTCCGTGCGCTCGGTCGGCGAGCAGCTGATGGTGCAGACGCCACGCTACTGGCTGGCGCCCGTCCTGGTCGCCCTCGCGGCCTGGGCAGGCGACGACCAGGGCCTGTGTGAGCGGGCGGTGCTCGAGGCGTTCCGGCGCTCGCCGGGCAAGACAGCCTTGTTCATGGCGCTCGTGCTGCGCCGCCAGGATCGGCACACCAGCGCCGTGCGGTGGCTAAAGCACTACCTCGCCGCTCAGGATCCGCTGCGGCTGGGGCGCGACTTCGCCGTGATCCTGGAGTCGATTTCGCAGGGCGCCTTCGGCCCGGCCGGGCTCGAACTCATGCGCGGATACCTCGACCGCTGGCAGGAGCAGCTGCTCGGCGACGAGACCGTGCAGGACGCGCAGGTGAAGCGGTGGCGCTCGGAGGTCAACACCCACGTCGCGGCCCCCGCCGACGCAAACTTCCCCCGCCTGGCCGCCGTCTCGCCGCAGTGGCCGCAACTGCGGCAGGCGCTGTCCGCGGCCGAAGCGCACGCGTCGCTGATCGCCAAGTATGGCGCGATGCTCGTCGAGGAGTCGGCGCCCACCGAGCGCATCGAAGACGCCATCGACGACATCCTCGACCGATTGGTTTGGGAGTACGACAACGAGGAGCTGCCGCTGCAGCGCGAGCTGTCGTTCAACGAGGCGGTGATCCGCCACGCCGGTGATCTCGAGCCGGCCAAGCGGGACGCCGCCACCACGGCCGCGCTGGAGACCACTTTGGATTATCTGACCATCCAGAGCGAGTCGGCGCTCAACCCGGCCGCGATCGGCGTGTCCCGCTCGACCCAGCGGATGGCGGTCGGCGCGTGCCACGAGTGGTTTGCCCGGGCGCACGCCGCTTTCACCCGCGACTACCGGATGGCCATGCCGCCGGACGTCACGGCGACCTTCGGCAGCGCGCACAACACCGGCGCGCAGGCCTTCCAGCTGCCGCCGTGGTCGGGATCGTTCACCAGCCCGATGCACGAGCTGGAACAGTCTCTGGCCGAACACTGGGACCGGCACGGGCAACCCTACATCGACGCATTTGCCTACGACTGGCGCAAGAAGGCGATCCTGCCGGGCGTCGCGGTGCTGGGCGCGCTGCTCATTTTGAGCTTCTGTCTCGGTTGGGGC
>JBIOYB010000324.1:0-3921 GCA_044869915.1 Allorhizocola sp.
CTCGGGCGCGATCTGGGACGGCGAAACCGGCCAGGAGCTCGCCACCCGCGGCGAGGGCGTGGTGGTCGGCATCCTCGACTCCGGGATCAACCCGCTGCACCCGAGCTTCGCCGCCACCGACGGCGAGGGCTACACGCACGCCAACCCCTACCCCGGCTTCCTCGGCGTCTGCCACCCGGCGCACCCCAACCACGATCCGATCTGCAACGCCAAACTGGTGGGCGCCTACAGCTTCGTGTCGCAGAGCTCCGCCCGCGACACCAACGGGCACGGCAGCCACACCGCCTCGACCGCCGCCGGCAACCGGCATCAGGTGACGCTCCCGTTCGGCGGCGAGGTCGCGACCCGCACGGTGCAGGGAGTCGCGCCCCGGGCCAACCTCATCACCTATCGCGTGTGCATCGACACGTGCCCGGTGACCGCGATCCTGGCCGGCGTCAACCAGGCCATTGCCGACGGCGTGGACGTGCTCAACTATTCCATCTCGGGCGCCGACAACCCGTGGAGCGACTCGGTGAGCCGGGCCTTCCTCGAGGCCTTCGGCGCGGGCATCTTCGTGTCGGCGTCGGCCGGCAACTCCGGCCCCGGCGCCGGCACGGTCGCGCACACGTCACCGTGGACCGCGTCGGTCGCGGCCACCAACAACGACCGGATCTTCGCCAAAACCCTTGCCGTGCTTAGCCCGCCGGGCCTGGCCGAAATGGTCGCGTTCCCCGGATTCGGCCCCGCCAACGCGGCCGACATCGAGGCCGAGCTGCGCTACTCGGGCGAGGTGGGCACGGCGACAGGGTGCAACACCTTCCCCGCCAACGCATTTGCCGGGGCGATCGCGCTGATCCCGCTCGGCACCTGCGTGCCGTCCATCAAGGTGAACAATGCTGCCAACGCCGGCGCCGCGGCGGTCATCCTGTTTGAGCGGCAGCCGGGTCCGCCGGTCTTCGCCTCCGGTTTGGAGGGTACGAGGATCCCGGCGGCCAGCGTCACGCAGACCTCCGGCGAGGCCCTGCAAAGCCTTGCCACCGCGACACAGGACCCGGTGACGATCCGCCTCGGCGCCGCCACCCGGCTGGTCCGCGACACGCCACTGGCCGATGCCGTGGCATGGTTCAGCTCCCGCGGGCCGAGCGACTTCGATCTGCTGGCGCCCAACATGTCCGCACCCGGGGTGAACATCCTGGCCGCGTATCGCGAGTCGGGCGGCACCGCCAACCGCTACGAAATCATCCGCGGGACGTCGATGGCCTCGCCGCACGTGGCCGGCTCCGGCGCGCTGCTGCGCGCCCTGCACCCCGACTGGTCTCCGGCGCGCATCCGGGCCGCGCTCGCGGGCACCGCCAACCCGGCCGGCATGCGCAAGCAGGACGGCACGACCCCGGCCGACCCGCTCGACATCGGGGCGGGCCGCATCGACCTGGCCGCGGCGGGCCGGGTCGGGCTGGTGCTCGACGAGTCATACGCCGACATGCTCGCGGCCAACCCGGCCACCGGCGGCACCCCGCGCACGCTCAACGTGCCCTATCTGGTCAACCGCCAGTGCAGCCAGGTGTGCTCGTGGACGCGCGACGTGACCAGCGTCGCCGACGCGCCCGCGAGCTACACGGCGGCCGTCGCGGCACCCGCCGGGATGACCGCGACCGTGGAGCCGGCCTCGTTCTCGCTCGCGCCCGGCGCGACCCAGCGGCTGACCGTCACCGTCAACGTGTCCGGCAGCACGGGCGGCAGTTGGGCGTTCGCCGATCTGCGACTGTCCACTAGCGATAGTCACGTGGGCGGCGCGGCCATCTCCGGTGTGCACTACCCGATCGCGGTGATCCCGGTCGCGCCCGCGATCACCGTCACCCCCACGTCGCTCGAGGTCTCGCAGAAGCCGGACCGCACCGCCACGCGCGCGGTCGCCATCCGCAATCAGGGCAACGGCCCGCTGGACTGGCGCCTCGCCGGTAGCGACGGTTGCAGCACGTCCGCCGATCTGGCGTGGCTCGACGCCACACCGGAATCGGGCACCGTCACGCCCGGCGGCTCCGCCCAAGTCCGGATAACCTTCGACTCCACCGGCCAACGACCCGGGCGCCTCACGGCAACGCTGTGCGTCGCGAGCAACGATCCGGCCAATCCGGTCGTCCGCGTCGCTGTGGCGCTCATCGTGCTCGATCTGCCGACGATTTCGGTCCCGGAGCAGTTGACTATCATCCAGCCCGCTGGGACCGTCACCGGTACCAAAATAGAAATCGGTAATAAAGGCACCGCACCGCTGGAGTGGCGGATCGGGGAGGCACCGGCAGACGTCCGACGGGATCTGTTGCGCGACGGCGTCTTGCTCGTGCCCAACACCGCACTGCCCGGCGTGGCCGCCTTTGACCCGCAGAGCGGGGATCTGCTGGAGCCGGCGTTCATCACCTATCCCACAAGCCTCGGCACGACAACCCACATCATCCTCAACGCGGCACAGGACGGCTTCCTGGTCTCGTCCCAGACGCAAAACGTCGTCCACGCGTTCGGCGTGGACGGGAGCTACCAAGGCATTTTCGCGCCCATCGGCGGAGCCAACACGTCCATCATGGGCAACATCCGCGGCATGACGATCTCGCCGTGGGGCACGCTGCTGGTCACGTCGGCCACCGGCAACAAGGTGGTGGAGTTCGACTCCCGCGGCGAGTATCTGCGCGACTTCATCACGTCCGGCTCGGGCGGCATCAACGGCCCGTGGTATGTGCTGTTCCGCGAGACCGACGTGCTGGTCGCCGCGAGCAGCAACGACATCTACCGATACGACCACAACGGCCAGCCGCTGTCCGTGTGGCAAAACGAAATCAACTTCCCGCAGCAGCTCTACCGGCAGGCCAGCGGTAACGTGCTCGCGGCCGCGTTCCTGAGCCCCAACGGGGTGTGGGAGCTCGACCCCAACGGCACGCAGGTCGCGCGCTACACCGGCGTTTCCGGCAACCGCGGCGTGTACCCGCTGGGCAACGGCAACATCCTGACCACCAACGGCACCGGCGTGCACGAGATCGATCGTGGCTCCGCGCTGGTCGAGACCGAGCTCACCAGCACCGGCGTCCGGATGATCAGTGAGATCGTGCGGTCGCAACCGTGCGACGAGCCGGGCCATGTCCCGTGGCTGCGGGTCAACCGGGAGTCCGGCACCACCCCGGCCGGCAAGACCAGCGAGGTGACCGTGCTGACCGACTCCACCGGGCTGGCGGCGGGCGTGCACGAGGCGCACCTGTGCTTCAGCGGCAACGATCCCGACAGCCCACTGATCGGCGTACCGGTCAGACTCACAGTGACCGACCAGACGTGCAGCCGGACCATCACGGGAATCCACCTTGGCCCGCTTGATGTCTCCGCCGGGCTGACGTGCCTCGCCCACGGGTCGACCGTGGTCGGCCCGATCAGCGTGCGGTCGGGCGCGAGCCTGCACGGCAACGGCGCCAACGTGATCGGCCCGCTGTCGGTCAACGGCGCGGCCCGCGTGGAGCTGTCGGGCCTGCGGCTGCTCGGCCCGGTGTCGGCCAACAGCGCCGCGCACGTCGAAGTGTCGGCGTCAACGGTGATCGGACCGGTCTCGCTGCGCGGCGGCACGGCCAAGCTCGGGTTTGCCGGCAACCGCGTCGTGGGGCCGGTGTCCATCCGCGACAACGTCACCGGAGCGGCACCCATCACGGTCGCGGCCAACACGATCGTCGGACCGCTGGCCTGCTCCGGCAACCAGCCGCCACCGACCAATGACGGACGGGCAAACACGGTCTACGGGCCGGCGTCCGGGCAGTGCCGCGGCCTTTAGCGGCAAAGCCCAAGATCCCGCAATTTGCCTGGCAAGACCCCCACTGAATCGGCGCAAAAGGCCTACCAATCGGGAATTTGCCAGGCAAATTCCGGGATCTTGATGGGCTGGCACACATCGGCCGTTGACCGGGCAGG
>JBIOYB010000325.1:0-4981 GCA_044869915.1 Allorhizocola sp.
CGCCCCGGGACTCTTATCGGGCCGGTGTGGCCGACCGGGGGAGCCCGACGAACAGCGCGATCACCAGCAGCGCGGTCACGGCCGTGAAGCCGAGATGAAGCGGCTGAACCCAATCGGGCAGCGCCGCATTGAGTTGGTCCTGAAACTGCTTGCCACTCAACGTGTTGTTGGTGTCGGCGGCGGGTGCCAGGAAGGTCAGCGGACCTCCGGCCGGATTGATCGCGGCCACGACGCCGGACCACAGCAGCAGGATCACGCCGATCACGCGGGCTGACGCGCGGGCGGGGCCACTGCCACGGGCGACCTTGGGCGCCAGCGCGAGCAGGACGATCGCGGCCACGAGCGCGATGATCCCGGCGAGGCCCGCGCCGGCCACGACCACGACCGCGCCCGCCTCGCCCAGCGGCTCCGGATTGTTGTCCAGCGCCCGCACGATCTGATCCTGGAACCCGCCGAACGCGACCACCACGGCCAGCCCGATCGGGATGAGCTGCGCCGCCGTCAACACCCACAGCAGCCGGGCCGTCTTAATGGGATCCTGCGACATCACGATTACCTCCACGACCGATCGGTAGCAGTCAATGATGTCATGCCCCGCTCCGGGCTGAACTTTGCGCGGATTTTTCGCTAGTGTCGCAGCAATGAGGGAGGATGTGGCGCTCCGGCTGGAGCGGATGGCGCGGCAGACGCAGGCCGAGGCACGCGTGCCGGGCCTGACCGTGGCGGTGCACCGGGCGGATCGCGTGCCGTGGGCGTTCCAGATCGGACAGTCGGGGACCGCGCGCCCGCTGGACGCCGGCACGACGATGCGGATCGGCTCGGTGACCAAGACGTTCGTGGCGGTGCTGGTGATGCAGTGCCGCGACGACGGGCTGCTGGACCTGGACGACCCGCTGCGGGCGCACCTCGACGTGCCCGCGCTGGGCGACGCGACCCTGCGCCGGATGCTGTCGCACGGCTCGGGCCTGCAGCGTGAGCCGCACGGCGACGTGTGGGCGCCGCACGGTGTCGCGCCCGACGCGCTCCGCCTGGTCGCCGACCTGGCGGAGGTGGAGCAGGTGCTGCCGGGCGGGCAGCGATTCCACTACTCCAACCTCGCCTTCTCGCTGCTCGGCCAGGTGGTGTGCCGGGTGCGCGGCGGCGCGTTCTTCGAGATCCTGTCGGAGCGCGTGCTCAGGCCCATGGAGCTGGCCTCGGTCACGGACCGGCGCGGGGACACGGCGGCGGTCGGCTACATGGTCGACGAATATTCCGACCACGCCGAGCCGGAGGCCGAAAAGGACTTGGGGGCAACGACTTCGGGGCATCTGTGGGGCACGGCGTCGGACATGGCCAAATGGGCGGCCTTCCTGGCCGATCCGGAGACGGTGGACCCGACCGGAGCCGTCCTCGCGCCGTCCACAGTGGACGAGATGCGGCTGCCCCAGATGGTGACCAACCCGAGCCGGTGGGCGATCGGCTTCGGCCTCGGGCTGATGCTCGAGCCGCAGGACAACTGGACCGTGCACGTGGGTCACGACGGCGGCATGCCCGGCTTCATCGCGGGCGTCCACGGCAGGCGGGGCCCGGGCGCGCCACCGGGGCTGGGCGCGGCCACGCTCGGGTCGTCGGGCTCTGCGGGCGAGATCGCGATCCTCGCGCACCGGCTGCTGCGCGAGGTGGTCGAGCTCGACCCGGCCGCCATCCCGGCCTGGCGCCCCGGGTCGCCACCGCCCGACCGCTACCGCTCGGCGCTCGGCCGTTGGTGGAGCGAGGGGCAGGAGTTTGTGTTCGCCTGGCGCGGCGGCCGCCTGCAGGCCGGCGTCGTCGGCGCGCCCGCGGGTGCGCCGCCGGCCGTGTTCGCCGAGACGGGCGAGCCCGACGTGCTGCGTACGATCTCCGGGCGCGAGGCGGGGGAGCGGCTGCGCCTCGTGCGCGACGGCGGCGGGCAGGTGACGCAGATGTCTTGGGCGACCTATCCGTTCACACGCCGGCAACAAACCTTTGACGGCACGCAGTTTTAGCGCGGCAGCGGCGGCGCGGCAGGCGCGATCGCGGCGGCGCGCTTTTTGGGCGGGTCGGTGTGCCGGCGCGGTGGCGAGCGCGCTTTTTGCAAGGCCGGGTGGGCGCGCTTTTGCGACGGTGACGCTGGTGGGCGCGCTTTGCGAAGGCCGGGTGGGCGCGCTTTGCGAAGGCGGCCGGGGGGTGTGCGTCAGCGCAGCAGGAGGCGTGCCGCCAGCTCGAGGTGGTTGACGACATCGTTGGCCGAGGCACGGCGGGTCACCCAGGCGACCAGATTTGACAGCCACACGTCGCCGATGACCCGCGCGATGGCCTTGTCGTCGGCGGTGGGCTCGCCGTCGTGCATCGCCTGGGTGAACATCTGCTCCATCATGCGCGCGACGGTGTTGACCTCCGCGGCGGCCGACGGATCGGCGAACATGAACGCCCGCGTCATCGCCTCGGTCAGCTGCGGGTCGCGCTGCATCGCGCGTGTGATCCGCCCGAGCACGAACAGCATGCGGTCGTAGGGCGTGTCACCGGGCACGGTCGTGCGGTCCATCCGCTCCTGGGTGCGCTCGAACTCCCGCGCCAGGCAAGAGATGAGCAGATGGATTTTTGAGGGGAAGTATCGGTAGAGCGTGCCGAGTGCGACGTCGGCCTTTTCCGCTACGGCGCGCATCTGGACCGCGTCGTATCCACCCCGTGAGGCGAGCGTGAGCGTCGCGTCGAGGATGCGCTTGCGACGGTCCCGCTGCGCTGCGGAACCTAACTCGGCCTCCGTGGGCGCGCTGAGCACGGCGGTGTTGGCGGACGACCTGGCTCTGGCCATGACGGACCTTTCTGAGATCGGTTCTACCATGAGCTTAACAGGGTCAAGGTCGAGAACTGAGCACGAGTATGGTCCGCAAAGTTGAAACGTGTTCTAATTCTGATTGTGCCCATAGCCGAGACAGAGGAGCAAAGAGCCATCCGGGCGTCCATCCTGGCGTGGGCGGCCGACGCAGGCACGATCAAGGCGGTGCGCGACCGCGAGTCCAGCGTGGTGAACGACACAGATCATTGGGACGGGCTGGAGCGACTCGGGCTCTTCTCAATAGTCGAGGAAGGCTCCCTTACTGACCTAGCCGCCGCGCTGGAGGCGGTGACCGAGGCGCTCGTGCCCGGGCCCGTCATGCCCACGCTGCTCGCCCAGATCGTGCTCGGCGCGCGCCCGGTCCGGCGCATGGGTGTCGCGATAGGACACGGGTTCGTCCTGGGGGATGCCGCGGATGTGCTGATGCCGACGGGGGAGTTGGGGCGGCCCGTGCTGACGCCCGTTCGGCCGGTCGACTTCAGCCGGGGGCTCGCGCGCATAGGGGATATGGACCCGCCCGTGCACACGGACCTGCTCGCGGTGATGTGCGCGATCGAGGCGTCCGGGGTCGCGGGGTGGTGCGTGCGCACGGCCAGTGAATACGCCAAGGTGCGGGTGCAGTTTGGCAGGCCGATCGGCGCGTTCCAGGCCGTGAAGCACCTGTGCGCGCAGATGCTGTGCCGGTCGGAGCAGGCCGCCGCGGTCGCGTGGGACGCGGCCCGCGCGGTGGACGATGCCCCGCACGAACTCCCGCTCGCCGCGGCCGTCGCCGCCGCTGTCGCCGTGGACGCGGCCGTCGAGAACGCCAAGGATTGCGTCCAGGTGCTGGGCGGGATCGGGTTCACGTGGGAGCACGACGCGCACCTGTATCTGAGGCGGGCGTTGGCGCTGCGCCAGATCCTCGGGACGGGCTGGCGGCGCCGGGCGGCCACGCTGGCCAAGGGAGGGATGCGGCGCACGGTGGTGCTGCCGCCGACCGAGGAGTCTCCGCACGAAGGGATCGCCGGTTGGGCCATCCCCACGATCCTGGCGCACGGCACGGCCGAGCAGAAGGAGCGGTTCACGGGTGGCGGCATCGCTTGGTGCCAGCTGTTCAGCGAGCCCGAGGCCGGGTCGGATCTGGCGTCGCTGCGCACGCGCGCCGAGCGGGTCGAGGGTGGCTGGAAACTGAGCGGGCAGAAGGTGTGGACCTCGCTGGCGCGGGAGGCCGACTGGGCGATCTGCCTGGCGCGGACCGACTTCGAGGCGCCCAAACACAAAGGCATCACCTATTTTCTGGTCGACATGCGTGCGCCCGGCATCGACCTCCGGCCGCTGCGCGAGATCACCGGGCGGGCCGTGTTCAACGAGGTGTTCCTGGACGGCGTGTTCGTGGCCGACGACTGCGTGGTCGGGCGGCCGGGCGACGGGTGGCGTGTGGCCATGGGCACGCTGGCCAGCGAGCGGGTCGCGATGAGCCGGGGAACGTCGCTGGGCGACGGTGTGGAGGGGCTGCTGCGGGAGCACCATGATCTGGATGTGCTCGGTGAGCTGGTGGCCGAGGGGCAGGCGCTGTCGCTTCTGGACGCTCGGGGGGCCAACGCGGCCGTGCGCAAGCTTGTCGGGGTGCGGCATCGGCAGGCGGTGGCCGAGGCGGGTCTGGTGTTGCGGGGCGCGGACGGGCTGGGCGAGGGCGAGGAGTCGTATCAGTTTCTGCTCACCCGGTGTTTGAGCATCGCCGGTGGTACCAGCCAAATATTGATGAATGTCTTGGGAGAGCGCGTTTTGGGTCTGCCCAAGGAGGATGCGCGGTGATGGATTTCTCGTACGACGAGACGCAGCGAGTGATTGCGCAGGTCGCGAGCGATGTGCTGGCGGGCGCTGGCGACGGTGACGCGTGGAAGGCGTTGGGCGAGGCGGGCATGCTGTCCCTTGCCGTGCCCGAATGGCTTGGCGGGGAAGGGCTCGGCCTGCCCGAGGTGGCGATCGTGCTCACCGAGATCGGCCGGCGGGCGGTGGACGTGCCGGCGCTTTCGACGCTCGCGATGGGTGTGTTGCCGGTCGTCGCTTACGCGCCAAGGGAGTTGCAGGCGCAGTTGCTCGAGCGGGAGCTCACCGCCGTGTTCGGCAAGATGTCGTACCGGGATGGCAAAGTCTCGGGCATGG
>JBIOYB010000326.1:0-7492 GCA_044869915.1 Allorhizocola sp.
GCGCCCGCCCGCCGGCCTCGGCGGGCGGGCGCTGTGTGCAGGGACTAGGCGGTGGCCGTCACCCGGCGCAGGCTGATGTCGCCGGAGGCGGTGCGCACCTTGATGGTCAGCTTGGCGCCGGTCTGCGGCGGCTCCTGACCCGACATCGACAGGTCGCTCGTGGTCCGGCCGGAGGCGGTGCTCACGTCCAGCCACACCCCCGTGCCGGCCGCGATCCCGACGCTGACATCGCCGCTGGCCGTGTGCACCTTCACCTCCCCCTCGTGCGCGACCCCGATCTCGACGTCACCCGAGGCGGTCTTGGCGCGCACATCGCGCTCGGCCCGGCCGAACTCGATGTCGCCGCTGGCCGTGTTGACTTCGACGTCCTTGCCGACGTGCTGAACTGCGATGTCGCCGCTGGCGCTCTTGACGCGCAGCGAGCCGCCGATCCAGCCCATGCGCACGTCGCCGCTGGCGCTGTCGACCGACGCGTCCTTGGTCACGCGATCGACCTGCACGTTGCCGCTCGCGCTCTGCAGGGCGGCCTCGGCGTATGTGCCGGTGCAGTTGACGTTGGCCGAGGCGGACTTGACGGAGAGCGTGCTGTCCTGCGGGATGGCGACGCGGATGTTCAGTTTGGGCCATCGGAAGAGGGTCCAGCCCTTGTCGTGTGGGGGGTGGACGATGAGGTCTCGTCCTTCGAGCGAGACTCGGGTCTGTTCCGCGGCCTCGCGGCTGGCGGTCGAGTTGTCAAAAGGCTCCACCGACACAGTGATGACGTCATACTCTGCGGTGTCCACATGGAGAGCTCCACCTGCGATGCGAATGTCGGCCTTGACGGGTCCGGGACTGGCGAACTCGTAATTCATGATCGTTGATCCTCCCGTGCGGGTTTTTGGGTGCGTTTGAGCCGCGAAACGCGGAGCGTTTCGCTACATATATAGAGTTAGCGTTGGCGCGAAACAGCTCAGGCTTGGGCAAATCCGGTGAAGTTGCGGCCGAAGTTTGCTCGCGGCGGCGGGGACTTGGGCGGGCCGTGCAGGGCCATCGAGGCCGCGCGGACGAGCCACGCGTTGACCGAGATGCCCTCGGCGCCCGCCGCCCGCTCGACCGCCTCCTTGAGCTGCTCCGGCAGGCGCAGCGTGAGTCGGGCGAGGTCACCGGACTCGGCGACGGGCGGCGGCACCGGCGCGCTCGTCTCGGGGTGCGCGACCACCAGATCAGCCTCGCGCCCGCGCAGCCGCACCTCGACCGTCGGCCCGTCGAGCTTCGTGGTGATCTCGGCGGTGGCGTCGGCGAGCACCTCGATGAGGCAGAGCCGTGCGGCCGAGTCGAGCGCGCCCGCCAGCAGCTCGGCGGTCTGGGCCGCCTGCTGCCCGCCGGGTGCGGCCGCCGCGGTGAGGTCTCGCCGCAGCGATTCCAAGTACGGTGACAGGTCCATGACATCACTATGGCATCATGATGACGTCAGGTCAATGCCAAAACAAAAACGGCGACTGATGAGGGTAATGTGCAGCGTGTGACGGAACTGGTACTGCCTCAGGTCAAGCTCATCGCGTGGACTCATTTCGACCCACCGGGCGATGTCCCGTGGTCCACCGACGCTGACGGCGGGCAGGCGCTGGCCGAGTTTGCCGGACGAGCGTGCTACCAGTCGTGGACCAAGCCCAACCCGGCGACCGCGACCAACGCCGGCTACCTGCGCCACATCCTCGAGGTGGGCCACCTGTCCGTGCTCGAGCACGGCACCGCCACGTTCTACATGACCGGCGTGTCGCGCAGCTTCACGCACGAGCTGATCCGCCACCGCCACTTCTCCTACTCGCAGCTGTCCCAGCGCTACGTCCCCGAGCGCGAGGCCGCGATGGTCGAGCCCGACGTCATCGCCGCCGACCCCGAGCTGCACAAGCGCTTCGTCGAGGCGAGCGAGGCCGCCGTCCGCGCCTACAACGAGCTGCTCGAGGGGCTCGAGGCCAAGTTCGCCGACGTGTCCAACGCGACGCTGCGCCGCAAGCAGGCCCGCCAGGCGGCGCGGGCCGTGCTGCCCAACGCGACCGAGACCCGCATCGTGGTGACCGGCAACTATCGCGCTTGGCGCCATTTCATCGCCATGCGCGCCACCGAGCACGCCGATGTGGAGATCCGCGCGCTGGCCGTCGAGTGCCTGCGCCAGCTGCAGGAGCTCGCGCCCAATGTGTTCGGCGATTTCACCATCAACGAGCTGTCCGACGGCACGTCCGTGGCGGCCAGCCCTCTGACGTGGGAGTCCTGAGTGGGAGTCGTGATGAAGCCCTTCGGCAGCCTGCTGACCGCGATGGTCACGCCCATGCAGTCCGACGGTTCGATCGATGTGGACGGCGCGGCGCGCCTGGCCACCTATCTGGTCGACGAGCAGCACAACGACGCTCTTGTGATCAACGGCACGACCGGCGAGTCGCCGACGACCACCGACGCCGAGAAGGAGACGCTGCTGCGGGCCGTCATCGAGGCGGTCGGCGACCGGGCAAAGATCGTGGCCGGCGTGGGCACGCCGAGCACACACCACACCATCGAGCTGGCCAGGCAGGCGGAAAAGGCGGGTGCGAGCGGGCTGCTCGTCGTCGCGCCCTACTACAACCGCCCGCCGCAGGCAGGCCTGCTCGAGCACTTCAGGTCGGTGGCCGACGCGACCGGGCTGCCGTCGCTGGTCTACGACATTCCCGGGCGCACCGGTGTCGCGATTGCGACTGACACGCTCGTCAAGCTCGCCGACCATGAGCGCATAGTGGCTGTGAAGGATGCCAAGGGGGACGTGACGGCGACGAGTTGGGTGCTCAAGCGCGTCGACCTCGCCTACTACTCCGGCGACGACGCGATGACCCTGCCGCTCCTGGCCGTCGGCGGGGTCGGCGTCGTGGGGACGTCGACGCACCTGACTGGCACCGGGACCAAGAAGATGATTGAGGCTTTTGACAACGGTGACCACAGCGCGGCGTTGACGCTGCATCGGCAGCTACTTCCGCTGTTCACCGGCATTTTCCGCACCCAGGGCACGATCCTGGTAAAGGCGGCCATGAACGCCCGTGGCCTGCCCGGCGGTCCAGTCCGCTCACCGCTCGTCGACGCGACCGAGGCCGAGGTGGCCCAGCTGCGCGCCGATTGCGCAGAGGCTGGCCTGCCGCTCTAGTACATAAAAGGAGAGAAATATTGACCGCCGAGCATATTGAGCTGGGCGCGCCGCCGCCGTTGCCGGAGGGCGGACTTCGAGTGATCCCGCTAGGCGGACTGGGCGCCATTGGGCGCAACATGACCGTCTTCGAGTTCGACGGCAAGCTGCTCATCGTCGACTGCGGCGTGCTGTTTCCGGACACAGCGGACCAGCCGGGCGTGGACCTGATCCTGCCCGACTTCGCGCCCATCATCGATCGCCTCGAAGACGTTCAGGCGATCGTCTTGACACACGGCCACGAGGACCACATCGGTGCCGTGCCATACCTACTCGCCCACAAGCCGGACATCCCGCTCGTGGGCTCGCAATTCACCCTGGCGTTGATCGAGGCCAAGCTGGCGGAGCGGCGGATCACGCCGTACACGCTGACCGTCGTGGAGGGGCAGCACGAGCGGTTGGGCCCGTTTGACCTCGAGTTCTTCGCCGTCAACCACTCCATTCCCGACGCACTGGCCGTGGCCATCCGCACCCCGGCCGGGCTGGTGCTGCACACCGGCGACTTCAAGATGGACCAGCTGCCGCTCGACGGTCGCATCACGGATCTGGCCGGGTTCGCGCGGCTGGGCGCCGAGGGCGTCGACCTGCTGCTGTCTGACTCGACCAACGCCGAGATCCCGGGCTTCGTCACGCCCGAGCGGGAGATCGGGCCGGTGCTCGACGGGATCTTCGCGAAGGCTCAGGGGCGTGTCATCGTGGCGTCCTTCGCCTCTCACGTGCACCGGGTCCAGCAGGTGCTCGACTCGGCCGCCGAGCACGGGCGCAAGGTCGCGCTGATCGGGCGCTCGATGGTGCGAAACATGGGCATCGCCCGCGACCTGGGGCTGCTGCGCGTCGAGGCCGGGCTGGTGGTGAGCATCGACGAGTCCATGACGCTGCCGCCAAACAAGATCCTGCTCATGTCGACGGGATCGCAGGGAGAGCCGATGAGCGCCCTGGGCCGCATGGCCACCGGCGATCACCGGCACGTGTCGGTCGCGCCGGGCGACACCGTGGTGCTGGCGAGCTCGCTGGTGCCGGGCAACGAGACCAGCGTCTACCGGGTGATCAACCAGCTGGCCCGGGCCGGCGCGACGGTGATCCACAAGGATGTGGCGAAGGTGCACGTGAGCGGGCACTCGCCGGCGGGCGAGTTGCTATACCTGCTCAACGTCGTCAAGCCGAGCAACCTGATGCCGATCCACGGCGAGTGGCGCCACCTGCGGGCGCACGCCCGGCTGGGCATCGAGTCGGGTGTGCACCCGGACCGGGTCGTGCTGTGCGAGGACGGCGACGTCGTGGACCTCGTCGACGGGCACGCCACGGTCGTGGGGCACGTCAAGTCTCGATACGTCTATGTGGACGGGCTGGCCGTCGGCGACGTGAGCGAGAGCTTGCTCACCGAGCGGCGCATCCTGGGCGACGGCGGATTCATCGCGGTGACCGTGGTCGTGGACTCGGTGACGGGCAAGGTCGTGGGCGGACCGACGTTGTCGGCCAAGGGTTTCAGCGAGGACCCGTCGGCCTTCAACCCGGTGCTGCCGCTGGTGACCGACGCGCTCGACCGGGCCGCGCTCGACGGCATCACCGATCCGCACCAGCTGCAGCAAGTCGTGCGGCGCGTGGTCGGCCGATGGGTCAACGAGGCCTACCGCAGAAGACCAATGATTGTGCCGTCCGTGTTGGAAGTCTAAGTAGAGGTCACCGTGCCTTAGCCTGAGACATTATGGCGACACGGACCTCTCAGCCGGCTCGCCGCCGCCGGGCGAACACCCCCGTCAGAAGACGACGCCCGGCGGCGAGGCGACGGAACTACAGCCCCCTCGCGGTGATAGCGCGCGCCATCGGCGCGCTGTGGATGGGCATTGCCCACGGGGTGGGATGGATCGTGCGCGGACTGGGCAGCCAGGCGGCCAAGGCCAAGGATCTCGATCCGGAGCACCGCCGCGACGGCGTCGGGCTGCTCCTGTTAGGACTGTCCGTTTTGCTAGCGGTCGCGATCTGGGGCGGGGATGCCGGGCCGCTAGGCGAAAAACTCGGTCGGACCATTCGATTTTTTATCGGTACGACGTCGGTCGTGCTCCCGATTCTCATGGCCGTGTCGGCGATTCGACTGATGCGGTCCACGCCCGATCCGGCGCAGCGCGGCCGGTCGCTGGTCGGCTGGGTGGCCCTGCTGCTGTCATCCACCGGCCTGCTCGAGATCGTGCAGGACCCGGTCGACCTGACGCAAAGCGAGCACATGGCCGGTGGCCTGGTCGGCATCGTCGTCGGCAAGCTCGAATACGCGGTCACCGCATGGATCGCGATCCCGTTGCTGCTGTTGCTTTTTTCGTTCGGTGTGCTCGTGGTGACCGCGACACCGATCAACAAGGTGCCGGAGCGCCTGGCTCACCTGCGAGACCTGTTCCTGGGCAAGCCGTTGTCCGACTCATCCGAGGAGGATGAAGTGGAGACGGTGCCGGCGCAGCGCAAGCGGCGCCTGCCCCCACCGATCGACCTGTCCGCAGAGGACGACGAGCTCGAGACGGTGACGGTGGCAAAGACGCCGCCGCCAAAGGTCAAGCCCGCGCCGCCCGCGCACACGCCGCCGCCCACCAAGACCGAGCAGCTGGTGCTGCCGAGCCTGGGCGGAGAATATGTGCTTCCGCCGCCCAATCTGCTGCGCCCCGGCGAGCCGTCCAAGCAGCGATCCAAGGTCAACGATGAAGTGATCGCGGCGCTCACCCACGTGTTCGATCAGTTCGATGTGGACGCCGCCGTGACGGGCTTCACGCGAGGGCCGACGGTCACGCGGTACGAGGTGGAGCTCGGCCTGGGCGTGAAGGTCGAGCGGATCACGGCCCTGTCGCGCAACATCGCGTATGCGGTGAAAAGCCCGGACGTGCGCATCCTGAGCCCGATCCCGGGCAAGAGCGCGGTGGGCGTCGAGATCCCCAACACTGATCGCGAAGACGTGTCGCTGGGCGATGTGCTGCGCTCGCGGGTGGCCACATCGGACACCCACCCGATGGTCGTGGCGCTGGGCAAGGACATCGAGGGCGGCTATGTCGTGGCCAACCTGGCGAAAATGCCGCACATCCTGATCGCAGGCGCCACGGGCGCCGGCAAATCGAGCTGCCTCAACACTCTGCTGGTGTCGGTCCTCGCGCGGGCAACGCCCGATCAGGTGCGGCTGCTGCTCATCGACCCCAAGCGGGTGGAGCTCACGAGCTACGAGGGCATCCCGCACCTGGTGACGCCGATCGTCACCAATCCGAAGAAGGCGGCCGACGCGCTGGAGTGGGTCGTGCGCGAGATGGACATGCGCTACGACGATCTGGCCGCGGCCGGGGTACGGCATGTCGACGACTACAACCGCAAACTGCGCGCCGGGCAGATCAAGACGCCGCCGGGGTCGGAGCGCCAGCTGGCACCATATCCATACCTGCTCGTGATCGTCGACGAGCTGGCCGACCTCATGATGGTCGCGCCGCGCGACGTCGAGGACTCGATCGTGCGCATCACGCAGCTGGCCCGGGCCGCCGGCATCCACCTCGTGCTGGCCACGCAGCGCCCGAGCGTCGACGTGGTCACCGGGCTCATCAAGGCCAACGTGCCCTCGCGCCTGGCCTTCGCGACCAGCTCGCTGGCAGACTCGCGGGTCATCCTCGACCAGCCGGGCGCCGAAAAGCTCATCGGCCGGGGCGACGCTCTGTTCCTGCCGATGGGCGCGTCCAAACCCCAACGGCTGCAAGGGGCCTGGGTCGGCGAGGCGGAGATCAACGACGTGGTCGCGTTTTGCAAGCGGCAGCGCGAGCCCGAGTTCAAGACCGACGTCACCGCGCCACCGCCGCCCGACCCGCGCAAGAAGGCCGAGGAGGAGGTCGGCGACGACCTGGAACTGCTCTTGCAGGCGATCGAGCTGGTGGTGGTGTCGCAGCTCGGGTCGACCAGCATGCTGCAGCGCAAGCTGCGGGTCGGGTTCGCCAAGGCCGGGCGGCTGATGGACCTCATGGAGACGCGGGGGATCGTGGGGCCATCGGAGGGGTCGAAGGCCCGCGAAGTCCTGATCAAGCCGGACGAGCTGCCCGAGGTGATGGCCCAACTCGGCCAATAGACCACCCCGCCGCTGCCCGGGGTTGCGCGGCGGCACATGCGGCGGCCGGCGGCCGCCGCAGGAAGCTGCCCTGCCTTGCGGGTCGCCTCGGGTCGGCCTGCCCTGCGGCTCTGGTTTCTTCAGGCGAAGCCGTGCTTTGGCGTGGGTGCCTGGGACCGCGCAGCGGCTCCTCGGCTTGCCCTGTGGCTCTGGTTTCTTCAGGCGAAGCCGTGCTTTTGGCGCGGGTG
>JBIOYB010000327.1:0-21624 GCA_044869915.1 Allorhizocola sp.
AAACCCGGATGGCTACAGGCCCAACTCCTGGACCTCCTCCACGTCGACCCCACCCAACCCCGCTGGCCGTAACACACACCGCTCAATCCCATGTGCGAAAGACAGGGCTAGGCCGGCGTCAGCAGGATGGCGCGAGCGTCGACGTTGAGGATGTGGCCCGAGCCGAGCGGGGCCAACGGCGGGTCCCAGTGGACGTGGCCGCAGACGGTCAGGGCCGGTGGGTGGTCGCGCAGGTGGGCGGTGATGGCCGGGTTGCCGCGCTGGTCGCTGCCGTCGCCGGTGGGGCCTTCGTGCAGGACGAGCATGGCCGGGTCGCCGGCGAGGGCGGCTTCGATGCGGGACAACTGGTCTGACTCGCTGCGGCGGCCGGTGCGGGCGGGGTCGCCGATGATGCCGCTGACTCCGGCGAAGCGGACGCCGCCGTGGTCGACCCACGTGCCGTCGAGCAGTGCCGCGGACGGGCCCAGCTCGCGCAGCTGTCCGGCGGAGATGATGTCGTGGTTGCCGGCCACGCCCGCGACAAGCGGGCAACCGGCCGTGGCGAACGCCCACCAAACGTCGCCCACCTCGCCGGAGGCGCCACGGCGATCGGCCTGCGGCGCCGAATACAGGTCGCCGGCGAGGATCACGGCCACGCGTTGCGGCGGGGGCATCAGCCCTTGGTCGGCCCACACCTGGAGGTGGTCGGCCAGCGCCATGCCCAGCAGCACGGGCGGCCCGCCCCACGGCGAAGGGGCGATGCCCTGCAGGTCACCGGCCACCAGCACGCCTTCGCAGCCGTCGGGCACCGCGTCGACAGCGAGGCGTGCCACCGGCAGCCGCACCGTCTCGGTGCCGCCGCCGGAACGCGCCTGCTGGTAGACCAGCTCGGTGACGGGCTCGAGGCGACCTTGGTCGGTGACACGCACGCCGCCACGCTATCGGCCCGGCCGTCGCCGCGTCGCGCTTTTTCCGGCGGGGTCAGCGATTTATGGGGCTGACCTCCACGAACCAGTCGCCGGTCATCGCCTCCGGCGTCACTGTGAGGGTCGCGGTGGTGGCGGAGGGGCCGAGCCTGTCCCACGGTAGCTCCACCTGGTTGAGAGGGTAGAGCTGGTCGTTGTAGTCCCACCAGGAGAGGGTGGCCGCGAGCTCGCCATTCAGATGGAAGTGCAGGCGGCCGGGGGTTTGAGAGCGCGCGTTGAACAGGTATTCGCGGCCCCTGTCGACGGTCATGCTTTGCCGGCTCGCGTCAAGCATGGTGCGCGTCTCGGGCGGGCCTATCCCTTCGCGATTAAGCTGTTTCAGCTGCGCCGGCCGCTTCGGGAAGGGGTAGCCCTCCCACGCGGCGGGTTCGCCGATGGCAAGCCTGGCTGTCCCGCGCTGCGGCATGGTGGCGGTCAGGGTGTCGATGCTGATCCGCACCTCCGTCGGCTGTCCGATTTGGACTCCGATGGCGCTAAGCTCCTGCTCGGTGACCGGGCGCCAGGTGAAACCCGACATCCGCGCGTGGGGACACTCGCGGCCGCCCATCCGGGTGCCGTTGATTTCGATGTCGAGGAAGACGGCGACCCCGCGGGTGTCGTGGTCGCACTCGGGGAACAGAATCGCGGGCAAGGACCTGGGCGTCCAGGTGAAGCGGGCGGCCCCCTCGGGGAAGCGGAACTGAGCCGACGCGACGATGCGGTGGCCCATCTGGTACTCGGGAAAAGGGGTCAAGGGTTCCAGAGAACGGTTGCGCAGCAGGGGTGACGTGCCGATGAGCACCGCGATGACGACCGCGATCACGGCGGCCACCGTGATGATGCGGTTGCGGCGGCGCTGGGTGATGTGTTTCTTGACTCCGACCAGGCGTTCGACGCCGGCCGGCCCGGGCGGGATGTCGAGCAGGCCCGGATCGGCGCGCAATTGCGCCAGGCCCTTGGCGGTGTAGCTTTTCACCGTCCCCGGGGCGATGCCCAAGACCTCGGCGATCTGCGCCTCGCTGAGGTCTTCGATGAACTTGAGGATCAGCACCGCCCGTTGCCGCTCGGGCAGCCGCCGCAGCGCGCGCCAGATCGCGTCCCGTTCATCCACTGTGGACTGTGGGCTGTCCGTCCGGATCTCGGGCAGCGGCTCGGTGGGCTGCTCGCCGTGCCACCGCCGGCGCCACCACGAACGATGCGTGTTGATCAACGCTCGTCGCACGTAAGGCTCGGGGTCGCCGGAGATTCGCTTCCAGGCCGGCCAGGTGTTGGCCAGCGCGGTCTGCAGCAGGTCCTCGGCGTGGGCGTGGTCGCGCGTCAGGGCATAGGCCAACCGCAGGAACGCTGCGGACCGTGTGGTCACGAATTCGTCGAACGAAAGGTCGGCCATATGAGGACTTACGCCCCGGCGGGCGGGTTTGGTTCTACGCGTCGCGCGGCTATTCGGCCGGCCTATTTAGCCGGCCTATTTAGCCGCCTTGGCCGCCGCCTTCATCTGCTTCTTGAACTCGCGCACCTTCAGCAGGGACTCCGCGTCGACGATGTCGGCGACCGAACGCAGCGAGCCCTCCTCGCCGTAGGCGCCCGCCGCCTCACGCCAGCCCTGGGGCTGCACGCCGAACTGCTTGCCCAGCAGCGCCACGAAGATCTGCGCTTTTTGCTTGCCGAACCCGGGCAGATCGCCAAGCCGCTTGAGCAGCTGCTTGCCGTCGTCGACGCCCTTCCACACCTTTGCCGCGTCACCGTCGTATTCGTCGGCGATGGCCCGGCACAGCTTCTGCGTGCGCTCGGCCATCGAGCCGGGGAATCGGTGGATGGCCGGGACCGTGGCGAACAGCTTGCCGAACTCGTCGGGATCGTAGTTGGCGATGGCCGCCGCGTTGAGCTTCTTCACACCCATCCGCTCGGCCAGCACGTGCGGCCCCTTGAACGCCTTCTCCAACGGGATCTGCTGGTCCAGAAGCATGCCCACCAGCAGGGCCAGCGGGTCCTTCTCGAGCATCGCGTCGGCCGCCCGGTCCTGCGCCAAAGACAATCTCGCCATGCCACACAGCATGCCAGACCGCCGCGCGGGCTAGCGGCTAGCGGCTGGCGGAGCAACTAGCGGCTGGCGAAGCGGCTAGCGCTAGCGGCTGGCGGCCTTGCGAGCGCGGTAGGCGGCGACAGCGGCGCGGTTGCCGCATGTGCCGTCGCAGAAGCGCTTGGAGCGGTTTTTGGTGAGGTCCACGACGACGGCGTCGCACGTCGGGTACTCGCAAATGCGCAGGCGGCTGAGCTCCTTGCCGCGGATGAGGTCGGCGAAGGCCATGGCGGCCTCCACTGCCATGCGATCGGCGAGCGGGGCGTTGGGCGGGGTGGCGTGCAGGTGATAGTCCCACTCGTCGTGCTTGGCCAGCTGCGGCAGCGCCTTGGCGTCGCGCAGGATCTTGTTGACGATCTCGACCGCGCGGTCCTCGTCGCCGCGCGCCGCCGCCTGCCACATCTCGCGCAGCCTGGGCCGCAGCGCGTGCACGGAGCGCAGCTCGGCGTCGGTGCGCTTGCGCTCACCCGTCCAGCCCTCCGTCCGCACGAATTCGTCCAGCGCGGCCATGTCGGGCAGCAGCTCCTGCTCGCCGTCGAGCGTGTTGACGATGGAGGCGGCCGCGGCCAGACCCACCTCCGTGTCACGAGCAAAAAGCATCTTGACCCCTGTCATGTGGTACGAGTAACGTCATCAGCATAACGCTACTTTGCTTATTACATCCAGGGGGAGCAATGCGCCAGGAACGTGCCATGGGGGCCGGGCTAAGCCTGGCCGTGCTGTCGTCCGCGTGCTTCGGCACGTCCGGCTCGTTCGCGCGTTCGCTGACCGAGGCGGGCTGGTCGTCCGGTGCCGCGGTCGCCGCCAGGGTGGGTCTCGCGGCCCTGATCCTGGTCATCCCGACCGTGATCGCACTGCGCGGGCGATGGTCGGCGCTATGGCGCAATCTGGGCACGGTGTCAGGTTATGGCCTGATCGCGGTGGCCGGCTGTCAGGTGTTCTTCTTCAACGCCGTGCAGACCCTGTCCGTCGGGGTCGCGCTGCTGCTCGAATACCTGGGGCTGATCCTCGTCGTCGGGTGGATGTGGGTGCGGCACGGCCAGCGCCCGCGCTCGCTGACCATCGCCGGGTCGGTGGTCGCCGTCGCCGGCCTGGCCCTGATGCTGGACCTGACCGGAGGGACCCGCCTGGACCCGGCCGGCGTGCTCTGGGGGCTCGGCGCCGCCTTCGGCCTGGCCACCTATTTCGTGCTTTCGTCCAAAGCAGACAGTGAGCTGCCGCCCGTCGCGTTTGCCAGCTCGGGCATGTTCGTCGGCGCGGTCGCGCTCCTCGCGGCCGGCGCGGTGGGAGTTTTGCCCATGCACGCGACCACCGGCACGGTCGATTTCGCCGGCATGCGGGCGCACTGGCTGGTCCCCGTCCTCGGGCTGTCGATCGTCGCCGCGGCCATCGCCTACGTGGCGGGCATCGGCGGGGCGCGGCGGCTGGGCGCGCGGCTGGCGAGCTTTGTGGGGCTGACCGAGGTCGCGTTCGCGGTGCTGTTCGCTTGGCTGCTGCTCGATCAGCTGCCGACCTGGATGCAGCTGGCCGGCGGGGTCCTGATCGTGGCGGGGGTCGCGCTTGTGCGGCTGGATGAGCGGCCGGATGCCGGCCCCGCGCCTGCCCAGGAAGAGGCACGCGAGCTGTCGACCGTGGGTTAGCCCGACGGGACGCGGCGTTGCGTCCCGTCGGGCGTGCGGCTATTTGGCGTCCGGACTGCTGCGCCACGCAAACGCCATGGCCGCACCAACGAGGGTCAAGAGCATGCCGGCGAAGAATCCGCCGAGGTTGGACGTGAGCCATGTGGCCAACCCGAGGACCATCGCGATGCACGAGTTGAGGATGCGCTGCCCCGGCGTGAAAACGATCAGCGCTCCGCAAAGGACGATGATGACCGGGATGAGGTAGCCGATGGCACCCTGCATGCCCACCCGCATGATCACGGGTAGCGGAGCCCAAACGGCCGCAAGGATTTCCAGGCCGCCGAGCACGACCAGCAGCCCACCCCAAAACGGCCGCCCGCGCCGCCACCGGCGAAAGGCGGACCACCACGCGCCGCTGCCGCCCGGACCGCGAGCGGCGGCGTGAGCCCCGCCACGTGCGGGGACACCGGTCCGGGCGGCGGACACGCCGCTCTCGGCTGCGGCGGTCCCGGCGGCGGGCGCGTCCCTGGCGCCCTCGGTGGCACGCTCGGTGGCGCCCTCGGTGGCGCCCGCGGTGGCACGCTCGGTGGGTGCGTCGGCGGCGCCGCCGGAGGTGGGCGCATCAGGCTGGGACACGGCCACCTCAGCAGCCCTCTTGGGTGAAGGCCATCCGCAGGTGCGGCAGCCGGAACGCGGCCGCGGTCGTGGCGTAGTTGTTCTGCCGGACGTTTTCGATGACGACCGTGCGCGCCTGCTGCCCGAACACGCCCACGTTGCCCACGACGCCCGGGACCTGGTCCAGGGTGCTCGCGTCCTGCCCGATGTCGATGCTGGTGAACGACGCGTCGCCCGAGATCAGGTCGGAGTCGACGACCAGGTTGCTGGCCCGCACGGGCGTACCGTTGTCGCCCGCCGTGAGCTTCATGAACATCCCGCCCATGTTGATGCTCTGGCACAGGTTGGTCAGTTGCGCCTCCCTGATCGCCGAGACCATGACCACGACCTGCCCACCGGTGTCGCCCTCGTTGGGGCTGCCGGGCACCATCGTGTCGAGCGCGGCGAACTGTTCGAATCCGTTGCCCTCCAGTCGATCCGCCGTGACCGTGAATGGCAGGCCGGAGATGGAGAACTGTGCGGCCAGCACGCCGTTGGCGGTCAGCGCGACGAGCGCGGCGGCGGCGGCCCCGTTGACGAGTAGTGCGGCGGCGAAACGCTTGCGGGATAAGGACATGGCGGCTCCCTGGGATCGGAAGTTGTCCTCGGCGCGGTGAATCACTGCGGATGAATACCGGTGCCAACGGCAACCCATCAAGACATTTCGATGGCGTGAACCTGAAGTTACCGCCCGGTATGGCAGGGGTCAACCCGTGGCGGCGAGATTTGGCACGCCGGGTCGAGCTCGGTGGCGGCCTGGCGATGCCCGATGAACGGCACCAGGGCGAAATAGGTGAGCGTGGGCAGCAGCTCCTGCAGCGACTCGGTCTTGCCGTTGGCCACGTGCCGGTAGATCGTGGCGTAGATCCCGCCGATCACGCTGCCGATCAGTTCGTCGGGCAGCTCCGTCCGGTGTGGAGCGTCGGCGAAGAACTGGTGAAACCGTTGCAGCATAAGGTCGCGCTCGGTGCGCGCGATCGCGCCGACCGACTCCACCTCCACGATCGCCATGGCGGCGAACGAGGGCACGCTGGACAGGATGCTCAGCAACACGCCGATCCCGTTGCGCACGCCCGTGCGCCAGTCGTCCGGCTCGCGGAAAGCGGCCGTCATCACGTCCCACACCACGCGCGTGCCGTGGCGATATGTCGCGAGGAACGCGTCCTCCTTGCCCTCGAACAGCGCGTAGAACGTCGGCCGCGTGACGCCCGCGGCGTGGCAGATGTCGCCGACCGTCGCGGCCGCGTATCCCTTCTGCGCCACCGTGTGCACGAGGCCGTCGTACAGCCGGTCGCGCTGGGTCGCCGCCACGACATCCGGCGGCAGGCGGCTGGGCCCGCGCTTGATGGCCCGCAACGGATCGCGCCCTGTGCGGGCTCCTGGGAGCGGCGGCACCGCGGTCATCGCGACATCGAACCCCTTCTCCTGAGCAACATCGACTCTCGTCGCTTGACTATAAGACCCTCGGAGGTTTATAACATCCTCAGGTTTTTATTTCGATGGCGTATCGCCGTCCCCCCGGATCAGCTGCGGAGTGACCGGGAGGGGTCGATGGGTTCGACCCCTAGCTGATTCGAGGAGTGCAAAACCATGATTGCATCGATCGCCGCTGCCGTCGTGCTCGCGGTGAGTCCCTCGGTCCCCGCCATGGCGGCGGACCCGGGCGGCCTCTACACCGGCATGGGCAACTGCCCGCTGACCGCGCGGGCGATGACCGACCCGACCCATCTTCAGGTGGGCTGCCTGATCTCGGTCACCAGCGGCGGCAGTTTCCGCATCGGCACCACCGACGTGCCGATCACGTCGCCGATCACACTGCAGTTCGGCGTGTACTGGCCGAGCTCGGCGCCGATCGTCGAGTTCCCCGACGGGACCTCCGCCAACGTCTACACGGTCGTCCCGCCCGCCCGTGCGAAAGCGCTCAGCGCCCGCCCGATCGAGGTGCCCATCCCCGGGCTGCCCAGCATCATCCCCGGCGTGACGAGCGTCTTCGCACAGGTCGAGCTGGCCGGCCCGATCACGTCGTTTGTGCCGCTCGCGATCGGCCAGGACCACGCGGTCTTCCGGTTGCCGATCAAACTTCGGCTGTTGAACGCGGTGCTGGGGTTCGACTGCTTCGTGGGGTCGGACCGCAACCCGTTGGTGCTCAACCCGCAGATCGGCGATCCGGGCGTCATCGAGGTGCTTCCGGACCCCAACGGGTTCCAGGCGACGGTCGTGTCCTTCGCCGGCGCGACCCTGTCGGATCGCGAGTTCGGCGCGGTCGGGGCCAACGGGTGCGGCCTGCTCGGTTCGCTGGATCGCTTGGTGAACAAGGCCTTTGGGCTCGACAACGCCGGGCCGGGCCAAAACGAGGTGGTGTTCAGCCCGACCGGTACCTCGCTCGCGCTGGATCCGAGCATCACCGATCTCAGGGCAGCCATCGAAGCAAGCTAAGGAGGGAGAACAACCATGTTCAAGTGGGGAATCGCCGTCGCCGCAACCGTTTTCGCCGTCGTGTCGGCGACGCCGAGCCAGGCCGCGGACGTGAACGTGCTGACCTACGGCAGCCTCGGCGGGACCAACGTCGCCGAGCACGACATCATCGAGGCTGGGCTGGCCGCCGGGTCCAAGGCGACGTTCTTCAGCTCGACGACCGGCACGACCGGGATCTCATGTACGGTCTCCAGCTTCCGCGGTGAGGTCCTGGCCAATCCGCCCGCGGGCGGCGTGGCCACCGCCAACCTGCTCGTGCAGACGTTCGGCGGCTGCACGGCCAACATCCCGGGTGTGACGTGCGTGCAGAGCATCGTGATCAATAACCTGCCCTACTCGGTGACCGTCAACGGAAGCACGAGTGTCATGACGCTGACGGGTGCTCCGCTGCGTTCGACGATCCGCCTGTGCACGATCCTCGGCGTGGTCCAGTGCGTCTACGACGCCGCCCTGAACACGATCACCGGCACGGTTTCCAACACAGACAACTCGGTCCTGTTTGTCAATCAGCAGCTCAACAAGTTCAGCGGGCCGGGCGTGTGCTTCACCATCGCCTACTTCTCGGCCAAATACGCCCCTGTAGTGGGCGCGGGCGGCCAGTTGGTTTTCACCCAGTAGCGGGTGTAACATCCGCGAAATGAACTCCGTACAGTGTATAGAGCTACGCAAGAACTATGGCGACAAAGCGGCGCTGGACGGGCTCGACCTGGAGGTGAAGGCCGGCACCGTGTGCGGCCTCCTCGGGCCGAACGGCGCGGGCAAGACCACCGCCGTGCGGATCCTGACCACCCTGATCCGCCCGGACGGCGGTCGCGCCGAGGTGGCCGGCTTCGACGTCGTGAAGCACGCCCGCGACGTCAAGCGGCGCATCGGCCTCGTCGGCCAGCACGCCGCCGTTGACGAGATCCTCAGCGGGCGGCAAAACCTGGTCATGTTCGGCCGGCTCTATCACCTGGGCGCCAAGCACGCCCAAGCGCGGGCCGACGAGCTGCTGGAGCGGTTTGATCTGGCGGACACCGGGCGCAAGGCGGTCAAGGACTACTCCGGCGGCATGCGCCGCCGGCTGGACTTGGCCGCCAGCCTCATCCTCGCCCCGCCCGTGCTGTTCCTCGACGAGCCGACCACCGGCCTGGACCCGCGCGGGCGCAACGAGGTGTGGCAGGCGGTCCGCGGGCTGGTGAGCTCCGGCGCGACCGTCCTGCTCACCACGCAATACCTGGAGGAGGCCGATCAGCTGGCGGACCAGATCTGCGTCATCAACCACGGCAAGGCCATCGCCAACGGCACGCCCAGCGAGCTCAAGGGCGTCGACCACCTCGACGTGGTGGTGCGCGACGCGGGCGACATCCCACGGGTGCAAGCGATCCTGGGCGAGGAGTCCGAAGTGGACACCGAAAACAGGCGCGTCAGCGCGCCGGTCAAGGACCGGCTGGCGGCGCTCACGCAGATCGCCCGCGCGCTGGAGGAGGCGGGCATCGCGGTGGAGGACATCGGCCTGCGCCGGCCCACTTTGGACGAGGTGTTTCTGGAGCTGACGGGGGTACACGAAAAATGATTGACGCTTATATTCTCATCGGCCGCGAACTGAGGCATTGGGCCCGGCAACCGTTTCAGCTGATCGTGAACCTGCTCTTTCCGATCATGTTGGTCCTGATGTTCGGGTACCTCTTCGGCGGCAGCATGATCGTGCCCGGCGGCGGCGATTACAAGGAGTTCCTGCTGCCCGGCATGTTCGCGATGACCATGGCGTTCGGCGT
The DNA here is from genome assembly GCA_044869915.1 of Allorhizocola sp. Taxonomy (GTDB): domain Bacteria; phylum Actinomycetota; class Actinomycetes; order Mycobacteriales; family Micromonosporaceae; genus Allorhizocola. The sequence goes on from JBIOYB010000327.1 coordinate 9,533, forward strand.
GGAGGCGACGTTCACCGCGATCTCGACCGACGCCAACCGCGGCGTGACCGATCGCTTCCGGTCGATGCCGATGGCGCAGTCGGCCGTGGTGCTCGGGCGCGCGGGCGCGGACATGCTGGACTCGGCGGCCAACCTGGTGGTCCTCATGGCGTGCGGCCTGCTGATGGGCTGGAGCTGGCACAACGGGCCGGTCAAGGCCCTGGCCGCGGTGGGACTGCTTCTGCTGCTGCGGTTTGCGCTCCTGTGGCTGGGCATCTATCTCGGGCTGTTGTTGCGCAGCCCGGAGTCGGTGATGGCGCTGCAGATCCTGATCTGGCCGATCACGTTCCTGTCCAGTGTGTTCGTGTCGCCGGACACCATGCCGGCGGTTCTTCAAGGTATCGCGGAGTGGAACCCGTTGTCGGCGACCGTGGGCGCGACGCGCTGGCTGTTCGGCAATCCCGGCGGTGAGGACATGATCTGGCTCGCGATCGCGTGGCCGCTCGTGCTGATCGCGGTCTTCTTCCCGCTGTCGGTGCGCAGATACCACAGAATGGGCAGATGATTGAAGCCCGGATGACCTCGCAGGCCCTGTGCACGTCCCTGAAAACGGGCGGCGAGGTCGTCCGGCGCCTCGTCGGGCTGCAGGCCCAGGACGAATGGATTGCGCCGTATGCGATCCGGGCGCGAGCACGAGACGTGGACCCCGGCGACGTGGTCGTCAACTGGCTCATGCGCGGGACGATGCACATGGTCGCGGCCGAGGACGCGGGCTGGCTGACCGCCCTGCTCGGGCCGCACTTCATCCGTAAATCCAGACCAAGGCGCCTGCAGTTGGGCCTGACCGACGACTATCTGGCCAAGGCCGTGCCACAGCTCGTGGAGCGGCTACCGGCGACCCGCGCCGAGTTGCTCGAAGGCATGGGCCTCGAGGGGCAGGCGCGGGCGTACCTGATCTCCTACGCGGGCATGAGTGGCGCACTGTGTTTGCGCGGCAAGACATATGTGCCCATCCCGGAGGGGCGGGAGGGCACCCTCGCGGATCTGGAAGACCGCTACCGGCTCGGCTACGGCCCGGCCACACCAAAAGACTTCACCGCGTGGGCGGGCATCAAGCCCACGGGCGTGTGGCCGGAGCAAACCTATCGAGCACGCAAACCGCCACGGGTCAAGCTTTTGGGCTTCCTCGACCCCTATCTGCTGGGCTACCAGGACCGATCGTTCGCGCTCGATCCCGCGCACGCCAAGGAGGTCCAGCGGGGCGGCGGGTTCCTGCGGCCGCTCGTGCTCGTGGACGGGCGCGTCGCCGGGACGTGGACCAACGACGGCCAGGTCACCGCGTGGGCGCCGGTGCCCGAAGCCGAACTAGCCGCAGAACTAGCAGACCTAGCCCGCATCCGAGCGCGCATCCCAGCGCGTTGAGCAGGATGTCGTCCACGCTGAACACCCGGCCCGACGCGAAAAGCCGTTGCAGCACCTCGAGGATCAGCGAGCAGCCCGCGCCGATGAGCAAGGCGTGCCACCATCTCAAGCCGGGCCATCGCAAGAAGGCGAAGAAGCCGAGCGCGAACAGCGGGCCCAGATTGCCGCCCACCTGCACGACGATCTTGCCGTCGCGGATCTGCTCGAGGGCGTCGGACAGCGGGATCCAGTGAGACATCTTGGTGTCGGGCGGGACGCGTACCGGAAGAAGAATCATCCACACCCAGGGCAGGGAGCCGAGGACCATCCCCACCTCACCCACGGACCTCCGCCAGGAGCGCGACGGCCGCCACTGTCGCAACAGGACGGTCGCCAGCGCCGCCACGGGCAGCAATGCGAGCGTCACCACCCACGGAAGCACGAACCGCTGCATCGGCCCATCGTGCCACGCGATAACGTGGCGTATGTGCTGATGGGTGTGGAGGATGTGCGCCGTTTACGTGAAGCCCTGACGGACTTCACGTCAGAGGGGATCGCCGAGCGGTTGGGCGATGCCGCGACGGACGCGCTGGCGCGCAACGACTATCGCGAGGCGCTGCGCGTGACCAAGGGCGGCGATCGGCTCGACACGCTGATCCGCCTGTTCCTCTGCGGCACGGACGAGCCCGACGACGCCATCGAGCGCGCGTTGCACCCGCTGCCGCTGGCCAGCGCCCGCGCCTGCGGCCTGATCAAGGGCACTCAGGCGGGCCTGGACCTCGAGCCCTACCACGACTGGTGGCTGCTGGCCGACCTGCCCATCAAGCCGCTGCCCGCATCGCACGTGCTCGGCGTGGGCGGGGCCTCCACCACGCTGGCCAACTCGACCATCCGCCGCCCGGTCGGCTCGGCGCTGGACATCGGCACGGGCTGCGGTGTGCAGGCGCTGCACTTGTCGCAGCACGCCCGGCATGTGACGGTCACCGACATCTCCGCACGGGCCTTGACATTTGCCGCCACCAACGCAGCGCTCAACGGGTTCGAGTGGAAGATCCTTCAAGAAGACCTTTTTGATCATTCGGTACGGGATGAAGCCTACGACCTGATCGTCAGCAATCCGCCGTTCGTGGTCGGTCCGGGCCTCGCGACGCACACCTATCGCGATTCCGGCCGGGCGGGCGACGCCGTATGCGCGCGGCTCGCGCACGCCGCGTCCCGCCTGCTCCAGCCCGGTGGCACGCTGCAATACCTGGCCAATTGGCTGCACGTGCGCGGCGAGGACTGGGAGGATCGGGTCGCCGGATGGTTCGCGGGCACGGGCATGGACGTGTGGGCGATCCAGCGGGAGGTGCAGGATCCGCTCGACTACGTGCGCCTGTGGACCGCCGACGCGTCCGAGGAGCACGACCCGCAGCGGGCGGCCCAGTGGCTGGACTGGTTCGACGCCAACGATGTCGCGGCCGTCGGGTTTGGACTGATCACGGCACGCCTTTCGTATGTGGACGATCCGCACATCGTCTGTGAGGACCTGCGCCAGCAGATCGAGCAGCCGATGGGCGGGCACGTGGCCGAATGGTTCGACCGGCGGGATTGGCTGCGCACCCATGACCTGTTCGCTTCGCGCTTCCGTCAGGCGGCGGGGCTGCAGCTGCGCCAGGAGGCCACGTTCGGCGCGGACGGCTGGGCGGTCGACCGGCAGTTGCTGGCCCTGACCGAAGGGCTGCGCTGGGTCGAGGAGATCGACCCGCTGATCCTGTCGATCGTGTCCGGCTGCGACGGCAATCTGCCGCTGGCGGCCGTCGCCGGCCTGCTGGCGGAGGCGCACGACGCCGTTTTCGAGGAGCTGTGCGAGGTGATGGTGCCGATCGTCGATCACCTTGTCGAGCGTGGCATCCTTCTCCCGTGCGAGCCGTAGTCCAGACCGTCAGCCACGCGTCCGTCACCGTCGACGACGAGGTTATCGGCCAGATCGAGGACGGGCTGCTCGTGCTGCTGGGTGTGACCCACACGGACACACCTATGACGGCGAATCACTTGGCGCGCAAGGTGTATGAGCTTCGCATCCTCGACGACGAGAAGTCCGCCTCCGACGTGGGCGCACCGGTGCTCGTGGTCAGCCAGTTCACGCTGTATGGCGACGCCCGCAAGGGCCGCCGCCCCACCTGGCAGGCCGCCGCGCCCGCCGAGGTGGCCGAGCCGCTCGTGCTGGCCTTCGCCGAGGCGCTGCGGGAGCGCGGCGCGACCGTCCAAACCGGACGCTTCCGCGCCCACATGCTCGTCTCCAGCACCAACGTCGGCCCGCGCACGGTGCTGCTCGAGCTGTAGCCCGACTGGCAGGCGCAAGGGCAGACCACAGTAGGGTCGGTGCCATGGCAGAAGTGATCTACCCGCCGGTCATCGCATTGGCCAAGGCTCTGTTCCGGGTCATGGACATGCGGATCACCGTGGCCGGGGGCGAGCACATCCCGCGCGTGGGCGGCGCGGTGCTCGCGAGCAACCACGTGAGCTACCTCGACTTCATTTTTGCCGGGTTTGCCGCCCAACCGGCCAAACGTCTGGTGCGATTCATGGCCAAACAGGAGATCTTCGCCAATCCGGTCGCGGGCCCGCTAATGCGAGGCATGCATCACATCCCGGTCGACCGTGATGCTGGTCTCGCCTCCTACCGGGCGGCGCTGGCCGCGCTCAAGGCGGGCGAGGTGGTCGGCGTGTTTCCGGAGGCAACGATCAGCGAGACGTTCGAGGTCAAGGAGATCAAGAGCGGCGCGGCGCGGATGGCCGGTGCGGCCGGTGTCCCGCTGATTCCCATGGCGCTGTGGGGAACGCAGGCCCTCTGGACCAAAGGCAGGCCGCGCAACCTGCTCCAGCGGCACGTGCCCATCTCGATGGTCGTGGGCGAGCCGCTGGCGGCCGACCGGCGCCAGGATGTTACCCCGCTGCTTCGCCAACGCATGGCTGACCTGCTCGACGAGGCGAAGGAGCGGCTAGCTACGGGGTCGTAGGTTACGGTACCGTCGGTAAGCATGATCCCTTCCCTGCTCCGCGAGCTCGAACCCGTTGTGGAAACCAACCTCAATCGTCACCTGGCGACCGCAAAGGAGTGGTTTCCGCACGAATACGTGCCGTGGAGCCAGGGGCGCGATTTCGACGGCGTGCTCAGCGGGCTGGCTTGGGAGCCCGGCCAGTCGGCCCTGTCCGACGTCGCCCGCACCTCGCTGATCGTCAATCTGCTCACCGAGGACAACTTGCCCAGCTACCACCATGAGATCGCTGTGCTGTTCGGCCGCGACGGGGCGTGGGGCACGTGGGTGCACCGCTGGACCGCCGAGGAGGGCCGGCACGGCATCGCGATCCGCGACTATCTGCTCACCACGAGGGCCGTCGACCCGATCGCGCTGGAGCGTGCCCGCATGGTGCACATGGGCACCGGTTTCACGTCCGACCACACGGGCGGCGCGCTGCACTCGATCGCCTACGTCTCCTTCCAGGAGCTCGCCACCCGCGTCTCGCACCGCAACACCGGCCGGGTCAGCGGCGACCCGATCTGCGACCAGCTGCTCTCCAAGATCGCCGCGGACGAGAACCTGCACATGCTGTTCTACCGAAACCTGCTCGCGGCCGCGTTCGAGATCGCGCCCGACGAGACCATGCGCGCGATCACCGACGTGGTGGTCGGCTTCCAGATGCCGGGGCACGGGATCGAAAACTTCGCCCGCAAGTCGGTCCAGATCGCGATCGCCGGGATCTACGACCTGCGCATCCATCACGACGAGGTGCTCACGCCGATCCTGCGCCAGCTGGGCGTGTTTGGGCGCGAAGGGCTCAGCGACGACGGCGAGAGGGCGCGCGACGAGCTGGCCGGCTTCATGGCCGAGCTCGACCGGGCCGCCACCCGCTTCGAGGAGAAGCGGGCCCTGCGCGCCAATCGTGTGGCCGGTGCGGTGGCGGCGGCGGCTCGGTAACGCGCTGAGGTGGCTTGACGTTAAGGTGGCTTGACCGGGTGACGGTGCGCTTCGGGGAGAGGGATCACTCCGCGTCGATCGTGCGGCCGGTGTGCTCGCTCGGCAGGGCGTTGGCGGGCGCGGTGTTGCGGCGGTAGCGCTTGAGCCGGTGCTTGTCCTTGGGCGGCCGGTCGTTGGCGAGGATCACCGCGAACCAGGGCAGCAGGACCATGCCGGCCAGGCACAGCGGCAGCCACAGCCCGAGCAGCGGGACCTTCAGCATCACCAGCACCACGCCGAGGATCACGCAGACCGCGCGCAGGCCCATCATCAGGATGTAGCGCCGCTCACGCCGCCGCAGCTCCTCCTCCTGGGAGATCGTCGCGTCGGTGATGAGGATAGGGGCCCGCTTCATACCTTTCATACTGTCACTCATGTGGCGGCCGGGCACCCACAAGCCCGACAGCATGTGCGCCCAGCCGGCAACCCTCCTGCAGGGCCAGCGCCGGATCGCCCGTGGACGACCAGGCCGCGAGCAGACCGGCGGCAAACGCGTCGCCCGCGCCCGTGGCGTCGACGACGTGGACCGGCTCGGTGGGCATGTGCACGACGCCGGCCGGTCCGGCCCAGGTCGCGCCTAGTGGGCCGTGCTTGATCACGGCGGAGGTGCCGATCGCGTGTGCCAATCTCGCCGCCTGGTCATCCGTTCCGACCAGGGCTTCCGCTTCCTGTTCGTTGGCGATCAGCAGGTCGACGCCTCGTACCCACTCAAGAAAACCCTGCGCCGCGAGCAGTGGCGCGGCGCTTGCGGCGTCGACGCTCGTGCGCACGCCCCGGATCTGTGCCGCGGCGAGGGCGGCACGGCCCGCCGGGCGGGAGGCCTGATCCAGCAGCGTGTAGCCGGACAGGTGCAGGTGAGCGGCGCCTTCCAGCGCGATTTCCACATCGGAAGGTGCGAGCAGCAGGTTGGCCCCGCGATCGCTGATCATCGTGCGCTCGCCCTGGTAGGTGAGCACCACGATGCTGCCCGTGCTCGCGCCGGGCCGCACGCTGACCTGGGTGCGTACGCCCGCCGCGTGCAACTCGGCCAGCCGGTCGTGGCCCGCCTGGTCGTCGCCGACCGCGCCCACGAACGTGACCGGCTGCCTCAGCCAGGCCAGCCACGCCGCGGTGTTGGCGGCCTGCCCGCCGCCCGTGACGTGTACGGTCGCGGGCGTGTCCGACCCGGCCGCCAGCGGTGCGCGCAGGACGGCAAGCACGTCCGTGACGAGATCGCCGACCGTGACGATCATGCGATCTTGGCGGCAAGGGCCACCGCGATCTGGGCGGCGAGTGCCGCGTTGCGCAGGATGATGCGCACGTTCACGGCGAGGCTCGCGCCCTGCGTGGCTTCGTGAAAGTGGGACAGCAGCACCGGTGTCACCCGTTTGCCGGTCACCCGGTCGCGCTCCACAATGGACAGTCCCTCGGCCAGTACGCGGTCGTGCAGCGCCGGATCGAGCTGGTCGGTCTCCGGCAGCGGGTTGGCGACCACGAGCGCACCCCGGCTGACCCGCTGCGCCGCCTGGGCTCGAAGCGCGTCGGCCACCTCCCCGGGCGTCTCGAGGCTCCAGTCCAGCGGGTGCCCGCTGTCGGTGATGAAGAAGCCGGGAAAGCGTTTGGTGCGATAGCCAACCACGCCCACGCCCAGTGTTTCCAAGCGTTCCAGGGTGGCGCCGATGTCGAGGTTCGACTTGACCCCGGCGCAGACCACGGCGATGGGCGTGCGGGCGAGCGTGACCAGGTCGGCCGACTCGTCGAACGCCTCACGGTGCACGCCGCCCAGCCCGCCGGTCGCGAAGACCCGGATCCCGGCGGCGTGGGCGATCGCGCTCGTGCTGGCCACGGTGGTCGCGCCGTCCGCTTTGGTGGCCGCGGCGATGGCGAGATCGCGTACGGACAGCTTGGCCACATCGTCGGACGTCGCCAGGCGCATCAGTTCGGCGGCGCCTAGCCCGACGATCAGCCGTCCCTGGACCATGCCGATCGTCGCGGGCACCGCACCGTGAGCACGCACCGCCTGTTCGATCTCGCCCGCGATGCGCAGATTGTCGGGGCGGGGCAGGCCGTGTGAGATGATCGTGCTCTCGAGCGCGACCACGGGCCGCCCCGCGGCCAGCGCGTCCCGGGCCTCGTTTCCGACATGGATCATGGCTCCATCGAATCACACTGGGAGTTGGGCGGGCGACCTGAGAGAATGGCTGAGTGACTACGCCTACTTCTTCGCCCAGTACAGGCACCATCCTTGAAGAGCGTGTCGACTATCGGCTCGACGAAGGTGACCACGAGCGGATGTCGCATTACACCGACAAAGACAAACTCATGCAGGCGATGATCGAGGGCACGCCCTGCGTGGCGCTGTGCGGCAAGGTGTGGGTGCCGTCGCGCGATCCCAATCGATTCCCGGTTTGTCCGGAGTGTAAGGAAATCTACGAGTCGCTCACCGAATGACCCCTGGTCAAGTCCGCTCAACATAGGTAACTTCCTTATCGCAGCTCGATGCCCCTGAGGGCTGCGAGAGGAAGTCAAGTGCTCCGCCCCTTCCTGATCCTGATCGCCACGGTGACCGCGGGCTGTGCCGCCACGGCGACCACGCCCGCGCCGCCGCCCGAGGCACCGGAGCCGGCGCCGACCGCGGCGCCCACCACGGCGCCCACCACGACAAAGACCACGTGCGCGACCAGCGCCATCCTGGTCAACTCCTGCCGCCCCTGGTCGGGCGGTGACATCCGCTCGGTCGACGTCGTCGCCGGCCAGACCTTGCAGATTACGAACGGCGACGGCTATCTGCTGGTCAACTGGCGGCCGGCGCAGAAGTGGACCGAGGCGGCGCAGGCGCCCATCGACGAGCTGGCGGCCGGCATCCGCGCGATCGCGCCCAAGAAGATCTTCCTGAGCCTGCACGCCCAGCCCGAGGCCGATGTGACCGCGACCGGCGGGTGCGACGGCGGATCGGGCCCGGCCGGCACACCCGCCGACTATCGCCAGATGTGGAAGGAAGTGCGCGGCCGGTTCGACAAGCTGGGCGTCACCAACGTCGTGTGGGCCATGACCTACACCAACGACCCACGGTGGGACTGCCTCGTGCCCGAGCTGTATCCGGGCGACCGCTACATCGACTGGATCGTGTTCGGCGGCTCCGACGTGGGCCGCTTCCAGCGCGTCCTCACCGGAATGAACGGGCGCGATCGGCAAGTGCTCACCAAACCGTGGGGCGTCTACGGCACCGCCGACCGGAGCCTGCCCAACGTGCACGCCTACATAACCGCTGCTGGATAGCGTCTCGTATGTGGACGGTCCACACCGGGCTCATTTCGTGGTGCGCCTCACTATCCTGCCGCGCGGCTGGTCAGCACCGCGGTCCGGGCTGAGCGGTGCGGGGGCCGGCCCGGCCGATCGGTAGACTCCCTCCTCGTGCTCGAATCGTTTCCGCCCCTTCGTGCTTGGCAGCGCAAGGCTCTTTTCGAGTACCTGCGGAGGCGCAGCCCAGACTTCACGGCAGTGGCCACGCCCGGTGCGGGCAAGACCACGTTCGCCCTGCGCATCGCCGCCGAGCTGCTCAGCGATGGCACGGTCGACGCGGTGACCGTCGTCGCGCCGACCGAGCACCTCAAACTGCAGTGGGCGCAGGCTGCGGCGCGCGTGGGCATCCAGCTCGACGCAGCGTTCCGCAACGCAGACGTGCACACTTCCTCCGACTTCCACGGCGTCGTCGTGACCTATGCGCAGGTGGGCATGGCCCCACAGGTCCATCTGCGACGGACGCTCGCCCGGCGCACGCTCGCGATCCTCGACGAGATCCACCACGCGGGTGACTCGCGCAGCTGGGGCGACGGGGTCAAGAGCGCGTTCGAGCAGGCCGAGCGGCGGCTCATGCTCACCGGCACGCCGTTTCGATCCGACGAAAACCCGATCCCGTTCGTGACCTACGAGCAAGTGGGCGGCGGGGTGCTGCGCAGCCGGGCCGACTCGGTCTACGGCTACGGCGACGCGCTCGCCGAGGGCGTCGTGCGGCCGGTCATCTTTCTCGCCTATTCGGGTGAGACCCGTTGGCGCACAAGCGCGGGCGACGAGCTCGCGGTGCGGCTCGGCGAGCCGCTGACGCAGGATCTCATCGCGCAGGCGTGGCGCACCGCGCTCGACCCGTCAGGCGACTGGATGCCGCAGGTGCTCAAGGCCGCCGACGCGCGGCTGCAGGTGCTGCGCGCGGGCGGCATCCCCGACGCGGGCGGGCTCGTGATCGCCTCCGACCAGCAGGCGGCCCGGTCATATGCCAAGCTGCTGGAGCGGGTGACGGGCGAGAAGCCGGTCGTCGTAGTGTCCGATGACAAGGGCGCGTCCGACAAGATCGCCTCATTTTCGGCAACCCCTTCGCAGCGCTGGCTCGTCGCGGTGCGCATGGTGTCGGAGGGCGTCGACATCCCACGCCTGGCCGTGGGGGTTTACGCGACCAGTGCCTCGACGCCGCTCTATTTCGCGCAGGCCATCGGGCGCTTCGTGCGCGCCCGGCGGACGGGCGAGACGGCCAGCGTGTTCCTCCCGAGCGTGCCCCAATTGCTAGGCCTGGCAAGCGAAATGGAGGTCGAGCGCGACCACATCCTCGGCGGGCCCAAAAAAGCCGAGGAGGACCTGCTCGTCGAGCGGGCGCAGCAGTCCGAGAAGGCCAGCGACGAGCTCACCAAGGGCTGGGAGGCGCTGTCCGCGACCGCCGAGCTCGATCAGGTCATCTTCGACGGCGCCACGTTCGGGCTTCCGGCACAGACCGGCACGGCCGAGGAGGAGGAGTTCCTGGGCCTGCCCGGGCTGCTCTCGCCCGATCAGGTGACCGTGCTGCTGGCCAAGCGCCAGGCCGACCAGGCCGCGTCGGCGCGGCGGGCCACCAAGACAGGCGTGCCCGCCCAGCCGCAGCGCGAGATGGTCCGCGACATGTCGGCCGCCGAGCGGCGCGTGCACCTGCGCCGCCAGCTCAATGCGCTCGTGGCCGCGCACCACCACCGCACCGGCCTGCCCCACGGCAAGATCCATTCTGAGCTGCGCACCCGATGCGGCGGCCCGCCCAGCGCGCAGGCCACCATCGAGCAGCTGGAAGAGCGGATCGCGATGATCCAGTCGCTGTAATGCCAGCAGTCCACCCCCAGGGCCGCGAGTGGGCTCTCCAGCCCGCCGCGCGACGCAGCTTCGCGGCAGGGTGCAGCTTTTACAACAGGATGCAGTTTTACAACAGGGTGTAGTCGAGGTTGGCCAGCCGCTGTGGGTCGGCTGCGGCGTCGATGGCCACGATCCGGTCGCCCTCGACCGTGAACGTGATCGCGATGAACACCTTGCCCTTGGGGGAGCGGACCACCCAGCCCACGCGGCCGTCGAAGATCGCGAGTTCGGCGCCGTGCGCCCGGCCCGAGAAGAAGCCCGCGATCGCGGTCGCGCCCTGCGCCACGGGTTCGGAACCCATCCGCGCGGCCGTCGGATCCGAGCGGAACACCACGTCCGGGTCGAGGATCTCGAGCAGTGTGTCGAACCGGCCCTCGCGCGCGGCCGCCAGGAACGCGTCCACCACCCGGCGCTGGCGGTGTTGATCCGGCTCCGGTGCTGCCTCGGTGCCCTGGACACGCCTGCGGGCCCGGCTGGCCAGCTGGCGCGCTGCCGCGGGGGAGCGCCCCACGATCGTCGCGATCTCGTCGAACGGGATCGCGAACATGTCGTGCAACACAAACGCGAGCCGCTCGGCGGGCTCGAGCGTGTCCAGCACCACGAGCAGCGCCAGCCCCACGGAGTCGGCCAGCACTGCCTCCTGCTCCGGGCTCACCTCGTCGACGCGCTCCGGCAGGCGCTCGTCGAGCGGGTCCTCGCGCCGCGACGTGCGGGAGCGCAGCATGTCCAGGCACACCCGCCCGACCACCGTGGTCAGCCAGCCGCCGAGGTTTTCCACGCTGCTGGTGTCTGTGCGGCTCAGCCGGATCCAGGCCTCCTGCACGGCGTCCTCGGCCTCGGCGTGCGAGCCCAGCATCCGGTATGCGACGGCCCGCAGATGGGTCCGGTGGCTCTCGAACCGGTCCGCGAGAAACTGTTCGTCCATCGAACTGCTCATGGACTACTGACGGATCGGACCGGGCTCATGTGACAAGATCCTAAACGTGACCCCTCCGCCCCGGTCGCTCGAGCGGCGCCAGCGCGACACCCTGGACCGGCTCGAGAACGATGTTGACGCCTGGATCGCCACGGCCGCGCCTGACGGTACGCCCTATTTGATGCCGCTGTCGTTCCTGTGGGACGGCGCGACCCTCCTGCTGTCCACGGCCGTCAACAACCCGACAGCGCGCAACCTGCGGGCCAATGGCCTGGTGCGCATTGCCATCGGGCACACCCGCGACGTGGTCCTCATCGAGGGAACTGTGCAGGCCATCGAGGGTGTCGAGGATCCCATCGGCGATGCCTTTGCCGCGAAGACGGGCTTCGACCCGCGCCGCAGCTCGTATCCGTTCTTCCGCGTCACGCCCCGCCACATTCAAGCGTGGCGCGAGGTCAACGAGCTCAAGGGCCGCGACCTCATGCGCGACGGCACCTGGCTCTAAACGCCCCACCGTGCCTCGTCAGCCGTGCCGGCCTCTTCAGCCGTGCGGCTCCGGTTCTTTCAGGCGAAGCCGTGCTCTTGCGCGGGTGTGCCCGGTGCTGTGCTGGGCTCTTCAGCCGTGCGGTTCTGGTTTCTTCAGGCGAAGCCGTGCTCTTGCGCGGGTG